>JAEWEW010000245.1 GCA_023389175.1 Pseudomonadota bacterium | reverse complement strand
CCACCGGCCGGCCCGCCACCGGCCACTCCGCCTGCGCCGCCGTCGATGTCGGGCCGCCCCGGGCTGCCGGTCGACGAACCCTGGCCGCGGCACGACGGCGTGCTCCTGGATGCCTTGCCGCCCGTGGCGCTGCTCGGGCCGCTCGGCATGGCCGACCCGTTTGCCCGCGATCCGCTGCGTCCGGGTGACATCCGGCTTCCCGGCGCGGACGACCCGCCGGCGCCGGCAGCCGCGGTGCGGGAGGCGCCGGTCGGCAAGGACGACGAATGCGTGCCGGCCAAGCCGGTCGCGGAGAAGCCGCGCCCGGCAAAGCGCAGCGTCTTCGCCGACGGCGCGGCGCGGCCGGAGCGGCCGTCGTTCTCGGAGCAGGTCGGGGCCGCGAAGAAGCGCATCGCGCCGCCGGTGGTCATTAAGGCCCGCCCGGCGCCTGACTGCTGAGGGCGGGGCGGATGGTTGTGGCAGGAACGCCGAATCCGACTTGTGAGCCGCCACGGCTTATGAGAGACTTTCTAGGTTGTCACTATAACTATATGATTAACCACGGGATTATCGCGCCAACCTTAGGCGAATCAACCCGGGTTTCACCCTCTTCGGCCGGTCCGGCAACCTCCAGTAATGGTGTGTCGGGCAGTGAAAACACAGAGCGCACCGGTACTTCGGAACCGGCCGACCTTCTTCCCGCCCCGAGGCTCGCCGCCTCGGGGCCGCTCCTCAGCCGCACGCGCCTGCACCGGCGCCCGGCCACGAACCGCGCGCACTGGTACGCGGCGCTTGCCGCCGCGCTGCTCGCGACCGGCTGTGCCTCCATCCGCCCGGAGCCGATTGCCGAGCAGGCGGTGGCCGAGCGGGTGCGTGCCGATCGCGAGCGCATGTATGTCGACCAGGAGCCGGTGCGGGCGCCGCTCACGCTGGAGGAGACCGCGGCCCGGGCGATCAAGTACAACCTCGACTACCGCCTGCAGATGATGGAGGCGGCCCTGCAGCACGGCGTGCTCGACGTGGCGCGGTTCGATCTGCTGCCGCAGCTCACCGCGAGCGCCGGCTATGTCACCCGCGACCGCGACCTCTACTCCCAATACCAGCAGCGGGGCACCGAATACGATCCCGACCTGCCCTACAGCCGTTCCGTCGAGCGCCAGCGCTGGATCGCCGGCGCCGAGTTCTCGTGGAACCTGCTCGACTTCGGCGTCTCGTACTACCGGGCGCGGGCCCAGGCCGACCAGGTGCTGATCGCCGAGGAGCGCAAGCGCAAGGTGGTGCAGAACGTGATGCGCGACGTGCGCGATGCCTACTGGCGCGCGCTCGGTGCCCAGCGCCTCGAAGGGCGGATCGACGAGCTGCTCCGGCGCAGCGAGACCGCGCTCGCACGCGCCCGGGAGATCGAGAAGCAGGGGCTGCAGCCGGTGCCCCAGGCGCTCGCCTACCAGCGCAGCCTGCTCGATACCATCTCGCTGCTGCAATCGCGGCGCCAGGACCTGGAGCTCGCCCGCGCCGAGCTGGCCGCCCTGATGAACCTGCCGCCGGGAACGAAGTTCTCGCTGTCGGACCTGTACGAGGCCGACCTGCCGCCGCCGCCTGCCGGCATCGCGGAGCTGGAGGACGTGGCGTTGTCGAACCGGCCCGAGCTGCGCGAGGAGGACTACCGCAAGCGGGTGTCCGCCAGCGAGATCCGGCGGGCGCTCGCGACCACGCTGCCCTCGGTGTCGCTCAACCTCGGCGCCAACTACGACTCGAACAAGTTCCTGCTCGACAATGCCTGGGTGGAAAGCGGCGTGCGGGTCTCGCTCAACCTCTTCCGCCTGGCCGCGGTGCCGGCCATCCGGCGCCAGGGCGAGCTGCAGGAGGCGGTCGACGACACGCGGCGGATGGCGCAGGCGATGGCCATCCTCACGCAGGTCCGGGTGGCCGCCCTGCGCTACGGGCTCGCCCGGGCGGAGTACGACACCTACGCCCAGAGCGCGGGGGTGGACGACCGCCTGGTCGGCTACGCCCGCGCCTCGGCCAGCTCGCAGGTGGACTCGGAGCTGGAGCTGATCCGCAGCGAGGCACGGGCGGTCCTGTCCGAGTACCAGCGCCACATCGCCTACTCCAACGCGCAGGCGGCCTGGGGCCGGCTGTACAACTCGCTCGGGCTGGACGTGGAAGCGAAGGACAGCTCGGTGCCGGTGCGCGCGCTCGCGGTTCAGCTGCGGCACTCGCTGCTGCGCTGGGAGGCGCGCACCTTCAACACGGAGCCGATCGGCAGCATCCAGACGCTGCCGATCGCGCTTGCCGTGGCGGGAGCGGAGGACGAGGACGAGCGCGCCGCGATCGCCGGCGTCTTTGCCCGCGCCCTGCAGCGCCGGGAGATGAACGTGCTCGGCGCGGACGCCGCCGCGCGCAGCGACGTCTGGCGGCTGGATGTGCGGCGCGAGGTCGCGCCCTCGGGAGAGGCGGCGCGCGAGTCCACCTGGACGATCGAGCTGACCCGGCCGAACGGCTCGCGAGTCGGACAGACGCGCTACAGCAATGTCGCGCCGCGAAGCGCATCGGCCGAGTCGCGACGCGCGCTCACCGAGGCGGCGGCGAGCATCAACGCGGACGTGGTGGGCGAATGGCTGGAGTCGGAGCGGGAGCGATCGCTCGCGCTGCGGCGATGAGGTGCCAGCCGGGCATCCAGCCGGGCGGTGCGCGCGCCTTCGCGCGGGCGCCTGGCCGGGCCGCTCGCCGGCCTGCCGTCGCCGCGTTCCTGGTCGCGGCGGTGGGGTCGCTCTCCGGCGGCTATCCCGCGCCGGCGGTTGCCGAGGAGCCCGGGCCGCGGGCGCTGCTGGTGGCCGCGCGGGAAACGACCCTGGTCGCGCAGATGGTCGGCGTGGTGCGCTCGCTCGGCGGCGAGCTCGGGAGCGCCTTCCGCCAGGGCGCGGTGCTGGTGCGCTTCGATTGCGGCGAGCAGCGCGCCCGGCTGGGCATGGCCAAGGCGGAGCTGCTATCGGCCGAGGAGCAGCATGCCGCGAAGAAGCGTCTGCAGGGCCTCAGCGCTGCCGGCGAGGTCGAGGTATCGCTTGCTGCCGCGGCGGTGGCGAAGGCGCGCGCGCAGATCGATCTCGGCAATGCGCAGGTCGCCCAGTGCACCGTGGTCGCGCCCTTCGACGGCCGCATCTCGCGCCTGCACGTCCGCGAGTTCCAGGGCGTCAGCATCGGCGAGCCGCTGCTCGACATCGTCTCGGCCGGACCACTGCGCGTGCGGCTCAATGCCCCGTCGCACTGGCTCGGCTGGCTGCGGCGGGGCACGCGCTTCGAGGTGCGCATCGACGAGACCGGGCGGAGCTATCCCGCGGTGGTCTCGGCGATCAACGCGCGGGTGGATCCGGCCAGCCAGACGATCGAGCTGGAGGGGCGCATCAGCGAGGACTTCCCGGAGCTGCTCGCCGGGATGAGCGGCAATGCGCACTTCGTCGCGCCCGCCCGCTGAGCAGGCGCCCCCGGCGGACCGTGGCATCGCCCGGGCGGTGGCGGCACCGGCCCGGTCGGCTGCACCAGCCGGGCCGAC
>JAEWEW010000233.1 GCA_023389175.1 Pseudomonadota bacterium | reverse complement strand
CCCCGGGTCTTGCCAGCGCGCCGGCCGCCGCCGGCGGCTCGGCACCGCCCGCTGCGCCGGAGCCGGCGTCGCCCGCGGCCGGATTGCCCGCGCCGGTGCTGCCGACGATCGACGGATCCTACGCGCTGCTCGTGACCGGCATCGGCGGCACCGGCGTGGTCACCATCGGTCAGCTGCTCGGCATGGCCGCCCATCTCGAGGGCAAGGGCGTGACCGTGCTGGACATGGCCGGCCTCGCCCAGAAGAACGGCGCGGTGATGAGCTTCGTGCGCTTCGCCAACCCGGGCGAGCCGCTCTACGCCCCGCGCATCGGCACCGCCGCGGCCGACGCGGTGCTCGGCTGCGACGTGGTCGTCACCTCCGGCAGCGACGCGCGGGGTCGCATGGCGCATGGCCGCACGCGCGTGGTGGCCAACCTCGCCAGGACGCCCACCGCGGACTTCACGCGCAATGCGGACCTGCAGTTCCCGCTGGAGCGCATGACGGATGCCATCCGCGACGCGGTCGGCGAGGATCACGCCCATTTCGTCGACGCGACGCGCCTCGCGACCGCGCTGATGGGCGATGCGATCGCGACCAACCTCTTCATGCTCGGCCATGCCTGGCAACTCGGCCTCGTGCCGGTGTCCGCCGCCGCGATCGAGCGCGCGATCGAGCTCAACCAGGTGGCGGTGGCCGCGAACAAGGCCGCGTTCGCCTGGGGCCGCCGCGCCGCGGTCGATCCCGAGGCGGTGGAGCGGGCCGCCGCGCCGGCGGTCCCGGTGCGGCTGGTGCCGTCGACCAGGGCGGCACCCCGCAGCCTCGACGACACCGTCGCGATACGTCGGGACTTCCTCGTCGGATACCAGAACCGGCGCTATGCGGCGCGCTATGTCGCGCTGGTTGACCGGGTCCGTGAGGCCGAGCGGTCGCTCGCCGCCGACGGGTCGATGCGCCTCGCGGAAACCGTCGCGCGCGCGTTCTTCAAGCTCATGGCCTACAAGGACGAGTACGAGGTGGCGCGGCTGCATGCGGATCCGGCCTTCCGGGAACGGCTGGCCGCCCAGTTCGAGGGTGACTACCGGGTCTCGTTCCACCTTGCGCCGCCGCTGCTCGCGCGGCGCAACGAGAAGGGGGAGCTGGTCAAGCGCGAGTACGGGCCGTGGATGCTGAAGGCCTTCCGCATGCTCGCGCCGCTGCGTTTCCTGCGCGGCACCGCGATCGATCCCTTCGGCCGCACCGCGGAGCGGCGCACCGAGCGGCGGCTGGTGGCGGAGTACGAGGCGCTGGTCGGGCGCCTGCTGGCGGATCTCGATCGCGATCGGCTCGACCTCGCGGTGGAGATCGCGAGCGTGCCGGAGCAGATCCGCGGCTTCGGGCATGTGAAGGAGCGCAACCTGAAGGCCGCCGAGGCGCGACTGGAATCGCTGCTCGCCCGCTACGACGCCGCGCGGCCCGTTGCCCGGGCCGCCTGACCGGCCGGGTGGCCAGCACCGGGGCATTGCTGTAACATGCTGAACCTGAAGCCGGCGGCGTGGATGTCCGCCGGCACCGCCCGGACCGACGGCCGCCCTGCCGCGGCACGCGGCGAGGCCAGACTGCGAGGCGCCGGTGCCGGCGCGCAGTTCGCCACCAGAAACCGGATCGATCCCCGTCGTCGGGAAGCGCCGTAGCCCGAGCGCCGCTCGGGTGATCCTCATGGCAAGGATGGCGACGTACGTTTCATGGTCCCCGCCGTGCGGGGACGGCAACGCGCTGCGCCGGGTCATGCCGGCTGCCGCAGCCCGTCATGCGAGTCACTCATGGTCCATTGTGCCTAGGGAATGAATACCTCCGACGTCAAGCGCGTGCTCGAGGGCGCGCTGCTCTGTGCCACCAAGCCGCTCACCGTCGGCGAGTTGCGCCAGCTCTTCCCCGAGGAGGTGCCGGTGTCGCCGGACACCGTGCGCAGCCTGCTCGAGGCGTTGCGGGAGGATTGGAAGGGGCGCTCGGTCGAGCTGGTCTCGCTCGCCACCGGCTGGCGTTTCCAGAGCGCGCCGGACATCGCCCGCTACGTGGTCCGCCTGCACCCGGAGAAGGCGCCGCGCTACTCCCGCGCGGTGATGGAGACTTTGGCCATCATCGCCTATCGCCAGCCGGTCACGCGCGGCGACATCGAGGAGATCCGCGGGGTGACGGTGTCGTCGCACATCATCAAGACGCTCGAGGACCGCGGCTGGATCGACCAGGTGGGCGTGAAGGACGTGCCCGGCCGGCCCGCGCTCTTCGGCACCACCCGCCAGTTCCTGGACGATGTCGGCCTGCGCTCGCTCTCCGAGCTGCCGCCGCTCGAGGCCGGCGAATCGCCGGCGGAAGCGGCCGCGATGCCGATCTTCGCGGAGCAGGCCGCCGAGGGCCCCGAGGAGGCGGCGGGCGACGGAGCCGAGGCCGCGCCCGGGGAGGCGGCTGCGGCTTCCGGGGCCGAGCCCCTGCAGGACACCGAGGCTGCAGACGCTGCGCAGCCGCGGGCCGACACGCCAACGCAGGGCGAAGCCGAACCGCAGGGCGAGGCCGAACCGCAGGGCGAGGCCGATACCGTCGATCCTTCCCGTGCCC
The DNA here is from genome assembly GCA_023389175.1 of Pseudomonadota bacterium. GTDB lineage: Bacteria > Pseudomonadota > Gammaproteobacteria > Burkholderiales > Burkholderiaceae_E > Lautropia. The sequence continues at coordinate 190 of JAEWEW010000233.1, read as the reverse complement.
CCGATACGCCCGATTCAGCGACCGAACCCGCCCCGTCATCCATCGAAGCAAGACGCGCATGAACAACCATCACGACGAATCCTTCCAGGACGCAGCCCAGCCGGCGAGCGGGCATGCCGGCGTGGCGCCGGTGCCGCCGTCGCCGGACGGGGGCGCCGCGGCGGCCCCGGTGTCCGGATCGGTCGAGGCC
>JAEWEW010000222.1 GCA_023389175.1 Pseudomonadota bacterium | reverse complement strand
GGCGGCGGCTGCGGAGCCGGCGGTGGCGGGGGCGGCGCGGGGGCCGGCGGCGGTGGAGCAGGCTCCGGCTCGGGCGGCGGGGTGGGCGTCGGTTCCGGTTCCGGCGGCGGCGTCACCTCGGCCATCTCCACCGGCACCCACAGCTCGGCCTGTGCGATCGGCGTCGTCTTCTGCCAGCGCACGCCGACGAAGAGCAGGGCGAACAGGCCCACGTGCACCACCAGGGCGAGCAGGAACGGCAGCGGGCCCCGTCCGGGGCGTCGCTGCCTTCTGTCCTTGCGAGCCGTCTTCTGCGTCGCCATTCAGCAATGTCGTGGCATGGGCGATGTCGCCGGGTGATGGCCGCGAGGCGGGACGCCCGGCGCCGCCGTCCGGGTCATCCGGGTCGCGGCTTCACCATCAGACCAACCCGGCGCACGCCTTGCTGCTGCAGCAGGTCCATGACGTTGAGAATGGCGTCGTACTGGGCCTCGCGGTCCCCGCTGATAACAACGGGCAAGGCGTTGTTTCCGCCGACCATCTCGTTGATCGTGGCAAGCAGCTGCTCGCTGGTGGCCTGCCGCTCCAGCCGCTGGGGCAGGTTGTGGGTGCGGACGGTCATGGCGCCCGTCTTCTCCACCACCACCTCCACGTAGGCCTCCGGCCGCGAGGACGAGGCCCCCACGGTGGGCAGCTCGATGGTGGCGGTCGGCACGAACGGCGCGGTGACCATGAAGATCACGAGCAGCACCAGCATCACGTCGATGTAAGGCACGACGTTGATCTCGTTGACCAGGCGCGCCTTGCGCCTGCCGTGGATCCGCCTGCCGCCGCCGGGTATCGCTGGCATCGTCGGTCGCCTCCCTAGCGCGCATGGCGATGAAGGATGTTCGAGAACTCGTCGGTGAAGGTCTCGAACCGGTTGGCCAGGCGATCGATGTCGTACGCGTAGCGGTTGTAGGCGACGACCGCCGGGATGGCCGCGAAGAGGCCGATCGCGGTGGCGACCAGCGCCTCGGCGATGCCGGGCGCGACCGCGGCAAGCGTCGCCTGCTGCACGTTCGCCAATCCGCGGAAGGCGTTCATGATGCCCCACACCGTGCCGAACAGGCCGATGTAGGGGCTGACCGAACCGGCCGAGGCGAGAAACGCGAGCGATGATTCAAGCGAGTCCATCTCGCGCTGGAAGGCGGCCCGCATGGCACGGGTGGAAGGGTCGAGCACCGCGGCGCCGTCGCCGCCCGCGCCCGCGCCCTTCTGGCGCGCGCGCCGGAACTCCTTCATCCCGGCCTCGAAGATGCGGGCGAGCGGTCCCGGGTCGCCCTTGGCGTTGGCAACGCTCTGGTAGAGCGAGTTGAGCTCGGCTCCGCGCCAGAACTCGTTCTCGAACGCGTTGGTCGCGGCCTGGGCGGCGCGGATCTGGAACCACTTGCGGAAGATGATCGTCCAGGAGACCAGCGACACCAGCACCAGCAGCAGCATGACGATCTGCACCAGGAGGCTGGCGTTGGCCACGAGGGACAGGATCGAGAGGTCGTGTGAGTTCATTGTTGTCGTGCCGTTCCGTCTGGCGTGGTTCCGTCCGTGCCGGGACGGGCAGGAACCTGTTCGGAGAGCCGGGCGAGCAGGCTGCCGGGCAGGGATGCCGGGCGACCGCTCGCCTGGTGGATGCAGGCGACGCGCACGGAGCCGGTCGCGAGCACGGTCCCGGCGCCACCGGGGGCGTCGGCGAGCAGCGCCCGCTGGGCGAACCGCAGCGACGCGCGGCCGACATCGGCGGCCGGATCGGCGAAGCCGACCTCGACCTCCAGCAGGTCGTCCAGCCGTGCCGGCCGCAGGTAGCGCACCGCGCAGTCCCGCACCACCAGGCCCAGGCCCTCGGTGCGCGACAGCTCGCGGTGGTTCAGGCCCATCGCGCGCAGCCAGTCGGTGCGTGCCCGTTCGAAGTAGCGCAGGTAGTTCGCGTAGTAGACGATGCCGCCAGCGTCGGTGTCCTCGTAATAGACGCGCACACGGATCGAGTGGAGGGTTATCACGCGCGCGATTTTACCCGCGGGGGCCCCCTGCGGGCCCGCGGATCGGCACGATACATCCAATTACAGACGATCCGCCACGAACGGCCTGCCGCGCCGCTGTCGCGAGCGGGCAGGGGACCGCTCACGAACCGCCGTTGTCGAGCGACCAGAGATCGCCGCCCTGGGCGCCGGTGGGCGCATGCAGACCGAAGTGCGCATAGGCGCTTGCCGTAGCGACGCGCCCGCGCGGGGTCCGCTGCAGCAGTCCCTGCTGGATCAGGTACGGCTCGATCACGTCCTCGATGGTGTCGCGCTCCTCGCCGATCGCCGCTGCCAGGTTGTCCAGGCCGACCGGCCCGCCGGAGAACTTGTCCATCACCGTCCGCAACAGCTTGCGGTCCATGACGTCCAGCCCCGCGGGATCGACGTCCAGCATCGACAGCGCGGCGTCGGCGGTCGCGCCGTCGATGCGTCCGTCGCTGCGCACTTCGGCATAGTCGCGGACCCGCCGCAACAGCCGGTTGGCGATCCGCGGCGTGCCGCGGGCGCGGCGCGCGATCTCGCGGGCGCCGCTCGCGTCGATGGTGGCGGCGAGCAGCTGCGCCGAGCGCTCGACGATCCGGGTCAGGTCCGCGACGTCGTAGAACTCCAGCCGCTGGACGATTCCGAAGCGATCGCGCAACGGATTGGTCAGCATGCCGGCCCGCGTGGTCGCGCCCACCAGGGTGAAGGGGGCGAGATCCAGCTTGATCGAGCGGGCCGCCGGCCCTTCGCCGATCATGATGTCGATCTGGAAGTCCTCCAGCGCGGGATAGAGGATTTCCTCCACCACCGGCGAAAGGCGATGGATCTCGTCGATGAAGAGGACGTCGTTCTTCTCGAGGTTGGTGAGCAGGGCAGCCAGATCGCCGGGGCGCTCCAGCACCGGGCCCGAGGTCTGGCGCAGCGAGACGCCCATCTCGGCCGCGACGATGTGCGCGAGCGTGGTCTTGCCGAGCCCGGGCGGCCCGAACAGCAGCACATGGTCCAGCGCCTCGCCGCGTCCCCGCGCGGCCGCGATGAAGATGTCGAGCTGCTCGCGGACCTTCGGCTGGCCGACGTAGTCCGCGAGGCGCCGCGGACGCAGCGCCCGCTCCACCACTTCCTCGCTCGGCGTCGCCGGCGCCGCGGAGATCAGGCGGTCGTGCTCGATGGCCATGCTGGTGCCACAGGTGGTCGCATCGGCTCAGGTGCTCGCATCGGCTCAGGTGCTCGCATCGGCTCAGACCTTGGCGAGCAGCTTGAGCGCCTGCCGGATACCGTCGCTCACGCCGCAATCCGGCGGCAGCCGGCCCACCGCGGCGCCCGCCTCCTTCTCCGAATAGCCGAGCGCGATCAGCGCCCGCAGCACGTCGGTGCCGGCGGGCGCGGCAGCGCGGCCGCCCTGGCCGGCGCCCGCCAGCTCCGGCGCGAGCCGGCCCTTGAGCTCCAGCAGCAGCCGCTCCGCCGTCTTCTTGCCGATGCCGGGGACGCGCGTGAGGCGGCCCGCCTCCTGCGTCGCCACCGCCTCGATCAGCTCGTCGGCCGTCATGCCCGAGAGCACCGCGAGCGCGGTACGCGGGCCGATCCCGGCGATGCGGACCAGCTCACGGAAGACCGCCCGTTCTCGGTGGGTCAGGAAGCCGTACAGCAGGTGCGCATCCTCCCGCACCACCAGGTGGGTCCACAGCGACACCTTGTCGCCGGTGGCGGGCAGGTCGTAGAAGGTGCTCATCGGCACGTTCAGCTCGTAGCCGACGCCGGCGGCATCCACGACGATCTCCGGCGGATTCTTCTCGAGCAGGATGCCGGCGAGGCGACCAATCATGCGGGCAAGGCCACGGGGAGGCTGCGAAGGCCCAAGTATGCCCCAAGCGTCGCCGGCCCCGGCGCAGCGGCCCCGACGCGGCGGGCGCGGTGCGGCGCGGCGGGCGCGGCGATCATCCGATGATGCGCCCGCGCCGTACCCGTTTGCCGAGCGCGGTGATCATGGCGCCCGCGTGCACATGGCAGACCGCGCAGGCGAGCGCGTC
>JAEWEW010000189.1 GCA_023389175.1 Pseudomonadota bacterium | reverse complement strand
CTTTGTCCAGGTCTTCTTCAGTTCGAAAGAATCCTGTCAGGGTGTTGAATTTTCAGCTGAGAGTCGTCTCACCGAGAGGAGAAATATGAAGAAATCGGTCAAACTTGGTGCACTGGCCGCGACAGCTTCGCTGCTTGCCGCCTGCGCATCCACTGGCGGTGGCCAGGGTCCCGCATTGAAGGGCGATCCCGCGAACAGCGGCTACGTCCTGAGCAACGATACTGGCGTCGTCACGAGCGGCTTCGGCAACTGCGTCCGCTACGGTTTCTTCACGCCCGCCCAGGCCATGAAGGGTTGCGACGACGACCTGCTGCCCAAGGCGCCGCCTCCGCCGCCTCCGGCACCGCCTGCCGTCGTTCCGCCGCCGCCGCCGCCCCCGCCGCCCCCGCCGCCGCCTGCACCGCGGAGCGAGAAGGTGACGTTCGCTGCGGATACCTTCTTCGACTTCGACAAGGCGGTCCTGAAGCCCGAGGGCCGGGCGAAGCTGGACGACGTGGTGAGCAAGATGTCCGGCATCAACCTCGAGGTGGTCATCGCCGTGGGTCACACCGACGCCACCGGTCCGGACGCCTACAACCAGCGGCTCTCCGTGCGTCGTGCCGAAGCGGTCAAGTCGTACCTGGTCAGCAAGGGCATCGAAGCCAACCGTGTCTACACGGAAGGCAAGGGTGAGAAGCAGCCGGTTGCAGACAACCGCACCCGTGACGGCCGCGCGAAGAACCGTCGCGTGGAGATCGAGGTGGTCGGCACCCGTACCGTCCGGTAATCGACCGTACCTTTCGAGGTGACGCAAAGCCCCGCTTCGGCGGGGCTTTTTCTTTGCGCGTCCTGCGCCGGATGCGAGTCGCGAGCCACGAAGCCGGCTCGCGCGCTGCCGGCTACCGTTGCAGTGCCTGCAACCGCTCCTCGAGCGTCGCCCTCGAGAGCTCGCCGATGCGGGTCGAGACATGATCGCCCTGCGCGTTGAAGAACAGCGTTGCCGGATAGCCGCGCTGCCCGAACGCGGCACTCGCCCGCCGCCCGGGGTCCAGCAACACGTTGCGCAGCGAAAGCTGCCGCCCGTCCAGCCACCGCGCGACCCGCACTGCATCCTCGCCCTGGTTCAGGAACACGAACTGGATGTCCGGATGCCTGCGCTGGGCGTCGTCCAGCACCGGCATTTCCCGCACGCAGGGCGGGCACCAGGTCGCCCACAGGTTGACGACGGTCGGCTTTCCTTCGAAGTCGGCCAGCCGGACCGTGCGGCCGTCGAGCGAGGCGAAGGCCAGATCGGGCAGTCGCGCTCCCGAGGTGGAGTGGAACGTGAGCACAGCCATGCCCGCCAGGAAGACGGCCGTGCCGGCGGCGAGCGACCAGCGCGCCGCCTTCTGCAGTGCATGCCGGCCGCGGCCGCGATGGAGGACGAGCAGCCAGGCCCCGACGAGGCCGAACGCGACATTCCACCCGCCGTCCCGGACGTCCAGGATGGAGAGCGGGGACTCGAGGTACGACGACCGGTACTCATAGACGAAAGCGAGGCGAGCCGCGAGCAGGCCCGCAAGCAAGGCTTGCCACAACGTCCGTTCCGTCTGCGCCGGCGCGTCGCGGGAGAGCAGCCTGCCGACCGCGAATGCGACGCCGGTCGACGCGATGACCAGCAGCAGCGTGAACGGCAGGAGCAGCGGCCCGAGCTGGATCGCGTTGCTCACCGCGCGCGGGACGATCCATGCAGCCTGCGTGCCGCGATGCCGTCGTTGGCGATCGCCTTTCCGTTGCCTTCGGCCAGCGTCTCGATGATCGGACAATCAGGTCGGTCGTCGCCGTGGCAGCAATGCACCAGGTGGGCGAGCGTCGCCTTCATCGCCTGCAGTTCCCGGAGCTTCTCGTCGAGCTCGCGGATGTGTTCCTCGGCCAGTGCCTTGACCTCCCTGCTGGGCCGGCGTCGATCCTGCCACAGGCCGAGCAGCGCCCGGATCTGCTCGATCGAGAAGCCGAGATCGCGCGACCGCCGGATGAAGCGAAGCGTGCCGAGATCCTTGTCGCCGTACTGGCGGTAGCCGGCATCGGTGCGGGCTGCGCTCGGGACCAGGCCGACGCTCTCGTAGTGCCGGATCATCTTCGCCGAAACGCCCGAAGCCCGGGCGGCCTCGCCGATGTTCATCAGCTCGCTCATCAGCCTATCCTCCTGGCACTGCGCCCCGGAAGCACGGTCGCGAGGGGCTCGGCGCTCGCCGGGCCGGGCTGCCCCGGCGCCGGCGACCGCTGCGCCGGCGACCGCTGCGCCGCCTGCTGCATCCGGGACGCCGCCGCGGTGCCGCGCCAGCGCCGCAGCGTCAGGGCATTGGTCACCACGCTCACGCTGCTCAAGGCCATGGCCGCACCGGCGAACACCGGGTTCAGGATCCCCAGCGCCGCCAACGGGATGCCGAGCGCGTTGTAGCCGAATGCCCAGAAGAGGCCTTGCGCGATCTTCGAGCGGGTGCGCCGGGCGACGTCGAGCGCATCCGCGACCAGGCGAACGTCGCCGCGCATCAGGGTGATGCCTGCGGTCTCCATCGCCACGTCGGTGCCGGTCGCCATCGCGATGCCGACGTCGGCGGCCGCGAGGGCTGGCGCATCGTTGATGCCGTCGCCGACCATCGCGACCACCTGCCCCTGCGCCCGCAGCGACTCGATGGCTTGCGCCTTGTCCGCGGGCAGCACCTCGGCCATGACCTCGTCGATCCCGAGCTCGCGCGCCACCGCCGTCGCGCTGCCGCGGTTGTCACCGGTCAGCATGACGGTCCGCACGCCCAGGTCATGCAGGCGGGCGACGCCGTGCCGCGCGGTCGCCTTCAGCATGTCGCCCCAGGCAAGCAGCCCGAGCACGCGCCATCCGCCCTCCTCCGAAGCCAGCAGCCAGGACACCGTCCGGCCGTCCGCCTGCAGCCGCGCGGCGTCGTCCGCGAGCCGGCCGGCGTGGGCGCCGAGCTCCTGCATTAGGCGGGCGCTGCCCAGCGCCAGCGGCCGGCCGTCGACACTGCCTTGCAGGCCGCGGCCGGGCAAGGCCGTCGCCTCGCGGGCCGGCGTCGCCACGATCCCCCGCTCCCTGGCCTTCGCGAGCACCGCCAGGGCAAGCGGATGGCTGCTGGTCACCTGCAGCGACGCGGCGAGCCCGAGAAGCTCGTCTTCGTGCACGGCGCCCGGGGCGTCCGCGGACAGGACCGCGACCACCGCCGGCTTGCCTTCGGTCAGCGTGCCGGTCTTGTCGAACGCGACCGTGGTC
>JAEWEW010000158.1 GCA_023389175.1 Pseudomonadota bacterium | reverse complement strand
GCGCTAGGGTGCTCCGTCCGACCGCCCGGCGCCTGCCCGCGAGAAGCTCGTGAACCCGTCCCGTCCCTTCATCCTGCGCCCGGTGGCGACGACGCTGCTGATGGTCGCGGTCATCCTCGCTGGTGCGATCGCCTATCGGCTGCTGCCGGTCTCGGCGCTGCCGCAGGTGGACTATCCGACGATCCAGGTCTACACCTTCTATCCCGGCGCAAGCCCGGAGGTGATGGCCTCGACGGTGACCGCGCCGCTCGAGCGGCAATTCGGCCAGATCCCGGGCGTGAAGCAGATGACGTCGACCAGCTCCGGCGGCGCGTCGATCGTCACGCTGCAGTTCGACCTCGCGGTGGCCCTCGACGTCGCCGAGCAGGGCGTGCAGGCGGCGATCAATGCCTCATCCAACCTGGTGCCCTCGGACCTGCCGGCTCCGCCGGTGTACAGCAAGGTGAATCCGGCGGACGCGCCGATCGTGACCCTTGCCCTTACCTCGAAGACCTTGCCCTTGCCGCAGGTCCAGAACCTCGCGGACACCCGCTTCGCGCAGAAGCTCTCGCAGCTTCCAGGGGTCGGGCTGGTGACGCTCTCGGGCGGGCAGCGCCCCGCGGTGCGGATCCAGGCCAACCCGCAGGCGCTCGCCGCGAACGGCATCGGGATGGAGGGCCTGCGCGCGGCGATCGTCGCGGCCAATGTCAAGAAGGCGAAGGGCAACTTCGACGGCCCCAGCCGGGCCTACACCATCGACGCCAACGACCAGCTGCGCTCGCCCCAGGAGTACCGCGAGATCGTGGTCGCCTATCTCGACGGCGCCCCGGTGCACCTGCAGGACGTCGCCCAGGTGGTCGAGGACGCCGAGAATCTGCGGCTCGCCGCGTGGATGAACGAGGTGCCGGCCATCATCATCAACGTGCAGCGCCAGCCGGGTGCCAACGTGATCGAGGTGGTCGACCGCGTGATGCGCCAGCTGCCGCAGCTCGAGGCGTCGCTGCCTGCCGCGGTGGACGTCGCGGTGCTCTCCGACCGCACGGTCACCATCCGCGCCTCGGTGCGCGACGTGCAGTTCGAGCTGATGCTCGCCATCGCGCTGGTGGTGATGGTGATCTTCCTCTTCCTGCGCAACCTCCCGGCCACCGTCATCCCGAGCGTCGCCGTGCCGCTGTCGCTCGTCGGCACCTTCGGCGTCATGTACCTCGCCGGCTTCTCGATCAACAACCTCACGCTGATGGCGCTGGTGGTCGCCACCGGCTTCGTGGTCGACGACGCGATCGTCGTCATCGAGAACATCGCGCGCCACATCGAGGACGGCGAGCCGCCGCTGCAGGCGGCGCTGGAAGGCTCCCGGCAGATCGCCTTCACCATCATCTCGCTCACCTTTTCGCTGATCGCGGTGCTGATCCCGCTGCTCTTCATGGGCGACGTGGTCGGGCGCCTCTTCCGGGAGTTCGCGATCACCCTCGCGGTGGCCATCCTGATCTCCGGCGTGGTCTCGCTCACGCTCACGCCGATGATGTGCGCACGGCTGCTGGCCCACCGCCGGGAGGAGCAGCGGGGCCGCTTCGACCGCGCGATGGGCGCGGCATTCGATCGGCTGGTCGCGGTCTACGGCCGGACGCTGCGCCGGGTGCTCGACCACGGCGGGCTGACGCTCCTCGTGTTCGCGCTCACGCTCGCGCTGACCGCCGGCCTCTACTTCGTGGTGCCGAAGGGCTTCTTCCCGGTGCAGGACACCGGCATCATCCAGGGCATCTCGGAGGGGCCGCAGAGCGTGTCCTTCCAGGCGATGGCGGAACGCCAGCAGGCGCTGGCTCGGGTGGTGCTGCAGGATCCGGCGGTGCAGTCGCTCTCGTCGTTCATCGGCGTCGACGCGCAGAACCCGACGCCGAACACCGGCCGGATGCTGATCCAGCTGAAGCCGCTCGCCGAGCGTGACGCGCGCGCGCCGGCGGTGATCCAGCGGCTGCAGGAGGCGCTCGGGCAGGTGCCGGGCGCGCGCCTCTACCTGCAGCCGGTGCAGGACCTCACCATCGAGGACCGGGTCAGCCGGACCCAGTACCAGTACTCGCTGGAGTCGGCGGATGCCCGGTTGCTCGACCAGTGGGTGCCGCGGATGGTGGAGCGCCTCTCGGCGCTGCCGCAACTGGTGGACGTGACCAGCGACTACCTGGTCGAGGGCCTGCAGGTCTTCGTCGAGGTCGACCGCGACACCGCCGGCCGTCTCGGCGTGAGCCCGGCCGCGGTCGACACGGCGCTCTACAATGCCTTCGGCCAGCGCCTGGTCTCCACCATCTTCACCCAGTCGAACCAGTACCGCGTGGTGCTGGAGCTCGCGCCGCAGTTCCGGCGCGGGCCGGAGGCGATCGGCAACGTCTTCGTCGCCACCCGCGACGGCACCCAGGTGCCGCTCACCACGCTCGCGACGGTGCGCACCGGGCCGACCGCGCTCACCATCAACCACAGCAGCCAGTTCCCGGTGGCGACCATCTCGTTCAACCTCGCCCCGGGCGTGTCGCTCGGCGATGCGGTGGCCGCGATCGAGGCTGCCCGCGCGGAATCGGCCATGCCGATCAGCGTGCAGACCGCCTTCCAGGGCACCGCGGCGTCGTTTCGCGAGTCGCTCGCCGGCACGCTCTGGCTGGTGCTCGCCGCGGTGGTGACGATGTACATCGTGCTGGGGGTGCTCTACGAGAGCTTCATCCATCCGCTCACCATCCTGTCGACGCTGCCGTCGGCCGCGGTGGGCGCGCTTGCGGCGCTGCTGCTCGCCGGCCGGGACCTGGACATGATCGCCGTGATCGGCATCATCCTGCTGATCGGGATCGTGAAGAAGAACGCGATCATGATGATCGACTTCGCGCTGGACGCGGAACGCTCGCGCGGCCTCGCGCCTTACGACGCGATCTTCGAGGCCTGCCTGCTCCGCTTCCGGCCGATCCTGATGACCACGCTCGCCGCGATGCTCGGCGCGCTGCCGCTGATGCTGGGCACCGGCGTCGGTTCGGAGCTGCGCCAGCCGCTCGGCCTCACCATGGTGGGCGGCCTGATCGTGAGCCAGGTGCTCACGCTCTACACCACGCCGGTGATCTACCTGCTGTTCGACCGCGCGTCGCGGCGGCTGCGCGGCCGCCGTCCCGGCGGCGACGTGCTGGTCGAAGGATCCTGATGGGCTCGGCCTTCTTCATCGGGCGGCCGGTGGCGACCATCCTGCTCGCCCTGGGCATGGTTCTGTCCGGCCTGGTCGCCTACTTCCACCTGCCGGTCTCGGCGCTGCCGCAGGTCGAGTTCCCGGTGATCTCGGTGAGCGCGAGCCTGCCGGGCGCCAGCCCGGAGACCATGGCAGCCACGGTGGCCACGCCGCTCGAGCGGGCGCTCGGCAGCATCGCCGGGATCAACGAGATCACCTCGCGGTCGTCGCTCGGCTCCACCCGGGTGGTGCTGCAGTTCGACCTCAGCCGCAGCATCGACGATGCCGCGATCGAGGTGCAGGCGGCGATCAACGCGGCGCGCGGCCAGCTGCCGTCGAGCCTGCCGGACAATCCGACCTATCGCAAGGTCAACCCGGCGGATTCACCGATCATGGTGATCGCGCTCACCTCGCCGACCGCGCTGCCCGGCGAGATGTACGACGTCGCCTCCACGGTGATCGCGCAACGCCTCGCGCAGGTGCGCGGCGTGGGGCAGGTGACCGTGGGCGGCGGCTCGCTGCCGGCGGTGCGGGTGGAAGTCGATCCGGCCGCGCTGAACCAGCGCGGCCTCGGGCTCGCCGACGTGCGCAGCGGGCTCGGCGCCGCCAACTCCAACCGGCCACGGGGCCTGGTGGAGGCGGGCGACGCGCAGTGGTGGATCGACACCAACTCGCAGGCGCGGCGGGCCGCCGAGTACCTGCCGCTCATCCTGTCCTACAGCGATGGGGCAACGGTCCGCCTGCGCGACGTTGCCCGCGTCACGGACTCGGTCCAGGACCTGAAGAACTCCGGCTCGGCCGACGGCGTTCCGGCGGTGCTGCTGCTCGTCTACCGTGAGCCGAATGCCAACATCATCGAGACCGCGAACGGCATCGAGGCGCTGCTGCCGGTGCTGCGCGAATCGCTGCCGCCGTCGATGAACCTGCGGGTGTCGCTGGAACGGACCTCCACCGTGCGGGCCTCCATCCACGAGGTGCAGAAGACGCTGCTGCTCTCCGTGTTGCTGGTGATCCTGGTGGTGCTCGCTTTCCTGCGCGACTGGCGGGCGACGATGATCCCGGCGATGGCGGTGCCGGTGTCGCTGGTCACCACCTTCGGTTTCATGTACCTGGCGGGGTTCAGCCTCAACAACCTCTCGCTGATGGCGCTGATCATCGCCGCGGGCTTCGTGGTGGACGATGCCATCGTGGTCGCCGAGAACACCGCTCGCCATGTCGAGCGCGGCGAGCCACCGGTGGCCGCGGCGCTCGCCGGGGCTCGGGAGGTGGGCTCGACCGTGGTCTCGATGAGCCTGTCGCTGGTGGCCGTCTTCATCCCGATCCTGCTGATGGGCGACCTGATGGGGCGCCTGTTCCGCGAGTTCGCGCTGACGCTCTCGGTCGCGGTGCTGATCTCGATGGTCGTCTCGCTCACCCTCACCCCGATGATGTGCGCCCGCCTGCTGCATGGCGTGGACCGGCGCCGGCGGGCGGCGCGCGAGCCCGGCTGGATCGACCGCGCCGCGCGCCGCGTGCTCGCCGCCTACGACCGCAGCCTCGGCTGGGCGCTGCGGCACTCGCTCCTGACGCTGCTGATGCTGCTGGCCACGGTGGGGCTCAACGTCTACCTCTTCACCAGCATTCCCAAGGGCTTCTTCCCCGAGCAGGACACCGGCAAGCTGATCGGCTGGATGCGCGGCGACCAGAGCGCCTCCTTCCAGCTCACCCGGCAGAAGATGGACATCTTCGTCGAGGGCGTGCGGGCGGACCCCGCGGTCGCGAGCGTCACCGCCACGACCGGCGGCGGCACCCGCTCGACCGGACAGATGTACGTTCAGCTGAAGCCGCTCGCCGAGCGCAGGGAGACTGCGCGCGAAGTCGTCAACCGCCTGCGCGAGCGCTTCCACGTCCCTGGGGCCCGCCTCTTCCTCACGCCGATCCAGGACGTCCGCTCGGGCGGCCGGCAGAGCAGCGGCAGCTACCAGTACACCCTGCGCAGCGACGACATCGACCTGCTGCGGACCTGGACGCAGCGTCTCGAGAACGCCCTCCAGGGCCTGCCCCAGCTCGCCGACGTGGACAGCGACCAGGAGGCCCGCGGGCTGCAGGTCACGGTGGTGATCGACCGGCCGACGGCCTCGCGCCTCGGGATCACCGCCGACCTGGTGGATACGACGCTCGGCAACGCATTCTCCCAGTCGGTCGTCTCCACCATCTACGAGGCCCGGAACCAGTATCGCGTGGTGATGGAGATCGATCCGCGCCTGGCCGAGGGCCCGGAGTCGCTGCGCCATGTCAACGTCATGACGCCGGCGGGCGAACGGGTGCCGCTTTCCACCTTCGCGCGCTACGAGTACACCAACACGCCGCTGTCGGTGAGCCACCAGGGGCAGTTCGCCGCCTCGACCATCTCCTTCAGCCTGCCCGACGGCGTCTCGCTCTCGGAGGCGACGGTGGCGCTGCAGGACACCATGGCACGCATCGGCATGCCGGCCTCGATCTTCGGCAGCTTCGAGGGCACGGCGCGCAACTTCCAGAGTGCCATGTCGAACCAGCCGCTCCTCATCCTCGCGGCGATCGTGGCGATGTACGTGGTGCTGGGCGTGCTCTACGAGAGCTACGTCCACCCGCTCACCATTCTTTCCACGCTGCCGTCGGCGGGCGTCGGCGCGCTGCTCGCGCTGCTGCTCGCCGGCGCCGAGTTCAGCCTCATCGCGCTGATCGCGCTCTTCCTGCTGATCGGGATCGTGAAGAAGAACGCCATCATGATGGTGGACTTCGCGCTCGCCGCGCAACGCCAGCAGGGGCTTTCGCCGCGGGAGGCGATCCACCGGGCGGCGCTCATGCGCTTCCGGCCGATCCTGATGACCACCCTTGCGGCGATGCTCGGCGCCGTGCCGCTGATGCTCGGCGCCGGCGACGGCGCGGAGCTGCGCCAGCCGCTCGGCATCGCGATCGTCGGCGGACTCGCGGTGAGCCAGGTGCTCACGCTCTACACGACGCCGGTCGTCTATCTCTATCTCGATCGCCTGCGGCTGTGGAGCGGGCGCCGGCGCGACCGGCGGCGGCAGGCCGGCGACGGCCCCCAGCCTGCTGCATGAGCGTTTCCAAACGCATCCCGGCCGCGCTCGCCTGCGCCGTGACCTGCGTGCTGCTGTCCGCCTGCGCGGTCGGCCCGGACTACCAGCGCCCGCTGGTCGCGACTCCGGAGCAGTACCACCAGGCGCCGCCGCCGGGCTGGAAGGAAGCCGGCGCCGCGGACCGTCTGCCGCGCGGCCGCTGGTGGACGCTCTTCGGCGATTCGACGCTGGATGCGCTCGCCGACCAGGCAATGGCCGCGAACAATTCGGTGCAGGTGGCCGAGGCGACCTGGCGCCAGGCGCGGGCGCAGCTGGCCCAGGCCGGCGCGGCCCGCTATCCGGTCCTCAGCACCGGCTTCAGCGCCACGCGCAGCAGCGGCTCGCGCGTCGGCTCGGCGGCAGGCGGCCCCGGCGAAGGCGGCACCGTCTCGAGCGAAAGCTACCGGCTCGGTCTCGACGCCTCCTGGGCGCCGGACCTCTGGGGCAGGGTGCGGCGCTCGATCGAGGCCGGCGAGGCACAGCTGCAGGCCGCCGGCGCGGACCTGGAGAACGCACGGCTGGTGGTCGTCTCGGACCTCGCGCGCGCCTACTTCGACCTGAGGGTGCTCGACGCGCAGCGCCAGCTGCTCGCCGACACGGTCGCCGCCTACGAGCGCAGCGTCCAGCTCACGCGCAACCGCTACCGGGCCGGTATCGCGGCGCGGGCGGACGTGGTGCAGGCGGAGGTGCAGTGGAAGTCGACCCGCGCGCAGCTGCTGGACACCGCCCTGCAGCGGGCGGCGCTCGAGTCGACCATCGCGGTGCTGGTCGGCCGCATGCCCGCGAGCTTCCAGCTGGATGCGGTCACGGCGGCGCCTCAGCGGCCGCGCCTCGACCGGCCGCCGCCGGCGGACGGCAGCGTCGAGGCGCCCGCTTCGACGCCCTGGGACTATCCCGGCCTGCCGTTGCCTCCGGCCGTGCCGACCGGACTGCCTTCCGAGTTGCTCGAACGGCGTCCCGACGTCGCCGCGGCCGAGCGCGCCGTGGCCGCCTCGAGTGCCCGCATCGGGGTCGCGCAGGCGGCGTGGTATCCGTCGCTGTCGCTGTCCGCATCGGCCGGCCTGCGGGAGGGTTCCTTCGGTGACCTGCTCGGCTCGCCGGCGTGGTTCTGGTCGCCGACGCTGAGCGTTCTGCAGCTGCTCTTCGATGGCGGCGAGCGCCGCGCGGTGGTGGCGCAGGCGCAGGCGGCCCACGAGGCGCAGGTGGCGTCCTACCGACAGTCGGTGCTGCTCGCCTTCAAGGAGGTGGAGGACAACCTCGCGGCCCTGCGCATTCTCGGCGAGGAGATCGGGCTGCAGGCCGACACCCTGGCCTCTGCCCGGCTCGCCCTGCAGCTGGTGAACAACCAGTACCAGGCGGGCGTCGTCAACTATCTCAACGTGATCACCGCCCAGACCGCCGCGCTCAATGCCGAGCGGGCGCTTCTGGACCTGCGAGGGCGCCAGCTGGCCGCCACGCTGGCGCTGGTGCGGGCGCTGGGCGGCGGCTGGCAGGGCATAGGAGCGCCCTAGACGCCGCACCGTCGGACGGTCTTACAGCTCCGGGCGGGCATCCGTCACTCAAGACCACACCGATCGGCACGGATTGAGGGGCGTGGCTACCATGTGCGGGAAGCACCCGGGCAGCGGATCCTCATGACCATTTATTTCGAGATCACCTCGGCGCAGGGCGTACCGGCCCGCATCGCGCTGCATCCCGGCGTGCAGAAGATCCGCGCGGCGATCGGCGACCAGTACCGCATCTACGACGAGGCCACCGGCAAGTCGCCGCCCGGCATCGTGGTGAAGCGCTTCGACAGCCACATGGTGATCGAGGGACTGCCCGGCGACGCGCAGGTGGAGCTCACCGACTTCTACGCGCGCTGCGGGGTGAGCAGCCCCTGCACCTTCATCGTCGAGCCGGATGCATTCTTCTCCGCGGGGGCGGTCCCGATCTCGCCGGCCTCGCCGCCGCTGCAGGCGCTCACCGACGGCAGCTTCGTCATGTACCCGCGGGACTACTCGGGCGCGCCCGCTCTCGCGGTTGCCGACGGCGAGGGTTTCTCCGGCACGACGATGTATGCGGTGGGCGGGTTATCGATCGCGGCGCTCGCGGCGGCTGCCGGCGGCGGGGGAGGCGGTGGCGGCGGGCCGGCCGCGGTATCGCCCAGCCCGCAGCCGGTCCCGCCGGACCCGGGCGACAAGACGCCACCCGATGAGCCGGTGGTGACCAGCGAGAAGACCGCCGCGACCCGCACGCCGGTGATCGAAGGGCAGGCCGAAGCAGGCGCCACCGTGCGACTCGACATCGACACCGACCGCGACGGCCGGCCCGAGGCCAGCTATGCCACCGTCGCCGGCAGCGACGGCCGCTGGTCGGTCGATCTCGCGAGCGCGACGCCCACCGCCGGCGGGCTGCCGGCCCAGGGCCTGCCGGACGGCTCGGTTTCGCTGGTCACCGTCACCGCGATCGACGCAAGCCAGAACCAGAGCGCGACCACCCTGTTCGAGCTGGCGGTGGATGCGAGGGCACCGGCTGCTCCGCGGATCACCGCCGTCGTCGACGACGTGCCGGGCTATGTCGGCGTGGTGCCGGACGACGGGCGCACCAACGACCGGGCGCCGCAGGTCCAGGGGCGGCTCGGCGAGCCGCTCGCCGAGGGCGAGCGACTGGAAGTGATGCGCGACGGCACGGTGCTGGGCGGCGTGGTGGTCGAGGGGCTCGCCTGGCGTGTCGACGACGCCGGTCTTGCATTCGGCAACGACTACACCTACGTGGCGCGGGTAGTGGACTCCGCCGGGCGGGCAGGCGAGAGCGAGGGCTACCGGATCGTCGTCGCGCCCGGGACCGGCAACCAGGCGACCGTCACCGGCGTCACGGACGACGTCCCGGCGCGCACCGGTAACGTGGCCAATGGCGGGGTGACCAACGACGCGACGCCGACGATCGTCGGCCGGCTGGCCGCGCCGCTCGTGGCGGGCGAGGAGCTGCAAGTGCTGCGCAACGGCGCGCCGGTGAGCGGCCGGGTCGTCGTCGACGGCGACACCTGGCGGGTCACCGACGGCCGCGTCGCCGACGGCAGCCATGTGTACACAGCGCGGGTCGTGGATGCCGAAGGCGCCGGGGAATCGAGCGCCGGCTACCGGATCACGGTGGATACCGTCAACAGCAAGACGGCGAGCATCGCGTCGATCACCGACGACGTTCAGCCCGGCACCGGCATCGTGCGCGACGGCGGCACCACCAACGACCCGTCGCCGACCCTGCGCGGCAGCCTCTCCGCGCCGCTTGCCGCCGGCGAGGAGCTGCAGGTGCTGCGCGACGACGCGGTGATTTCATCGTCGCCGTCCGTGACCGGCACGAGCTGGGTCTTCACCGACAGCGGCCTTGCCAACGGCAACTACGACTACACCGTGCGCGTCGTCGATGCGGCCGGCAACATCGGCCGCGAGAGCCAGGTCTACGACCTGCGGGTGTCGCTGCCACGTGGCCGCAACAGCGGCGACGACGGCGACGACGACCTGTTGGCAGCCGACGACCTCGCGCAGTCCGCGGTCGGCGTCGACGAGCTGCTTGCCGGCGGCGACGAAGTCGCCACGGCGTCCGATGCCGCATTCGCGCGGGCCACTGCGGGCGCGATCCCGCTGCCGCCCCCGGGCACGCTGGACCAGCTCCTCTCCGCCTGACGCCGCCCGCGGGTCGCGTCGACCCGCGTGGCATAATCGCGCCCCTGCCAGCCGGCAACGCCGGATCGGGCAATGCAGCGCGCGTCGTCCGTCACGAGCTCGCCGCACCCGCCGCCGCGGAGGATCTCCGCCGCATCTTCCCCGTTCCACCACGCTTTCGCATCACTGATGAACGCTTTCTTTCGCAACGCCCTGGTGTATCGACTCGAGCCCGGATGGGATGTCGATGCCGATGCGCTCGACGAACAGCTCGCGCGCCTGCGCTTCGCCCCCGGCACCTCGGTGCAATCGCAGTCGGTTGGCTGGGTGCCGGCGCTCGAGCACGGGCGGCTTGCCCACGGGGTGGGCGGCCAGTTCCTGCTCACGCTGCGGGCCGAGAAGAAGCTGCTGCCGGCGTCTGTGGTGAGCCAGTTCGCGCGTGCGCGCGCGCAGGAGCTGGAGGAGCGCCAGGGCTACAAGCCGGGGCGCAGGCAGCTGCGCGAGATCAAGGAGGCGGTGACCGAGGAGCTGATCCCGAAGGCCTTCAGCATCTTCCGCGACACCCGGGTCTGGATCGATCCGGCAGGCGGCTGGCTCGCGATCGACACCGGCTCGCCGGCGCGCGCCGAGGAGGTGATCGGCATCCTGTCGAAGTCGCTCGATCCGTTTCCGCTGCGGCCGCTGCAGGTGCGTTCCTCGCCCGCGGCGGCGATGACCGGCTGGCTTGCCGCCGACGAGCCGCCGGCAGGCTTCGCGATCGACCAGGATGCCGAGCTGCAGGCGAGCGGCGAGAGCCGCGCGGCCGTGCGCTTCCTGCGCGAGTCGATCGACGTCGCGGACGTGCGGCGCCATGTCGCCGCCGGCAAGCGGTGCACGCGCCTTGCGTTGACCTGGAACGATCGAGTGTCCTTCGTCCTCACCGAGTCGCTTGCCCTCAAGCGCATCACGCCGCTGGACGTCCTGAAGGAGGGCGAGGACGAGGCGGCCGATGCGGCCGAGCGCTTCGATTCGGACTTCGCGCTGATGGCCGGCGAGCTCGCGCGCCTGCTGGGCGACCTGGTGGAGGCACTGGGCGGGGAGGTGGAAGTGAAGGTGGGCCACATGGAGAGGCAGGCGGCCTGAACGTTGCGTCGGGAGCCGGGCGTTTCCCGGCCAGACTACGGTGTTCTGGTAGTTGCGGTCCGGAGGGCGTGTTTCTCCTGCTCCTTGAGGTACCGACTCAGCCGCGTGAGATGATTCGTCATCTCCTTGACCGCCTGCTCGGCATCGCGCGCCCGCAGGTGCTTCAGGATACGCCGCCTGACGGAGGCGACTTCGGAGCTGAAGGCCCAGGTCGTGCGCCGCCACGGCGCGGATCACGTGCTGCCTTACGACGGCGGCCGGTTCGCCGATGCCATTCGCGAGTTGACCGCCGGAAGGGGCGTCGACGTGGTCTATGACGCCGTTGGGCTCGCCACATTGCGCGACAGCTTCCGTGCCACGCGCAAACGGGGCCTCGTGGTCAACTACGGATCCGTGTCAGGCAACCTCCGCGATCTTGATCCGATCGAGCTCGGTGAGGCGGGATCGGTCTTCCTGACGAGACCTCGCCTAGCCGATCACCTGCCGGACGGGGAGACCGTCCAGCGGCGGGCGGACGAGATCTTCGGCGCACTGGTGGATGGGTCGCTGCGGATCGAGGTGGGCGGCCGCTACGGTTTCAACGAGGTGGAAATGGCCCATGAGGCCCTGGAATCGCGACGAATCATCTGAAAGCCGATACTGGTTCTGGCGTGATTGTCTGCGTCGCGCACGGTTCAGGATGGCCGTTCCGCCCCTTCGCCCGGGAAGGGGCGCAGGTCCGGCGGCCGGCGGAACGCGACACAGAGCCGGTTCCAGCCGTTGATCGCGACCACCGCGAGCGATAGCTTGACGAGCTCGTCCTCGCTGAACTGCGCGCGCGCCTGCTCGTAGACGTCGTCGGGCACCTGGGTCGCGGCGACCAGGGTCAGCGATTCGGTCCACGCCAGGGCCACGCGCTCGCGCTCGCTGTACAGCGGCGCTTCGCGCCACGCCGGCAGCAGGTGGATGCGCACCTCGCGCTCCCCCTGCGCGCGCGCTTCGCGGGCGTGCATGTCGAGGCAGAACGCGCAGCCGTTGATCTGCGAGGCGCGGATCTTCACCAGCTCCATCAGCGGCTTCTCGAGCCCGCTGTCGTTGACCTGCGCCTGCATTGCCAGCATCGCCTTGTAGCTGGCGGGATGGGCTTTCGCGAAATCGATTCGTGCTTGCATCGGTATCCTTTCCAAGGGAGGTTCGACGGGACGTGGCTGCGCTTGGCGCAGGCCACTGACACGAAGACGCGGGAAGGGTCGTGGTTGTGACAGGCGGGCCGGCGGCACAGCCGCCCGGCCGCGCCTGCAAGGGGTGCGCTACCGCTTGTAGCGCTTCGGCACGAACGGCAGCTTCTGCGGCTTCACGGAAAGCCGCTTGTCCCGCACCCGGGCCCATACCGGCGCCTGCGATTGCACCAGGCGCGACGGCAGGAAGCCGAGCATGATCGGATGGCCGAGCGTGGGCGAGATGGTGCCGCTGGTCACCTCGCCGACCGGCTGGTTGTCGCCGTCCACGAGCGGCGCATGTGCCCGGATCGGCACCGCCTCGCCGGAGACCAGGCCGACCAGCCGCCGCTCCGTGCCATGCGCGAGCTGGTTGAGCACTACTTCCGCGCCCGGGAAGCCGGCGACCTTCGGCCCGTCGCTGCGCCGCGACCGCGGGATCGCGAAGGAGAGCTGCGCCTCCACCGGCGTCACCTCGGGACCGATGTCGTTGCCGTGCAGCGGCAGGCCCGCCTCCAGCCGCAGCGTGTCGCGCGCGCCGAGGCCGGCCGGCGTCACGCGCGGATCCTCCAGGAGCTTGCGCACCACCGTCTCGGCCTCGGCGATGGGAATGGAGATCTCGAACCCATCCTCGCCGGTATAGCCCGAGCGGGTGACGAAACACGGCGTGCCGAGCAGCTCGAGCGTCACCGCCTCCATGAACCGCGGCGAGGCGGCGCGCGGGTCCAGCGCCGCCAGCACCGACTCGGTCTGCGGGCCCTGCAGCGCGACCAGCGCCGCATCGATCCATTCGAGCTCGAGCCCCGGGCAACGCATCGACAGCAGGCGCAGGTCATGCTCCCGGCTGCCGGCGTTGACGACGATGTGGACC
>JAEWEW010000131.1 GCA_023389175.1 Pseudomonadota bacterium | reverse complement strand
GAATGATGCCGACGTTCGGGCGATAGCCGTTCCTGTCCAACATGGCTATGCTGCCTCGATCCTCTAGAATTGAATTCATTATATAGATCGGGTCTATGAAAGCCACAGCCTTCCACCTCGCGACGCTCAAAGAGGCGCCGGCCGACGCGGAGATCGTCAGCCACAAGCTGCTCACCCGCACCGGCATGATCAAGAAGCTGGCGGGCGGCATCTATACCTACATGCCCCTCGGCCTGCGGGTGATCCGCCGGATCGAGGCGATCATCCGGGAGGAGATGGACCGGGCGGGGGCCGTCGAGCTGCTCATGCCGGTGATCCAGCCGGCCGAGCTCTGGATGGAATCCGGCCGCTGGGAGCAGTACGGGCCGGAGCTGCTGCGGATCAAGGACCGGCACGACCGGGATTTCATCGTCCAGCCCACCTCCGAGGAGGTGATCACGGACGTGGCCCGGCAGGACCTGCGCAGCTACCGGCAGCTGCCCAGGAACTTCTATCACATCCAGACCAAGTTCCGTGACGAGCGCCGGCCGCGCTTCGGGGTGATGCGCGGACGCGAGTTCACCATGAAGGACGCCTACTCGTTCGACCGCGACGCCGCGGCGGCCATGGAAAGCTACCGCCGCATGTACGAGGCCTACGTGCGCATCTTCGACCGCATGGGCCTCGCCTACCGGGCGGTGGCTGCGGACACGGGCGCGATCGGCGGCTCCGCAAGCCACGAGTTCCAGGTGATCGCGGACACCGGCGAGGATGCGATCGCCTACAGCGACGGTTCGGACTATGCGGCCAACGTGGAGCTCGCGGAGGCACTCGCGCTGATCGGCCGGCGCGGGGAGCCGGCCCAGGCGCTGGAGAAGAAGGCGACGCCCGGCAAGGCGCGCTGCGAGGACGTCGCGGAGTATCTGGGCGTGCCGCTTCAGCACACCGTCAAGTCGCTCGTGCTCGCCACGGACGCGCTCGCTGCCAACGGCACCCGGCGACCGGCGGAGATCTGGCTGCTGCTGGTTCGCGGGGATCATGAGCTCAACGAGATCAAGGCGTCCAAGGTCCCGGGGCTGAAAGGCTTTCGCTTCGCCACGGACGCGGAGATCGCGGAGCACTTCGGCTGCGAGCCGGGCTACCTCGGGCCGCTCGGGCTCGCGCGGCCGGTGCGCATCGTGGCGGACCGCACCGTCGCGGCGATGAGCGACTTCATCTGCGGCGCCAACGAGGCCGGCTTTCACCTGACCGGCGTGAACTGGGGCCGTGACCTGCCGCTGCCGTCGCCGGAAGGCGAGCCCGGCGTCGTGATGACCGCCGACATCCGCAACGTCGTGGCCGGCGATCCGTCGCCCGACGGCAAGGGGCGCCTCGCGATCCAGCGCGGCATCGAGGTCGGGCATGTGTTCTACCTCGGCACCAAGTACTCCGCCGCCCTGAAGGCGGAGTTCATCGACGAGGACGGCAAGCCCCGGCCGCTGGAGATGGGCTGCTACGGCATCGGCGTGACCCGGTTGCTGGGCGCGGCGATCGAGCAGAACAACGACGAGCGCGGCGTGATCTGGCCCCGGGCGATCGCGCCGTTCGACGTGGTGGTGTGCCCGCTCGGGATGGACCGCTCGGCGGCGGTGCGCGAAACCGCCACGGGGCTCATGCAGGCGCTGTCGGAGGCGGGGGTGGACGCCATCCTGGACGACCGCAACGAGCGGCCCGGCGTGATGTTCGCGGACTGGGAGCTGATCGGCGTGCCGCTGCGCGTGACCGTGGGTGACCGCGGCCTGAAGGAAGGCGTGGTGGAGCTCACGGTCCGCCGCGGCATGGCTACCGAGAAGATCCCGGTGCAGCAGGCGGCCGCGGCCGCGATCGAACGGCTCGCGATGCTCTGATGTCGGTTGCTGTCCGGCTCGAGCGCGCCGGCCGGCGCGGCATGCTCGCCGGCCTGGTGCTGTCGCTCGTGGCCGGCGCGGCAGCGCTCGTCCCGGTTGCGGCGCGCGCCGGCGCGCAGCAGTACGAGGAGCTCTCCGCCTCGGTGCGCACGGCGCTCGCCGCCGCGATCGCTGACCGGCGCGAGCGCGAGCCGCTGTGGGAATCCATGGAATACCGGATCGCCTGGCTCACCGCCATGTCCGCTCGACTGCCCCGGCGCCACCAGCCCACGTACGCGGAGCGGCGCGACTTCCTCTACACGGTGCGCTACGAGGCGCAGCGCGCGGGGCTCGAGCCCGAACTGGTGCTCGCCCTGATCCAGGTGGAGAGCGGCTTCCGGCGCTACGCTGTCTCCTCGGCGGGCGCCCGAGGCTACATGCAGGTCATGCCCTTCTGGACCGACGTGATCGGCGACGGCAATGCCGCGGCGCTGTTCGACATGGTCACCAACATCCGGTATGGCTGCGTGATCCTGCGCCACTACCTCGACATCGAGAAGGGCAACCTGTTCATGGCGCTCGGCCGCTACAACGGCAGCCGCGGACGGGATGCCTATCCCAACGCGGTGCTGGCCGCATGGAAGCGCTGGAAGTTCACGCCACCGTCGCCGGCGAATCCACCGGTGACGGCGCCGTCGGATCCGTCGCGGCGCTGACGCCACCCCCGGCGGCATCGGCTGCGGGCATCGCACCTGTGCGCGGGCGCGGCGCCGAGGCTCGCTCGTCGCCCAGGACCGCGCGGATCTCCGGCGCGAGGTCCGGCGCGCCGCGGACGCAGGCTTCGGTGAAGTCATCGAGAGGCAACGCCGGACAGAGCGCGTTGCCCTGGGCGTAGTCCGCTCCCATCGTCTTGAGCATCGACAGGGTCTGCGCATCCTCGACCGATCCCGCGATGCTTTCCATGCCGAGCTCGTGCGCAAGCACGTTGATGGTCCGGATGACGGTCGTGCTGCCGCCCTGGCTGGTCATCGCGCGCACGAACTGGCCGTCGATCTTGAGGTAGTTGGCGCCGACGTCGTCGAGCGACGAAAAGCTGCTGTAGCCGCTGCCCACGTCGTCGAGCGCCAGCCGCACGCCGGTCTCGCGCAGCTGCGAGACGAACTTCTCCAGCACGAAGACGTCCTGCATCGCGACCGACTCGGAGATCTCGATCACCAGCAGGCGTGACACGTCGTGATGCCGGCGCAGCAGCGCGAGCACGAATGTCTTGAACAGCTCGTCGTTGAGTGCCCGGGCGGACAGGTTCACCGACAGGAACTGCAGCGACGGGAAGCGCTCGCCGTGGCGGCTCAGCCATTGCAGCGCCTGGCGCAGCACCCAGCGATCGACGCTTGCCATCTGGCCCCGCTCCTCGGCGGCGTCGAGGAAGACATCGGCCGCGACCAGCGTGCCGTCGGGCGCTCGTTCGCGGACCAGGAACTCGCCGGCGAGCCGCCCCGGCTCCTGCAGCGAGACGATCGGCTGGATGGTGAGCTCGACATCGCCGAACGCATCCACGTCACCGACCTCCGCCAATGCCGACAGCTCGGCGAGCTGCCGCTTGATGAGCGCGGTCGGATCGTTCTGCACCACCACCTGGTTGCGCCCCTTGCGCTTGGCGTCGAGGCAGGCGCGGTCCGCGCCCGCGATGAGCGCCTCCTGGCTGAGGCCGCCGGCGCAGCGGAACATGCCGACGCTCGCCGTGACGGTGAAGCTGTGCCCGGGGATGCGAAACGGCTCTCCGGCGATCGCCGCGAGCGCTGCCGCGGCGACACTCTCATGGCGCTCGCTTTCGGCTGCCGGCAGCAGCGCCGCGAACTCGTCGCCGCCGAGGCGCGCGACCGCGACGCCCTCGCCGAGCACGGATTGCAGCCGGGTCACCACCTCCTGGAGCACGAGATCGCCGGCCGGATGACCGAAGAGGTCGTTGAGCAGCTTGAAGCGGTCGAGGTCCAGGTACACCAGCGAGTGAAGCGGCACCTCGCCGCCTTCCTGCAGCATTCGACCCAGCAGCCGCACCAGCCCGCGCCGGTTGAGCGCGCCGGTCAATGCGTCATGCTCGGCCGCGTGCGCGAGCCTGCGTTCGGTGTTCTTGTGCTCGGTGATGTCGCTCACGCTCGCCTCGAACGCCGCCTGGGAGCCGCGCGCCATGATGCGCAGCCAGCGCGCCTGCGCATCCTCGCCGAGGCGGTAGGGGAAGTCGCATTCGCCGGTCTCGTGGAGCTCGGCGCGGATCCGGTTGCGCAGGGCGACCGGGAAGGATCCGGCAAGGGTGGCCATTACCGCCGGGTCGTCGGCCGGAGCGAATCCGCGCGCCGGCAGCGGCAGGCCGAACATGCGGGCGAAGCCGGCGTTGAAGCGCTCGACGCGATCCTCGGGGCCGAACGACACCAGGCCGATCGGCACCGTCCGATAGACCATCTCGTACTTGCCGAGCAGGTCGATCGCGGCCTCCTGGGCGCGCAGGCGTTTCTCGCGCTCCTTGGACACCATCGATCCGACGGCGACGCCGGTCAGCATCGCCGAGACCAGCGAGACCTGCTGCAGGGTCAGCCAGGGCACCGGCGACTCGAAGCCGAGCGACACCATCAGCTCGTTCAGGCCCGCGAACACGTCGAGCAGCAGGCCGCCCAGGTACCAGCGGGTGACCGCGTTGTTGATCAGCCGGAAGCCGCCGACGATGACCGCGAGGATCGCGAAGATGACCACGCCGGCCGAGCTCCAGATCATCAGCTGGTAGACGGCCGGCGACATGAAGGGGCCGATCGCCATCGCGGCGCAGCTCACGGCAAGCCCGACCTTCAGCACCTTCCGGGTCGCATGCCGCCGCAGCTCCGCCTGGGTGAGCGACCAGACCAGCGCCGCGGCCGCGCACGGGAACGAAAGCAGCGCGAGCTGGCGTGCCGCCATGCCGATGTCCGTACCCGCGATCTCGCCGAAGGAGAAATAGTTGAAGCCGCCCGAGCTCATCACGTAGCCGCAGCGGGCCACCAGCCAGAAAGCGAACACCAGCAGGAACGGCACGTTGCCGGCCTGCGCCGCGGCGAGCGCATAGATGGTGAGCAGCATCAACGCGCCGATCAGCATCGCGGTGCGCTGCTGCACCTTCACCTGGGCGTCGGCGAAACGCTGAGAATCCCACAGATCGATCGCCAGGTCGTTGGCGACGCCGGCCGGCTCGACCCGCATCAGCAGCGTGAGCGGCTGCGTCGCGTCCCACTGTCGCGGGACCTCCAGCGCGAAGCCTGGAAGCGCGCGCTGCGACTTGTAGGTGGGGATGCCCACGCCGAAGCGCGCCCACAGGCGCGCGTCGCCACGTGAGTCGAGCAGCGCCACGTCCGCGATCTCGACGGACTTCTCGGGTATGTGGATGGTGCGCACCCGCGGTGGAACACCGTGCAGTGTCTCCGCTCCCGGTATGGTGGCCATGAGCCAGGTCGTCGGCCGGTCGAGCCCGGTCTTGTGCTTGCGCTGCTCCGGTTCGGCCGCCAGCAGTGGCCGCATGGCTTGCAGGTCGCTGAAGGGCCGGTCCGAGGCGAGGGCACGCACCGGCAGGGTCGCGGTCGGTCCGTTGTGCACCGTGGCGAACCCGAAGAACCAGACGCCGTAGACCAGCACCAGCGCGCCGAGGAGCCAGCTGGCGAGCCGACCCGCGCCCCAGCGGCGGCTGAGCCGAAGGGCGTCCCGGGCAAAGCTGTCGATCGAACCTGGCGTATGCTTCGGCACTAGGGCAAGCGGCGACGTTGCAACGGTGCAGTCTAGGCCGGGGCGCTCATGCGCGGCCGCCGGTGACCGATGGGCGACCGGCGCTATGCGCCGGACGGCGGGCCGGCCCGCGGAACCAGCACGAGAGGAGCGATGGGCGAGAAGATCTTCGGTGACTACGACCGGGCCGGGCTGGATGCCCAGTACGACAACCGGGCCAAGGTCCCCGCTTTTCCGGAGTACCTGCTGCGCTTCAGGAGCGAGAGCGCGGCGGCGCGCGACCAGTATGCGGGCCGTGCCCGGCTCGACATTCCGGTAGGCTCGGGGCCGCCCGAGCGCGTCGACATCTTCCCCGCGGCCGGGCCCGGGCCATCGCCGGTCCTGGTCTTCATCCACGGCGGCTACTGGCTGATGCTCGACAAGGAGGACTTCAGCTTCGTCGCGAAGGGCTTCGTTCCCCACGGGATCACCACCGTCGTCATCAACTACGCCCTGATCCCGAGCGTGCGCATGGCCGAGGTGGTGCGGCAGTGCCGGCAGGCGACCGCCTGGGTACTCGCCGGCGCCGCGGGCTTCGGCGGCGATCCGGACCGGGTCGCGGTGGCCGGGCATTCCGCCGGCGGGCACCTGACCGCGATGGTCGCGGCTACGGACTGGGAGCGCTTCACCGCGCCACTGGTGCCGTCCCCAGTCAGGAGCCGACCGGTCGGCGGCGTCTCGCTGAGCGGCCTGCACGACCTGTTGCCGATCAGCCGCTGCTATCTCCAGGACAGCCTGCAACTGAACGAGGTCGAGGTGCAGCGCTACAGCCCGATGCGGCTGCCGCCGCCGGCCAGCGGCTCCTGGCTCGCGCTGGTGGGCGAGAAGGAAGGCCCGGAATACCACCGCCAGAGCACGGAACTTGCCGAGCGCTGGACGGCGCAAGGCGCGGCCGACGTCCGGGCGCGCATCGCGGCCGGCCACGACCACTTCTCGATCATGATGGCGCTGGCGGATCCGGACGATCCCATCACGCTGGAGATCGTCCGGCAGGTCCGCCTGAAACCCTGAAGCGCGGCACGCGGCGCAACCTGGAAGCACACGACGATGCGGCAATTCCGCTGCGAGAACTGCCGCCTCGCGCTCTTCTTCGCCAATGACCGCTGCGGCCGCTGCAACGCGCGGGTGGGCTTCATTCCGCCCGAAGGACGGCTCGCCGCCTTCAAGGAGGAGCCGGACGGCCGCTACGTCCGCTACGCGCCGTCGGAGCACGAATGGCGGCGCTGCGCCAACTACACCAGCGCCTGCCTGTGCAACTGGATGGTCGCGGATGACGATCCGAACGACCTGTGCCGCTCCTGCCGCCTCACGCTCACCATTCCCGACCAGGGATACCCGGAGAACAGGGCCGCCTGGCTGGAGCTCGAGTCCGCCAAGCGGACCTGGCTCTACACCATCCTGAGCCTCCGGCTGCCTGCGCGATCACGCCCGGAGGATCCGGCCCACGGCCTCGCCTTCCACTTCCTCAAGCAGGTGTCGCAGGAAGAGCCGGTGCTGACCGGGCACCAGTCCGGCGAGATCACGGTCAACATCGAGGAATCGGACCCGGTCAAGCGCGAGCGTAACCGACATGCGCTGCACGAGCCGTACCGCACGCTGCTCGGCCACTTCCGCCACGAGTCGGGACACTACTACTGGGAGCGGCTGGTGCGCGACACCCGCTTCCTCGAGCCATTCCGCGCGATGTTCGGCGACGAGCGCGAGGACTACGGCACGGCGCTGCAGCGGCACTACGACCAGGGGCCGCCCGGCGACTGGCAAGGCGGCTTCGTGAGCAGCTATGCCACCGCGCACCCGTGGGAGGACTGGGCCGAAACCTGGGCGCACTACCTGCACATGGTGGACCTGCTGGATACGGCACGCTCCTGGAAGCTGTCCATCGGCGGCTACGCGGACCAGTATCCGGAGGAGGAGAAGCGCCTGCGCACGCATCTCGCCGAGCCGTTCGCCCGGATGGTCGAGGAGTGGGTGCCGCTCACGCTGCTCGCCAACAGCCTCAGCCGCTGCCTCGGCCATGCCGATGCCTATCCCTTCGCCCTGTCGTACCGCGCGCTTCAGAAGGTGCAGTTCGTCCACGAGGTGGTGAACGCGGCGTAGGAGGCCGTCGGGTACGGAACCTGCCCCGCCACAGGAGGAGGCCCCAATGACGCTTCAGGCAATCAACCCCGCCACCGGGGAGACCATCGAGCGCTACGAGCCGTTCACGCCGGCCCAGGTGGATTCGGCGATCGCGCGGTCGGCGCTCGCCTTCGCGCATCATCGCCGCACCTCGTTGGAAGAGCGAGCCCGGCGCATGCGCGCGGTCGCGGACGTGCTCGAGTCCGGCAAGGAGCGCTGGGGCGAGCTGCTTACCCGGGAGATGGGCAAGACGCTGAAGTCGGCCGTTGCCGAAGTGGAGAAGTGCGCCGTCACCTGCCGGCACTATGCCGAGCATGCCCCGGCTTATCTCGCCGACGAGCCGATCCAGTCCGGTGCGTCGCGCAGTTACGTGCGGCACCTGCCGATCGGCCCGGTGCTCGCGGTGATGCCGTGGAACTTCCCATTCTGGCAGGTGTTCCGGTTCGCCGCGCCCGCGATCATGGCCGGCAACGTCGCGCTGCTCAAGCATGCCTCCAACGTGCCCGGCTGCGCGCTCGCGATCGAGGAGATCTTCCGGCTCGGCGGCTTCGAGAATGGCGTGTTCCAGACGCTGCTGGTCGGCTCCGACGTGGTGCCGAAGATCATCGCGGATCCGCGCGTTCGGGCGGCCACGGTCACCGGCTCCGAAGGCGCCGGTGCCGCCGTCGCGAGCCTCGCCGGGCAGCACCTCAAGAAGGTGGTGCTGGAGCTGGGCGGCAGCGACCCGTTCATCGTGATGCCCTCGGCGGATATCCCGGCGGCGGCGAAGGCGGCGGTCGGCGCCCGCATCATCAACAACGGGCAGTCATGCATCGCGGCCAAGCGCTTCATCGTCCATGCGGCGGTGCATGACGCATTCCGGGATGCCTTCGTCGCCGGCTTCGAGGCGCTCGAGGTGGGCGATCCGATGCAGCCCGCCACCGATGTCGGGCCGCTCGCGATGCCCCAGATCAAGGCCGACCTGACCGAACAGGTGGAAGTCACGGTGGCCCGCGGCGCGCGGCGGCTCTGCGGAGCGCGCCCGATGTCCGGGGTGGGCAATTTCTTCCGGCCGGGCGTGCTCACCGGGATTCCGCGGGACACGCCGGGCTGGTCGGACGAGCTGTTCGGACCGGTCGCGATGCTGTTTCGCGTGGCGAGCATGGAAGAGGCGATCGACCTCGCCAACGACACCCGCTTCGGGCTCGGGTCATCGCTCTGGACACAGGACGACGCCGAGGTCGCCGCGGCGGTGGGCCGGCTGGATGCGGGCTGCACCTTCGTCAATGCCATCGTGGCTTCGGATCCGCGGCTGCCCTTCGGCGGCGTCAAGGCGTCCGGGCACGGGCGCGAGCTCGCGCGCGACGGCATGCTCGAGTTCATGAACCGCAAGACCGTCTCCATCGCCTAGCCGCCATGGCCCGCAAGCCGCCTCCCGCCCACGACGCCGCCCCGCCCCGTCGGCGGCCGCCTGCGCAACGACCGCCGGACCCGGTTGCCCGGCAAGGCTTCGACCGGCAGCGGCTGGTGCCGCAGGACGAACGGCCGGCGGATGTGCTGGATGACGAGAACATCGCCGGCGAGAAGGACTTCGAGCCGGCGCCGCCGGAAGACTAGCGGTCCCGCCTCCGATTCCGGGCGCTCGCCTGCGGGCGCGTCCGATCAGTCCCCGAGAATCTGCAGAAGGACGGCGCCGGCCTGGCGGCAGGCGTCGCGCGACACGTCGAGGTGCGTGAGTGCGCGGATGCGCGAGGCGCTCAGCGCGTTCAGCAGGACGCCGCGTTCCCGCGCCGCCGCCACGACGCCGAAGGCATCCTCGCGATGCTTGCCGGGGATGACGTCGAAGATCACCACGTTGGTCTGGATGTCGCCGGCATCGATGCGAACGCGCGGCGAAGCGGCGAGCTGGCGGGCAAGCGCCTGCGCATTCTCGTGGTCCTCGGCGAGCCGCTCGAGGTTGTGGTCCAGCGCGTACTCCGCGGCGGCCGCGAAGATGCCGACCTGCCGCATGGCGCCGCCCAGCATGCGCCGAAAGCGCAGCGCCGCGCGGATGTGGTCGCGGCTGCCGGCGAGCAGCGAGCCGCCGGGCGCGCCGAGTCCCTTGGACATCGACACCATGGCGAGATCGAACGGCGCGGCCAGCTCGGCCACCGTGCGGCCGCCCGCCACGGCGGCGTTCCAGAGGCGGGCGCCATCGAGATAGGTCGCGATCCGGTGCTCCCGCGCGAAGGCGCAGATCGACTCCACTTCCGCCTGGGGGAACACCACGCCGCCCATGCGGTTGTGGGTGTTCTCGATCTCCACCAGCGTGGTCGGCGGGTAGATGTCGTGGTTCTGCGGCTTGATCGCCCGGGCCAGCTCGGCGACGGTGAAGACGCCGCGGTCACCGATCTCGGTGAGCTGCACTCCCGCGATGCCACCCGAGCCGCCGGTCTCGTGCCACACCGAATGGGCTTCGCGGGCCACCACCACGTCGTCGCCGCGACGGGTCAGGGTGAGCAGCGCCACCTGGTTCGCCTGGGTGCCGCTCGGCAGCCAGAGCGCAGCCTCCTTGCCCAGCATCCCGGCGATGCGCTCCTGCAGTCGGTTCACCGACGGATCGTCCCCGTACTGCACGTCGCCGACCTCGGCATCGGCCATCGCCCGGCGCATGCCGGGTGAGGGTCGGGTGACGGTATCGGAGCGCAGGTCGATCGGTGTCATGGCGTATTCCCCGGAAGGTCGTGGCTACGCCGTAGTGTCGCACTCCTCACGCGGCCGCAGCCACGAGGCACTCCGCGGCACCGGCAGTCCGGACCGGCTCTGCTGCTTCGCGGCCGGGCGATGCCGGCGGGCGGGCAGGCAGCTCGAACGGCAGGATGACCGGCGCGCCGGCCGCCTCGCCGCAGTCCGCCGCGAGCACGTGATTGGCGCCGACCGTCTGCCATCCGTCGGCCTGGTCATCGATCGGTTCGCTCACGACGACGAGTCCGTCGGCGCCGCGCCGGAACCACACCGACGGTGCCTGCGGGTCGCTCGACCAGCGGAAGACGGTGAGGGTTCGGCCGTCGGTCATCGCGGCCGCGAAGCGCAGCGGCTCGGTCACGCCGGCCGCCTCCATCTCCCCGACGATCCGCGCGAGGGCGCGGCGCGTGGCCTGCGTCGGACCTTCGTTGTCCACTTCGCCGAGGGCGATCAGGAAGATCGCCTCGGAGTCGGTCGCGCCGCGCCGGTGCGGATAGTAGCGGTCCGGGATCATGTTCTCGATGCGACGGCGCAGGCTCGAGAACCCGCCGATCTGCCCGTTGTGCATGAACAGCCAGGGGCCGACGCTGAACGGATGGCAGTTGACCCGGGCGGTGCTCGCGCCGGTCGAGGCGCGCACATGCGCGAAGAAGGTCGGCGCCTTGAGCTGCGCGCAGAGCGAAAGCAGGTTCTCGTCGGACCAGGCGGGCGAGATCTCGCGGTAGAGGCCGGGCGCCTCGCGGTCGCCGTACCAGCCGATTCCGAAGCCGTCCCCGTTGGTCGCGGTCTTGCACTGCGACGCATGCAGCGACTGATGCACCAGCGACCGCGCCGGGCGCGTCACGATGTTCTCGAGCCGCTCGGGCCTTCCGGTGTATGCAACCCAACGGCACATGGTCCGGTACGTTCCTCGTTCGCCGCCCGGCGGCCATGGGCGCAACCGGATGGTCGTTCGCAGTAGCCGGGCTCCGCCAAGTGTAAGCGGCGATTCATTCAGGCGGACGGCCGCGTGTCTTGCTGGAAACACCGGCGGTAGGATTTCCGATCGCCTCGAAGCGAACCAGGGAGGGCTCGGCCTGAGAGGTCGACCGCCTAGCGGGTCAATGGTTGCCATAGGCCACAGCCGTCCGCTACAAGCGAAGCCGGTGCTTCACGTCAATCAGAGTCGGTCAGAAGCGTTTCTGGTCGCAATATCGCGAGGTAGTCGAGCATGGGTTTCAAGCCGCCAAAGCAAGCAGCAGGGTCGAGTGTCCGGAATCTTTGGAAGCAGGGCGATCTTCAACTGTGGTCGAGTATCGAGCGGTTCAATCTCGAAGTGGCCTACGAGCTGATATGCGAAACCGAGGAAGCTACGGCTACTCGGCCGGAAGAGCAGGCCGCAGCCAGCGCGTCGCGTGATGGCGTTGTCGATCCCTTGAGTGAACTGCACGCAGCAACTCCCAAGGGTCTTGTGCGGGCGAGAACCAGGACACTTCGGGCGGCAGGCGGTCAGGGACGGCGATGATCGATGCGGTGGTCGAAGACGTTCGATCTGGCGCCCTCCATCGAGACAATATTTCCTTTGAAGGCCTTCGTCAGAGCTTCGCCAACGCCGACGAAGACGTGCGGCGAACACTGGACCGGGGCAGGGCACTACTGGAGTCACCTACCCAGCTAGACGCCTACCTGTACTGGTACGGCCGGATGACCCGGCTCCAGTGGGGCGCTTTCTTCGAGCATGTCGACATCCCGCCGGGCAGACTGCAGGTGATCGACTACGCATGCGGGCAGGGCCTGGCTTGCGTGCTTCTCTTCGATCATTTCGGCCGGGGACTTGTCGATCAGATCGATCGCGTCGTTCTGATCGAGCCCTCGGCCACGGCTCTTCGTCGCGCGCAGGCAATCGTCTCATGCTATTTGGGCAGAGGCGGCGAGATTCGATGCATCAACAAGATGCTGGATGGTGTGACGGCCGAGGACCTGGAAATGCAGGAGGGGCGAACGACGATCCATCTCTTCTCCAACGTTCTGGACATCGAAGGCTTCGACACCTACAGCTTGTTCGGAAAAATGCTTCGGACGCGCGGCCTGCATCATGTACTGGCAGTAAGCCACCATCGCTACCATAACGGCGGTTCGAGTCGAATCGAAGACTTGGCGAAGGCGCTGACTGAGCCGAACAACTGGGATGGAGACGTGAGGCTGAGATCGGATTGTGCATGGTTCTTTCTGAGCGACGGCAAGCCGGCGATCTCCTGGGAACTGGTTGCCGAGGTGCTGCATGACAGCATCTGACTTGTTCGGCCGGCCCCCACCGCTGCTGCTGCCAGGCAGGGCCGGCTACGAGATCCACTGGCAGGAAGCGGTGGGTGGCTATGCCATCATCGTCCCCGACGGCGAGTTGATCTACGCGGTGGACTTCGTGGATCGCACAACCTCCGACGGATGCGTCGAGCACTTCCAGGAGAGCGACCGGGTCGACTGGCGGACAGTCCGTTGGCGTGACCTCGATTCCGACGCCCTCGCCCGGATCGCCTTTCGGAACATCCGCTGGAAGCAGGACCACATCCGGCTCTACGGGAAGCGGATGCCGCTGCCAAGGCTGACGGCCTGGTACGGCGACCGCGGCAGGACCTACACCTATTCGGGAATCACCTCGACGCCGAACCCATGGAACGACCGGCTGCTGGACCTGAAGCGCAGGGTCGAGGCGGTCGCGGACGTCGAGTTCAACAGCGTGCTGCTGAACTGGTATCGCGACGGGAGCGACCACCTGGGCTGGCATGCAGACGACGAGGCGGAGCTGGGGCGCAACCCGACCATCGCATCGGTGAACTTCGGGGCAACCCGCGATTTCATCCTGCGGCGAAAGGACGACCGGTCGACAAGGCTGGTTCTGCCCCTCGGGCACGGCACCCTCCTGCTGATGCGCGGCGCGCTGCAGCACCACTGGGAGCACTCCGTCCCCAAGCGACTCAAGGTGACGGAGTCCCGTTTCAACCTGACGTTCCGGCGAATCCTCGCCGAAGCGTCGGCGTCCGGCTGAGCCGCCGCCGCTGCGCCTCGCACCCCGCTCCACGGCATCGATCGCATGAGCCCTCAGCCCGTGTCCGGCATCTCGTCCATGGCGACCAAGCGCCTGCTTGCGCAGCTCGCCCGCGAGCACCAGGACCGGGGCGGCGTGCCGATCGCCTTCGAGTCCCTGGGCGGGGTCGATGCCGCCCGCCGAGTCGCGACGGGGGAACCGGTCGACCTGGTGGTGCTCGCGTCCGGCGCGGTGGCGAGACTGGCGGCGCAGGGCCATGTGCGCGCCGAAACCGTGCGCCCCTTCGCGGTGTCCCGGGCCGCCCTTGCGGTCAGGAGCGGTGCAGCGCATCCCCCGATCGCCACCCGCGACGCGTTGCTCGCGTCGCTGCGGGACGCCGGTTCGATCGCCTACTCCACCGGGCCGAGCGGTGATGCGCTGCTGGCTCTGCTCGACGCGGCGGGCATGCTGGCACAGCTGCGGCCCCGCCTCGTGCAGGCCCGGCCCGGCGTGCCGGTCGCGAGCATCGTCGCCGACGGTGCCGCCCGGCTCGGCATCCAGCAGCTGAGCGAGC
Organism: Pseudomonadota bacterium; assembly: GCA_023389175.1. Taxonomy (GTDB): domain Bacteria; phylum Pseudomonadota; class Gammaproteobacteria; order Burkholderiales; family Burkholderiaceae_E; genus Lautropia. The sequence goes on along the minus strand of JAEWEW010000131.1, from coordinate 27,167 downwards.
TTGCGGGATACCAGGGCATCGAGGTGGTCGGCGTCCTGCCGCCGGACGCGGAGATCGCAACCACCTTCGCGATCGCGGTGTCCAGCCGGGCGCAGGCGGCCGATGCGGCCCGCTCGTTCATCGACTACATCGTCTCGGCAACGGCCCATGACGCCATCCGGCGGGCGCACATGGCGCCCGTCACCGGCTGAGGACCGGATTCAATCCCAGGGGTGCACCGCCTCGTCGCTCGGCGCCGGATCGGCCATGCGCATGCCGCGCCCGGCGCCGCGATCTGCCAGCGCATTGGCGATCAGGACGGTCTGCCGCCGCAACGCCGTGACGATCGCAGGCAGGCGCGCCGCCGTCAGCCGGTTGGCCATGCCGGCGACGCTGATGGCCGCGACCGGTCGGCCCGCGCCGTCCAGCACCGCCGCCGCCACTGCCCGGGTGCCGCGCACGATGCCGTTGGGCGCGAAGACGTAGCCGCGCTCCCGAGCAAGGCGAACCGAGTCGGTCAGGGCGCCAACATCCAGGCCGTACCGGTCGAGCCGCACCGTGTTGGCCTCGACGATCCGCAGCGCTTCGGCCGGCGGCAACGCCGAGAGCATGGCCACCCCGGAGACGCCGACGCCGAGCGGCCGCCGCGCGCCGATCTCGAGCGCCAGCACCTGCAGCGGCCAGGCGCCGACCACGCGGTCGATGCAGATCGAATCGAGGCCGGTGCGCACCGAGAGGAAGACGGTGTCGCCGATCTCCCGGCATAGCAGCTCGAGTCCCGGTCGCGCCAGGCTGCGCAACGGGAAGCGCGACTTGCGCGCGAGCCCGAGCAGCGACAGGTCCGGCCCGATCCGATAGCAGCGCGTCTCCGGATCCTGCTCCACCGCCTGCTCTTCGACCAGCACGCGCAGGATGCGATGCAGCGTCGGACGCCGCAGGCCGGAGGTGGCGGCGAGGTCGGTGAGGCGCACGCCCATCTCCTGCCCGGCGGCCAGCAGGCGCAGGACCGCCAGCGCGCGTCGGATGCTCTGCGCGCCGTCGATCGGTCTTGCCGATGCCTGCGTCATCGAAGCGACTCGCGCTAGATCACCGACTTCGGTGTCTGCGCGACCGGCTTCATCCGGACGATCTCGCCGAGCAGGGCGTAGTTGGGACCACCGAGGCGGCAGATCGGCTGCAGCGCGGCCGTGTCGATCTTGCCGTCGACGAGAAGGTCGTCGCGTACGTGGAAGGCGACGACCTCGCCGACCATGAACTCCGAGCCGGTCTCGCCGAAGGCGATCGAGCGATGCAGGCGGCATTCCATCGCGACCGGCGCGGCGGCAAGCCGCGGCACGTGGACGAGGTCGCTCGCGATGGTCTCCAGGCCGAGCACCTCCACCTCGCTCACCTCGGCCGGATGCTCGACCGACGACTGGTGCACGGCCTCCAGCAGGGTGGTGTCCGGAACATGGATCACGTACTCGCCGGTACGAAGGATGTTCGCGCCGGTGTCCTTCATCACGCCCGCCTTGCGGCCGACGTTGATGCCGAGCATCGGCGGCTTGCTCGAGACGAAGGTGAAGGCGCTGAACGGCGCCAGGTTCACGCGGCCGGTCGCGGTCGCGGTGGTCACCCAGGCGATCGGACGGGGCACCACCACGCCGGTCAGCAGCTTGTAGGCGGTCTGCGGATCCAGTTGCTCGGGATCGATCAGCATGGAGGTAGCGTACGGTGGGGGTCGGCCAGGGTCAATGCGTACTCCGCCGGTCGGGACGGAAATGTCCATCATGTGGAAACCGTCGCGCGGGTCGGGTTGCCGGGTGGCGCCGGGGCGCCTATCGTACCGGCTGCAACGCACGACGGAGGAAGACATGAAGCCGCATGCCATGAAGCCGCTCGCCATGAAGCCGCCCGCGGGGCGTCTGCGTCGCGCCTCCCTTCTCGCCGGCAGCGCAGGCGTGCTCGCGGCCGTCGCGTTCGGCGCGGCGCCGGTGGCGGCGCTCGCGCAGGCATGGCCCGCCAAGCCGATCCGGCTGGTGGTGCCGTATCCGCCGGGCGGCAACGTGGACGTCGCCGCGAGGATCGTCGCGCCCGGGCTCGAAAAGGCGCTCGGCCAGACGGTGATCGTCGAGAACCGTGCCGGGGCAGGCGGCATGATCGCCGCCGAGCACGTCGCCCGCAGTGCGCCGGACGGCTACACCTTCTTCTTCACGGCGAACGGGCCGCTGCTCTACTCGCCGATCACCTTCGGCAAGTCCACCTACCAGTGGGACCGGGACTTCATGCCGGTGAGCTCGGTCTCGTTCACGCCGCTCGTGCTGCAGGTGAACTCGAAGGTGCCGGTGCGCACCTTCCGGCAGCTTCTCGACCTCGTGGGCAAGCAGCCCGACAAGGTGACCATGGCGTCGCCCGGGGCCGGCACGACCAACCACCTGGTCAGCGAGCTGCTGCAGGCGCGCACCGGCGTGCGCTGGGAGACGGTGCACTACAAGGGCAACGCGCCGGCCACGCAGGACCTCCTGGCCGGACAGGTGCAGTTCAACTTCGACCAGGTTTCGGTGTCGCTGCCCTATATCAAGGACGGCCGCCTGCGGGCCCTCGCGGTGACGACGCAGAAGCGCGTCGCGGCGCTTCCGGAGGTGCCCACCCTGATCGAGCTCGGCGTGGCCGACTTCACCGCGGAGACCTTCACCGGGATCGTCGCGCCGAAGGGCACGCCGCAGCCGGTGATCGACCGGCTCCAGGCCGAGCTCGCCCGGGTGCTTGCCGACCGCGAGGTGATCGGTCGCTTCGACCAGCTCGGTGCCGAAGCCCGCGGGATGACGCCGGACGCTTTCGCCGCCTACCTGCGCAAGCAGTACGATACCTGGGCACCGGTCATCCGCAAGATCAATATCCAGGCGAACTAGCCGATGGCGACGCAGAGCACGAGGCGGAGCATCTACCTGGAAGGCTTCGGGCACAGCAATCCGATCCCGGCGGCCTGCCGCATCGGGAACCTCGTCTGGTCGGGAAGCATCCAGGGCACCGATCCGCAGACCGGCGAGTACGGCGAGACGCTGGAGGCGCAGAGCCGGCTGATGTTCGAGCAGCTGCGTCGCATCGCCCAGGCGGCCGGCGTAAGCGTCGGGGACATCATCAAGGTGACCGTCTGGATGAAGGACCGCACGCAGCGGGCGGCGCTGAACGGACCGTGGCTGGAGATGTTCCCCGATCCCGAGAGCCGCCCGGCACGGCACACGATGAACGGCGATCTCGACGGCAGGAAGCTGGTGGAATGCGAGTTCATCGCGGTCGCGCCCGCCCCCCACTAGGATGAAACAACCCCCACGCTCACTGCGTTCGCTGCCCCCCGGGGGGGCGTGTCAGTGGCTTCGGGCGGCCGGGCGCCACTGACATGCCGAGCTACCTGCCCTTCGATCCCGACCCGCGGCCGCCGGCGGTGATGCCGCCGCCCCGCAGCTGCGACGCCCAGTTCCACGTGTTCGGGCCTGCGCAGCGCTACCCGGTGCGCCCGGGCGCCGCCTACGAGATGCCGACGGCCACCATCGAACGGGCGCTCGCGATGCACCGGACCATCGGCATCGAGCGCGGCGTGATCGTCCAGGCGACCACCTATGGCGCCGACCACCAGGTCGTGCTGGACGCCCTCGCGGTCGCCGGGCCGGGATACCGGGCCTGCGCGAATGCCGCCGTGTTGGGCGAGAAGGACGACGCCTATGTGGAGCGGCTGCATGCCGCCGGCGTTCGCGGTGCGCGCTTCTCGCGCCAGAGCCTCGGCATCGCGCTCTCGGATGCCGCGATGCAACGCGCCTTCGCGCGGCTGCGCGAGCTCGGCTGGTATGCCAAGGTCCAGCCCGAAGCCGGGGGCATCGTCGAGAACATCGCCCCCTTCGAGTCGCTCGAGATACCGGTCCTGCTCGACCACATGGGTCGGCCCGATCCCGCCCGCGGCATGGCCGACCCGAGCCTTCGCAAGGTGATCGAGCTTCTCGGCCGGGGCAACTTCTGGGTGATGCTGTCGCTGCCCGAGAAGATCTCGCGCGCCGGAGCCCCGTGGGACGACGTCCTGCCGATCGCGGAAGCGCTGGTGTCCGCCGCGCCGGAGCGCTGCGTGTGGGCGAGCGACTGGCCGCACCCGGTGTCGGTACGGCAGCCTCCCAACGAGGGCGACCTGATGGACCTGCTGTGCCGGATGGTGCCCGACCCGGACTCGCGGCAGCGCGTCCTGGTGGATAATCCGGCGAACCTGTTCGGATTCGGATCATGAAGCTGCTTTCGTTCGAACGTCCCGACGGCACGCATGGCGTCGGCGCGCTCACCGCCGACGGGGCCGGGGTGATCGACCTCGGCGAGCGCATGGCGCTGGGCGAGGGCGGGCTGCGCGAGCTGCTGGAACGCCCCGACGGGATCGAGAGCGCGCGCGAGCTCGTGGAGCGCTCGCAGGGTGACGCGGCCGCGGGCGACGAGCCGCTCGCCGGCCTGCGCTTCGACATCCCGGTCCGGCACCCGGAGAAGATACTGTGCATCGGCGTGAACTACGCCGAGCGCAACGAGGAGTACAAGGACGGCAGCGCGGCACCGGCCTACCCGAGCGTCTTCCCGCGCTTCGCGCGGTCCTTCGTCGGGCATGAACGGCCGCTGCAGCGGCCGCCGGAATCCGCCCAGCTCGACTACGAAGGCGAGATCGCGATCGTGATCGGCCGCCGCGGACGACGCATTCCGGAGGCCGAGGCCCTGGCGCATATCGCCGGGCTGACCTGCCTCAACGAGGGCACCATCCGCGACTGGGTGCGCCATGGCAAGTTCAACGTCACCCAGGGAAAGAACTGGGACGCGAGCGGCGCGATCGGCCCCTGGATCGTCACCCGCGACGAGCTGCCCGCCCTCGGCTCCCTGACCGTGACCACGCGGGTGAATGGCGAGACCCGCCAGCACGACAGCACCGCCCGGCTCATGTTTCCCTTCGCGCGGCTCGTCAGCTATCTCTCCACCTGGACCACGCTGATGCCGGGCGACGTGATCGCCACCGGCACGCCGACCGGCGCGGGCGTGCGGATGGATCCGCCGCGATTCCTCGCCGCGGGTGACGTGGTGGAGGTGGAGGTGAGCGGCGTCGGCGTCCTGCGCAATCCGGTCGCCGACGAGCGTCCGGCCTGATGCCATGTTGAGCGACGCGCAACGCAGGGAAGCCGCGCGCCTGCTGATCGAGGCGCAGCGTCGGGTCCAGCCGGTCACCCAGCTCGCGAAGACGTTCCCCGGCATGGACATCGCGGATGCCTATGCGATCCAGCTCGAGGTGATCGGGTCGCGGCGCGCCGCCGGCGCGGTGCTGCGCGGGCACAAGATCGGGCTCACCTCCAGGGCGATGCAGGCGAGCGCCGGCATCGACGAGCCGGACTTCGGCCATCTCCTCGACGACATGTTCCATGACGACGGCCAGACGCTGCCGGCGTCGCGGTTCATCGTGCCGCGCATCGAGGTGGAGCTCGCCTTCATCCTCGGCGCGCCGTTGCGCGGCCCCGGCGTCACCGTCTACGACGTGCTGCGGGCGACCGAGTACGTCACGCCCGCGCTCGAGCTGATCGACGGGCGCAGCCAGTATCCGCGCACCATCGTCGACAACATCGCCGACAACGCCGCCTGCGGGGCGGTCATCCTCGGCGGACGCCCGGTGAAGCCGGACGCGGTCGACCTGCGCTGGGTCGGCGCCATGCTGTTTCGCAACGCGCAGATCGAGGAGACCGGCTTGGCTGCCGGCGTGATGGGCCATCCGGCGATGGGCATCGTGTGGCTGGCGAACCGGCTGGCGCAGTTCGACACCGGACTCGAGGCGGGGCATGTGGTGCTCGCAGGCTCCTTCACGCGGCCGGTGGCCGCGCGCGCGGGCGACAGCTTCCACGTCGATTACGGGCCGCTCGGCACCGTCACCTGCCACTTCGCCTAACCCGGTTGCGCTCCTCTGAAAGGGCGAGCGCGCGGTTCGTTTCCATCCCGGCCGGCGCCCGCTTCCTTGACTGACCGTCTCACACCCGGCGGCCGCCGCGGATCGGGCTTTGCCGGGCCGCGGGCGGCGCCCCCCAGTGGGGGGAGGCGGCCGCAGGCCGCTTCGGGGGGCGTCCTACAGGATGCCGTAGCGCTGGAACACGCTCTGGAGCGACTCGCCGCGCAGCAGCGCCTCGCGCGTGTCGTTCTCTCCGGTCACCTTCTGGATGGCGCGCGCGATCACCGCCTCCTCCACCTCGCGCGGGATGACCACGACGCCGTCGGCATCGCCGACCACCAGGTCCTGCGGCCGGACCAGCACGCCCGCGCATTCCACCGGCACCTCGATCTCCATGATGCGGCCCCGGCCCTTGGAGTCGAGCGGGCCGATGCCGCCGTGGAAGACCGGAAATCCCATGCGCCGGATCTGCCGGACATCACGCACCAGGCCGTCGGTGACGCACCCGGCCGCCTTGCGCGCCATCGCGGCGGTGGACAGCAGCTCGCCCCAGGGCGCGATCCGGCCGGAATCGCCGCAGGCGAGCACCACGACCTGGTCGGCATCGAGGCTGTCGATCAGGCGGATCTCCAGCTCGTAGGGGTTGATCGCGGGCTCGACATGGTAGACCGGCATGTAGAGCCCGGTGCGCGCCCGCCCGACCATGTCGAGCGCGAGGTCCAGCGGCCGGATGTGGGCGCGCAGCGCCTGATTGCGCAGGTCCATGGCATCGAGCGTGTCCGACAGCACCGCCGTCGGGATCCGGTGCTGGCGCAGGGCGGCGATGGACGTGTCGCTCATGTCGTCTCCGAAGTACGCGAGCCCGAGGCACGCAGGCGCCGACTCATTTCTGGCGCGCGATGATCTGGTCCTTGATCTCGTCGTAGACGCCCTGCGGGATGATCTTGCGATTGACCAGGTCGTCCCGGCCCGAATAGGGCCGGCCCTTGACGATCGCGCGGGCGCGGGCCTCGCCGATGCCCCGGAGCTGGGCGAGCTCGGCCTCCGAGGCGGTGTTGATGTCCAGCCGTGCCGAGGGCGGCAGGGCCTTGCCCGCAGCGGCCGGCGCCTGCGCCGGCTTGCGCTCGTCGGCGGCCTGGACTGCCGGCGAGACGAAAGCCAACGCGGCAGCGAGCAAGGCTGCACCGATGGCAGGGGAGCGGAGGCGGAGCAACAGGGCGGTCGTGGTGGGCATGGTTTCGGCTCGTGCGGTGAAGGGCAGGGAGGTGGTTCCGTGAGGCGGTCGCCTGGCGGAGTCTACTTCCATAGCGTCGCGATGCGCTCGCGCATGGCGAGGTCCGGGATGACCCCGGTGCCCGCAGCCGCGTTGTCCCGCATGTGCAGCGCCTTGCCGGTACCGGGGATGACGCAGGTCACCGCCGGATGACCCAGCACGAACTTCAGCAGGACCTGCGCCCAGCTGGTGCAGCCGATCTCGCCGACCCACTCCGGCAACGGACGCTTGCGCAGGCGGCCGAGCAGGCCGCCGCCGCCGAACGGGCGGTTGACCAGAACCGCGATGCCGAGGTCCGCGGCGAGCGGCAGCAGTCGCGCCTCGGCCTCGCGCTCGTCCACGGAATAGTTGACCTGGAGGAAGTCCAGCGCGTGCTCGCGCATCACCGCTTCCACCTCGGCATAGGCCGAGGCGGTGTAGTGGCTGATGCCGAGGTAGCGGATGGCCCCTTGCTCCTTCCACGCGCGCAGCGTCGGCAGGTGGGCGCGCCAATCCACCAGGTTGTGGATCTGCATCAGGTCCAGCGGCTTCATGCGCAGCCGCTTGATGGACTCGGTCATCTGCTCGATGCCGCGTTCGCGCGAGCTGGTCCAGACCTTCGTCGCGACGAAGGCGCGATTGCGCGAGCCGGTGGATTCCAGCAGCTCGCCGAGGGTGCCCTCGGCGCGGCCGTACATCGGCGAGCTGTCGAGCACCGAGCCACCCGCGTCGAACAGCGCCTGCAGCACGCCCGCCAGCTCCCGGTAGGCGGCGCTGCCCGGCGCAACGTCGAATCCGACGTAGGTGCCGCAGCCGACCACCGGAAGCTGCTCGCCGCTCGACGGGATCACGCGCCGGTGCATCGGCTCGGCCGGGAGCGCGGGCGCGGGCGCGGCCTGGGCGAGATCCCCCCGGCGGCTCTGATCAGAGGACTGCGTCATGGCGGCGGTTCCTCCTCGTGCGGACGGCACCAGTGCGGCGCTCGCAGCCAGCGCAGCCAGGCCGGCGAGCGTCCATCTTCGTCCGGGCTGGCTGACCGCCACTGACCCGACGGGCTGGTCGCAGTGTGACATATCTGTGGTACGCCAGCGCGATGACCAGGGTCACTCAGGGCACGATGCGGGGCGGAAACACCACGGCGTCGTGCTCGCCCACCCGCGCGGCATGGAAGGCCGGCGGCTGGCCGGCGCGACCACGCAGGGGCACGCGGCCCGGCACCATCAGGTGCCCGACGCGGGGATCCTCCACCGGGACGACGTCGCCGCGCTCGGCGAAGTAGCGGGTTTCAGCCAGGCTGCGCCCGTCGTGGACCCGCGCCGCCTCGATGCCCGCCTTGCGCAGGCGGGCCGCGGCTTCATCCACGCCCACCGTCGCAGCCCAGCCGGCCAAGGCATCCGCGGCCGGTCGCGAGGATTCGGCAGGCAGTTCCCCGACCCGCCCGAGCGCCGATCCGGCCAGCGCCATGAGCGGCGGCGTCGACGCGGCATCCACCTGCACCAGGATCTCGGCGCCGTCCGCGCAGGTGGCCGCGACGAAGCGACGTCCGGGCAGGTCATCGGCTGCGCCGTCGGCGCCCCAGCCGTACGGATCGTTGGTGCCGGTGCGGCATGGCTCCCCGTTACGCTCGCGCAGCGCGAACTGCAGCTCCATCATCCGAAGCAGCGGTTCGTAGAGCCCGATGTCGATCCGGGCGCCGCGGCCGCCGTTCTGCTCCCGGGCGAGCAGCGCCATATTGACTGCGAGGCAGCCCATCAGCCCTGCCGAGGTATCGGCCAGGCTGAAGCCGACGTGAAGGGGCGCGGTCTGCGGCGCGCCCGTCACGGCAACGATTCCGCTCACGCCCTCGGCGATCTTTCCGAAGCCGGGACGGCGCGCGTCCGGGCCGGTTCTCCCGAACCCGGAGATGCTCATCATCACGAGCCCGGGATTGCGGGCGGACAGCACTTCCCAGCCGAGACCGAGCCGCTCCATCACGCCGGGGCGATAGTTCTCCACCAGCACGTCGGCCGCGTCGACCAGGGCGAGGAAGCGCTCGCGATCGCGTTCGCCCTTGAGGTCCAGCGCGATGCAGCGCTTGTCGCGCGCCGCTACGCCCCACCACAAGGGGACGTCGGCAACGCTCGGGCCGAGCAGTCGAGCCGGGTCGCCGCCGTCGGGTCGTTCCACCTTGACGACGCTCGCTCCGAAATCGGCCAGCAGGCTGCCGCAGAAAGGGCCGGCGAGCGCGATGCCGGCCTCGACGACGCGAACGCCGGCGAGCGGGCCGCCGGCCGCGTCCGCAGCGCCGGACGGGGATTGGCGCGGGACCTTCCCGCTCATTCGCGCACCGCCTCGCGCCGGCGCGCCGCCTCGGCGACGATCGCCTCCGCATGCGGCAGCATGGCATAGTCCACCATCATGCCGCGGTAGCTCACCGCGCCGTCGCCGCGCGCCTGCGCCTGCCGCATTGCCTCGATCATTCCGGCGTAGTAGTCCACCTCTTCCTGGCTGGGGGTGAAGATCTCCGCGGCGACGGCCACATGGCTGGGATGGATCAGCACCGCGCCGCTGTAGCCGAGCGCCTTGGCCCGCCGTGCCAGCAGGCGGACGCTCTCCAGGTCGTCGAGCGCCGTGCCGATCAGGCTGCCCATCGGATACGGCGCGCCGCCGGCCCGGCTGTCCAGCACCAGCTTGGAGGCAACGTAGAGCTGCTCGGTGCCTTCCATGGTGGGCTGGAAGCCGACCGCGCGGGCGACGTCGCCCGACACCGGTCCGCCGACCACGCCGATGATGCCCCGGCAGCGTCGGCTGGCCGCAGCCAGGTCACGCGCCGCGTGGATGCCCTGGGCCGTCTCGGGCAGCGGCATGATCGCCACCGAGTCGAGCGGCAGCCCGGCCTTGCCCTCGACATGGCAGAGCAGCCGATCGAGCTCCCGGATCTGCGCCTCGTCATTGGCCTTCGGCAACATCACGCCGTCGAAGCCCTCGGTGCCAAGCGCGGGCACGTCCTCCTCCGCTCCCTGGCCGAATGCGTTGATCCGCACGAATGCCGCGATGCCCTGCTCGCGCAACAGGCCGATCGCCTCGCGCGCGCTGGCGCGCGCCTGCTTCTTCAGGTCCGGCGGCACCGCGTCTTCCAGGTCGAGCACCACCGAGTCGGGGCGGTGGCGGCCCACCTTGCGCACCCAATCGAGCTTGTGCGCGGGAACGAAGAGCATGGTACGTAGTGGCCAGATCACGATTCTTCTCCGGTTGCCGGGGGTGTCGATCCGCCGGTCGCGTCCTGGCGGTGATTCTCGTCGGCGGTGGCGATCTCCCACCACAGCAGGCAGGCGAGCGCAAGGGCCGCAACCACGAGCAGGGCGAGAAACCCGGCGGGGTTGATGAAATGCAGGCGCGGCCGGGCGCCGAAATACCAGACCGCGGCAAGGATGGCGGCGACCCCGGTCCACACGACCATGTTGCGGGCGGAGTCCTTCATGGGATGGTCGTCCTGGGTTCGCCTCGCGCGTTGCGGCTTGCTCGCAGGTGGATCAGCCCGAAGGCGACGATCGCGAGAAGGATGCCGGCGGCTTCGGCGAGCCGGTTGCTCCAGATCAGGCACAGCGCCGCCACGCCGAGCAGGAAGCGCTCCCGCCGCAGCAGCGGCACGCGCAACCAGCCCTCCACCGCCATCGAGAGCAGCAGTATGCCGGCGAGCGCCGTCGCCGTCGCGAGCACGATGCCCAGCCAGTCGCCGTCGAGCAGCAGCGAGGTGTCGTAGATGAAGACGAAGGGAACGACGAAGCCGGCGAGCGCCAGCTTGAACGCCTGGTAGCCGGTGCGGTTCATGTCGGCGCGCGCGATGCTGGCGGCGGCATAGGCGGCGAGCGCGACCGGCGGGGTCACGTTGGCGAGGATGCCGAAGTAGAACGCGAACATGTGACTGGCCACCTCGGGCGCGCCCATCTTCACCAGGCCGGGCACGATCAGCACCGCGACCGTGATGTAGACCGCCGGCGTCGGCAGGCCCATCCCCAGTACCAGCGCGATCACCGCGGTAAGCACCAGGGCGATCGGCAGCACGCCCTGCGCGGCCAGGATGACGAAGTCCGCGAGCAGGTTGCCTGCGCCGGAAACCCAGACGGTGCCCATCAGCACCCCGGCGGCCGCGACGGCCGCGCCGACCGGGATGTTGTTGGCCATCGCATCGACGACCGCGTCGAGATGGCGCGCGAGCGGGATGCGGGTGCGCCGCCGCAGCAGCGACAGCACGAAGAGCGACGCGACCCCGATCAGGGCGGTGCGCTGCGGCGATGCGCCGAAGAAGAACGGGGCGACCAGCGCCGCGATGGCGAGCAGCAGGTGCCCGCCGGAGGCGAGCACCGGCAGGATCCGCGGCAACGTGCCGGTGACTGCGCCGAGCTCGAACCGGCGCGCCCGCAGCGCCACCTGCGCGAAGATGGCGGTGAAGTACAGCAGGGCAGGAATGACGGCGGCCACCACGATGGTCCAGTAGCTCACCCCCAGGAAGCCGGCCATGAGGAAGGCGGCCGACCCCATCACCGGCGGCATGATCTGCGCGCCGGAGGAGGCCACCGCCTCCACGGCGCCGGCGAACTCGGGCTTGAAGCCGGATCGCTTCATCAGGGGGATGGTGAAGCTGCCGGTGCCCGCCACGTTGCCCACCACCGAGCCGGAGGCGGTGCCGAGCAGCGCGCTCGACATGATGGCCACATGGGCGGGACCGCCCGGCCGGCGTCCCATGATGGCGAGCGACAGGTCCTGGAAGAAGTCCACCGCGTGCGTGCGCACCAGCATCGACCCGAACACCAGGAAGATCATCAGGTAGGTGGCGGCGACCGCGGTGGTCGGGCCGAAGAGCCCCTGGTCCTGCATGAAGAGGATCTCGACCAGGGTCTGCCAGCGCACGTTGGGCGCGTTGAACACCCAGGGGAACCACTCGCCGAAGAGGGCCTGCGTGAGGAACACCGCGATGATCGCGAGCATCGGCCAGCCGAGGAAACGCCGGGTGACCTCGAGCGTGGCGACGATGTAGACGATGCCGTAGAAGAGATCCTGCGGCAGCGGGAAGCCGACCCGGCGGGCGAACTCGTCGTAGTCCGCGAGGACGTGCAGCAGGCCGGCGAACAGCACGGCGATCACGATCAGGTCCGGCACCAGGCCCGGCAGCCCCCGGCGCGGCCACGGCAAACCGCGCGCCGACTTCACCAGCAGGCCGAGCGACACGATCGCGAAGACGAAGACGATGCGCTGCAGGTAGCCGGTCAACGTGCCGAACGCGGCCGTGAAGAGCAGCAGCAGCCCGAGGAACAGGCTGATGAAGATGATCGCCGCCGCGAGGCACCGCTGCAGCGGCGTGCCGTGGCGCACGGCCAGGCGCAGCGGCGAGCTGACGCTGTCATCGGCGATCAGCCGCTCGACACCGGGGTCGAGCGGCTGGCTGCCGCCTGCGACCGGGGCGGTGGGGGCGGCGATGGCCGGCTCTCCTGGAATGGCGGGCCGGGGTCAGTTAGGCGTCTCGGCGCCCGCGCCGATGGTCGTGACCTTGATGCCGGCCTCGTCGAAGCACCGCTTCGCCCCCGGATGCAGCGGAATGAAGACGGTGGCGGCAGCCCGGTCGGCGAGCTTCTCGGCGCCCTTCCAGCCAGGCACCACCTCGCCCCAGATCCGCGCATTGTCGCCGACGTAGAGCTGCTTGCAGACGCGGTAGACGACGTCCTCCGGCAGGTCCTTGTGCACGATGTAGCCGAGCGAGAGCTGCACGCCGATGACCGGCTCCTTCTGCCAATCGTAAGTCCCGGCCGGCATCTCGTTGCGGGTGAAGGTCTTGTAGTTGTCGAGCAGCGCCTTCAGCACGGCATCGTTCATCGTGACCAGTCGCGGCTTGTTGTTGGCGCTGAACTGGGTGACGATCGGCGAAGGATGGTCGCCGGTGAAGAACACCGCATCCAGCTGGCCGTCGCCCAGCATCTCCATCTGCTGGTTCCAGTCCCCGTTCACGACCACGCCGCCGTTCTTGCGGATGGCGTCATAGGAGAGGTTCACGCCCTTCAGCGCGACGTTCACCATGGTCGAGGTCAGGCTGTCGGCCGGGCCGACGCCGATGCGCGCCTTCGCGAGGTCCTCCCAGGACTTGACCCGGTTGTCCGCGGTCGTCACGAAGGTCGGGCTCGCGGACGGCCGCACCAGGAAGCCGAGGTAGCCGCCCACGTAGCGCAGGTCCCTCATCGCCGGCCGGTTAGCGAATGTCCGCGTCGAGGTCCAGGCGTCGAGCACGTTCTCGCCGACGCCGTGGCCGAAGTGCGCCTCGCCGCTCTGCACCCGCGGCGGCGCCGCCGCTGCCGTGCCGGGCAACCGCCGGATGTTGATCGTCTCGCCGGGGAAGGAGCGCTTGAGCGCCTCCTCCAGGACGGTGAAGGCGAGGTCGCTGGTCGAGCCGGAGGAGCCGCGGCCGATGATCACGAAGGACTTGCCGCCCTGGGCCTGGGCCGGGTCGATGGGGGCGAAAACAGTCGCGGCCGCGAGCGCCGCGCCCACGCAGGCGAGCCGCCTGATACGGTCGAGCTTCATGAGTCGTCTCCTTTGCTTGTCGTGCTTGGGGTGGTTGGACCGGAGCCCAGGACGCCGTCGCGCCGCAGCGCCCGTCGCTCGGTCGAATCGAAGCCGAGCAGCGCGAGCACTGCGTCGGCGTCGGCGCCGACCGCCGGGCCGATGTGGCGCACCCGGCCGGGTGCCGGCAGGGAAAAGGGCAGGGCGGCCGGCATCGGCAGCCCGGCGTCGCTGCCATCGGGCAGCCGCACGACGTCGCCGCGCGCCGCGAGATGCGGATGGAAGGCGAGCTCTTCGGCGCCGCAGATGGGACCGGCCACCACGTCGTTCTCGCGTACCAGGCGCATCGCCTCTTCGGCGTCGTGGCGGGCCATCCATTGTGCAATGACCGCGTCGAGCTCATCCATGTGCCGGCGGCGGTCCGCCGGCGTGCGAAAGCGGGGGTCGTCGCGCAAGGCCGGGCCGCCGATCATCTCGAGCAGCCGGTCGGCGACCGAAGGCGTTGCCGCCGAGATGGTGAGCAGCTTGCCATCCCGCGTGCGAAAGACGTTGCCGATGTTGGCATTCATCGGGAAGCGGTTGCCGTTGCGCCGCTCCGGCGCGCCGCGGGCGGCGGCCACCGGCAGCTGCCATTCGTTCATGCGGTGCAGCGCCTCGTGCAACCCCAACGGCACCGGTGCGGGTGCGCGGCGCTCGCGCCGGGCGGCGCGCAACTCCGCGAGCGCCAGGGAAAGCGCGAGCATGCCGGCAGTGTAGTCGGCGAGCGGCATTTCCGGCTGGACCGCGGCACCATCCGCGAGCCCCGTGAGCGCCAGCATGCCGCTCGCGGCCGCGGCGAACTCCGGCCGGGTGCTCCAGGGCCAGAGATCCGGACGGTCGCTGCCGGGCGGATACAGATGCATGTCCACCGCTGCGGGCGCGTCGCCCATCGCCGCCTGCAACGCCCGGCCGAGCGGACAGTCGTCCCGGGCGATCACGTCCGCACGCGCCGCGAGGCGCCCGATGACCTCGCCGGCGCGGGCATGCGCCGGGTCGATCGCGATCGACAGCTTGTTGCGCGCGATGACCGGCCACCAGACTTGCCGGACCGGTGCCGGACCCAGGCGTCGCAGCCCCGAGCCCCCTGGCGCCGGCTCGCATGCGATCACGGTTGCGCCGAAATCCGCGGCCATCGCGGTCGCGAAGGCCGCGGCCGGCGTATCGGTCGCCTCGACCACGATGACTCCCGACAGCATGGCGGACGGCGCGTCTTCCTCAGCCAATCTCCGGTCTCCTCCGGCGCGGGCGGCCGTGCGATGGTGCTCCGAGGATTAGACCAGCTACTGACTCACTACACTATCAATATTGTGCGAACTGTTGATCGAGAAACATGAACAATCTGCGACTCGGCCAGATAGCCACCTTCGCCGCGGTGGCAGACGCGCGCAGCTTTCGCGCAGCAGCCGAACGACTCAGTGTCACGCAGTCGACCGTGAGCGCGCGCATCCGCCAGCTCGAGGAGACGCTCGGCGTGCGGGTGCTTGACCGCACGACGCGCTCCGTGAGCCTCACCCGCGAAGGTGAACGGCTCCTCACGACGGCCCGTCATGCCATGGGCCAGCTCGAGGCGACCGCGCTGCAGCTCAAGGACGAGGCGGAATTGCAGCGCGGGCGGGTCCGCCTCTCGGCGCTGCCTTCGATCGTTGCCACCTTCCTGCTGCCCGCGATCCGGGACTTCGGCGCACTGCATCCGAAGGTGTTCGTGGACGTGATCGACTGCGTGGGCGACCGGGCGGTGAATCTCGTGCTGACCGGGGATGTCGAGATGGCCCTGACCTCGCGCGGGCCGGCGCGCCGGGAGCTCAGGTTCACGCCCCTGATGTCGGACGAATGCCTCGTCGTCGTCCCGCGCGATCATCCGCTCGCAAGCCGGCCGCGGGTGCTGCTGTCGGCAGTCGCGAAGTATCCGTTGCTGGTGCCGATCCGCGGGGCGGGTTTGCGCGAAGTGATCGACGGCGCGTTCCATGCGCAGGGGCTGGCGATGCACGTGGAGCGGGAGGCGATCAACCTCTCGACGCTGCTGGCCTTCGCCGACCTCGGACTGGGCGTGACCTTCCTGCCCTCGATCTACGCGTCCAAGCTCGATCTTTCGCGCTGTCATGCGCTGCAGGTCCGGCCGCGCCCGATCGGCCGCGACATCGGCTGCGTCACGCCCGCGGGCAGGACGCTGTCCCCCGCGGCGCGTGCGTTCCGGGAGTTCCTCGAAGGGCGGGGGCGCTGAGGCAGGAAGCCGTCGCCCAAGACGCGGCGGCCCGGATCACCGCGGCGCGGCCCGGATCACCGGAAGGCGGAATGCTGTCGCGCCCTGCCGGCAGTGCTCCGTCCGGCGGCCCGCCCATGGCCCTTCGAGGTGTCGATGCGACCGTCACCGAGGCAGATCCTCGCCTCGGCCACGCCGATGCTGCGCAACGCCCGTAGTGCGACGAACGCATCGACCGCGTGCCGCTCGGCGTACACCACCACCTCGCGGCCGCGATGGATGCCCGCCTCGCGCAGCACGTCGGCAATGACGTCGGCGGGGATCAGGTTGCCTCCGCTCGGCTCGGCGAGCAGCCAGTCGACGCCGCCGAGGCAGATGGCCTGCTCGTCGTGGGCGAGGTCGAACTCGTCCTTCGGCCGCAGGTCCCAGACGATGGCGCCGCGCGCCACCGCGAGCGCCATGTCGTCGCGGTCGATGATCGGGACAGGCTCGCTCAGCGCTCCCGTCCAGTAGGACATCGCAGTCTGCACGATGTCGAGATCCAGTGCGTTCAGGTTGAGATTCATGGTCGATCCTGCGTCGTCGGGGGTCCGTCGCCGCGGTACCCGCCGTGGTCCGAAAGGGCCCAGCGTAGGCAGCGGCAGTTGCCCGGCGATTTGCGACGATTGCCCGGCCACGGCCAGATGTATCCGGAGGTATCGCCAATTCGGGGTCGCCCGCTGCAACCTCTTGATCCGTCTGGGATTCAGCGGACCGGCCATGGCCCTGCCGCCGGGCGGCCGACGGACGGCGTTGCACCGGCCGCAGGAGCGGTCAGCGGTCGAAGTCCACCGCGGTGGTGTTCGCCCCGCAGAGCAGGATGCCCACGGTGCTGCCCGGCGCCAGGCTGACCGCGCCGCTCGTGACCGCGGCGAAGGCGGCCGCGCCGCCAGGCTCGGCCACGACGCGCAGCTCCCGCCACAGCGTGCGCTGCGCCTCGCGGATCGCCGCATCGCTCACCAGCGCGACCTGCGCGACATGGCGCTCGGCGATCGCGTAGGGCAGCGCGCCGACGCGCCTGGGCGCGAGCGAATCGGCAGCGATGCCGCCCGCGGGGGCATCGACCGGCTTGCCGGCGGCGAGCGCCATGGCGAGCGTCGGTGCGCTCTCCGGCTCGATGCCGATCAGCCGCACCCGCGAGCGGTACCACGCGGCGATGCCGCCGATCAGGCCGCCACCGCCGACGGCGACCAGCAGCGCGTCGAGTCGCGGCGCATCCTGCTCGAACTCGAGCGCGACGCTCGCCTGTCCGAGCAGCGTCTCGTACTGGTCGTAGGCGTGGATCGCGAGCGCACCGGTCTCGGCGACGAAAGCTTCGCTTGCGGCCAGCGCGTCGGCATAGCGCTCGCCCACGAGGCGCAGGTCCGCCCCGGCCGCGCGGATCTGCGCGATCTTGGCCGGGGAGGCGGTCTGCGGCACGAAGATGGTCGCGCGCCGGCCGAGGCGCCGCGCGGCATAGGCCACCGCCGCGCCGTGGTTGCCGCCCGAGGCAGCCACGACGCCCGCCTGCGGAATCGGCCGCGTGAGCAGGTGGGTGAACGCGCCACGGCTCTTGAACGAGCCGGCGTGCTGAAGGAACTCCAGCTTGAAGACGCAGCGCAGCCCGGGGACGCCGAGGTCGCCGCCGTCGACCGAAAGGAGCGGCGTGCGCCGCACATGCGGTCGGATCCGCACCTCGTTGGCCGTGATGGCCGCCGGGTCGGGTACGGTCGCCTCGTCCATCAATGGCGGGGCGGTGCGGCTGCGTCTGCCAGGACGGCCTCCTAGCGGTTCAGGGCGTCGGCCTGCAGCGCCGCCTGCACCGCCGGCCGTTCGGCAGCCCGCTTCCTGAACGCTGGCAGCGCATCGAGGCCGGCGAGGTCCACGCCCATGGGCCTGGCCCGGTTGCTGACCGCGAACAGGTAGGGGTGCCCGGGGGCGCAATAGAGCGTGTACATCTTCCATCCAGGATCGTCGGTTGACCGCTTCATGGTAGCCCACGCGCCGCGGCCCGGCCGCCCGAAGCCGCGCACCCGGCCCTATCGGAGGGTCGCGAGCGACGTGGGCGTCGGGCTGCCGGACTCCCGGCGCAGCGCGGGCATGGGGCTGCGCTCGGCGAACTGGCCGTTCCAGTAGGGATAGTAGGGGTACGGCGGGGTTACCTGGCTCGCGGCGTCGAGCAGCGCGCGCTGCTCGTCGGTCAGCGTCCAGCCCAGCGCGCCGAGGTTCTGCCTGAGCTGCGCCTCGTCACGCGCGCCGACCAGGACGGTCGCGACGCTCGTGCGGCCGAGCAGCCAGTTGATCGCGATCTGCGGCAGTGTCCTTCCGGTCTGGGCGGCCACCTCGTCGAGCGCATCCACCACACGGTAGAGATGCTCGTCGGCGACCGGCGGCGCGAATCCGGCGGTCTGGTGCAGGCGGCTGCCCGCGGGCCAGGGTTGTCCGCGACGGATCCTGCCGGTCAGGCGCCCCCAGGCGAGCGGGCTCCAGACGATCGCGCCCACGCCCTGGTCGAGGGCGAGCGGCAGCAGCTCCCATTCGTAGTCCCGCCCCGCGAGCGAGTAGTACACCTGGTGGGCCACCGGACGCTCCAGTCCGAGCCGGTCCGCGGTGGCGAGCGACTTCATGAGCTGCCAGCCCGAGAAGTTGGATACGCCGATCAGGCGCACCTTGCCCGCGCGCACCAGCCCGTCCAGGGTCGCGAGCACCTGCTCGAGCGGCGTCATCGCGTCGAATGCATGCAGCTGCAGGATGTCGATGTAGTCGGTGCGCAGGCGGCCGAGCGCCGCATCCACCGCGGCGAGGAGATGATGACGCGAGGCGCCCACGTCGTTCGGGCCGTCGCCGCTGCGCAGCGACACCTTGGTGGAGACGATCGCCCGGTGGCGGCGCCCTTCGAGTGCGGCGCCGAGGATGGTTTCGGAGGCGCCGTCCGAATAGACGTCGGCGCTGTCGAAAAGGCTCATGCCGGCGTCGAGGCAGATGTCGACGATCCTGCGCGCGGCATCCCGCCCGGTGTCGCCCCAGGCGCTGAAGAGCGGCCCACGGCCGCCGAAGGTGCCGGCGCCGAAGCCGAGTGCCGGCACCCTGAGGCCGGACCGTCCGAGGTAGCGGTATTCCATCCGAGCATCCTCCATGGCTGAAAGGCAGGACTGTGCGGGCTTCGGCCGGTGGTGACTAGCAGGCCAGGAAGACCTAGACTCGTGAATCGGATTCACGGATGTGCGAGGTCGCGGCGCGACCTCGGGGAGGTTCGGTATCGAGGCGAACCGGGCCGGTGAGATGGCGGCCTTCGTCGAAGTGCTGGAGCGTGGCAGCTTCTCGGCCGCTGCCCGCGCGCTCGGGATGACGCCCTCGGCCCTCAGCAAGCTCGTCGCCCGGCTCGAGGCGCGGCTCGGCGCGCGCCTCCTGCACCGCTCGACCCGCCGGCTGGAGCCGACCGCCGAAGGCCGCCAGTTCCACCAGGCGAGCGTGCGGGTGCTGGCCGACATGGACGAGGCCGAGCGCGGCGTCGCTGCCGTCGCCGCGCCGCGCGGTCGCGTCGGCATCAACACCAGCCCCGCGTTCGCCGCCCACCTGCTGCTGCCGCTCATCCCGAAGCTGCTTGCCCGCCATCCCGGGCTCGAGCTCGATATCTCGCTCACCGACCGCGTGGTCGACCTGATCGACGCGCGGGCCGACATCGCGATCCGATGGGGGCGGTTGCCGGACTCCGACCTCGTCGCCCGGCGGCTCGGCGAGACCGCGCAGGCAATCGTGGGTTCGCCAGGATATGTCGGTCGGCGCCACCCGCGCACGCCCGCGGACCTGGCGCGGTATCGGCTGCTCGACTTCAGCTATCGTGCCAGCGCCTCGAGCTGGCCGTTCCGGATCGGCCGGAGAATCGTCGAGGTGCCGGTGCGCGGCGCGCTTCGCGCGAGCGACGGCGAGGCGCTGCGGCAGCTCGCGATTGCCGGTGCCGGCCTCGCGCGGCTGTCGCGCTACCAGGTCGAAGGTGACATCCGGGCCGGGCGGCTGGTCGCCGTGCTCGAGCACTGCAATCCGCGCGACCTCGCGCCGGTGCACGCGGTCTACCTCGGCAGGCCGGGACGCCTGCCGTCACGGGTGCGGGCAGTCCTCGACTTCCTTGCCGACCAGCTCGGCCGCGATTCCCGGCTGGGCGGCGGACCCGGCGGCGCTCAGGCGTAGCGCTCGCGCAGGATCCTCGCGGCAGCCACCATCGAGCGCAGCTTGCCGTCCGCCGAGGCGCGTGGCAGGTACTTCATGCCGCAGTCGGGGGCGAGAATCACGTCCTCCGGCGCGACATGCTCGAGCGCCCGCTCGATACGGTCCACCACCGTCTCCGGCGATTCCACCGCGTGGTCGGAGAGATCGAGGCAGCCCACCATGATCTGCTTGCCCTTCAGCTGACGCAGCACGCTGCAGTCGAGATGCGACTGCGCCGTCTCGATCGAGACCTGCCTGCAGCGGCACTGCGCGAGCTCCGGCAGGAACGAGTAGCCCGACGGGCGTTCGTGGATGATGGCCGCATAGCCGAAGCAGATGTGCACCGCCGTCGTGCCCTCCACCCCCTCGAGCGCCCGCTCGAGCGCCGCGAGGCCGTACTGCCGCGCCTTCTCGGGCCGCGCCTGCATGTACGGCTCGTCGATCTGGACCACGTCCGCACCGGCGGCGAACAGGTCGCGGATCTCGGCGTTGACCGCGACCGCATAGTCCATCGCGGCTTCCTCGTCGGTCGCGTAGTAGTCGTTCTGCGCCTGCTGTGCCATGGTGAAGGGTCCGGGGACGGTGATCTTCACCATGCGATCGGTGTTCGCCCGCAGGAAGCGCACGTCGTCCACCTCCACCGGATGGCGACGGCGGATGCGGCCGACGATGCGTGGCACCGGATTGGGATGGCCCGAGCGGTCGAGCGCCGTGCCCGGGTTGTCCAGGTCCACGCCGTCGAGCGCGGTGGCGAAACGGTTGGAGTAGCTCTCCCGCCGCATCTCGCCGTCGGACACGATGTCGAGCCCTGCGGCCTCCTGCGCACGGATCGCCAGCAGCGTGGCGTCGTCCTGCGCCTGCTCCAGGTACTGCGGCGGAACGCGCCACAGCTCGCGGGCGCGCACCCGCGGCGGGAAGCGGCCGCTCAGCCTCTCCCGGTCGATGAGCCAATCCGGCTGCGGGTAGCTGCCGACGATGGTGGTGGGGAACAGCATCGGGTCTCCTCCGGCGATGGGTGCCGGGATTATGACCCGATTGCGTCAACGACGATGACCGGAATGCGGCAACGACGGTCGCCGCGCATTCGGTAATTCAGATCGGCACCTGCGACGGCGTGCGCGGCTCCTCGATCGGCGGCGTGCGCGGACGCGGCGGCTCCCGGACCTCGTCGGGGCGGTGCTTCGTCTTGTCCGGCCAGTCGTTTGCCGGATCCGGAAGCTCCTGGTCGTCGTCGAAGGGCACGTCCGGGGTGCTGTGCGCGGATGGCTTCATGAGCGTCCTCTCGCTGGCCCGAAGGCCATGGGCGGGCAGTGCTTCGGCCCGGGAAAGACCGCAGTCCGGCAAGGCATGTTCCCGCGGCCGGGGGCGGCCGCGCTAGCGCATGCCGCCCATGCCGCCGATCCCGCCCATGCCGCCCATCATGCCCTTCATGGACCGCATCATCTTGGCGAGCCCACCCTTCTGCATCTTGCGCATCATCGCCTGCATCTGCGAGAACTGGTTGAGCAGGCGATTGACCTCCTGCACCGGCACGCCCGAGCCGGCGGCGATGCGGCGCTTGCGGCTTGCCTTGATCAGCTCCGGCTTCTGCCGTTCCTGCGGCGTCATGGCGTGGATGATGCCCTGCATGCGGCGGATCTCGCGTTCGGCCCGATCCAGGTCGCCCGGGCCGGCCTTACCCTGCATCTGCGCCGGCAGCTTGTCCAGCAGCGACGACAGGCCCCCCATCTTCTTCATTTGCGAGATCTGCTGGAGGAAGTCGTCCAGGTCGAAGCGCGAGCCGCCCTTGAGCTTCTCCGCGAGACCCCGCGCGGCCTCCTGGTCCACGTTGGCCTGGGCCTGCTCCACCAGCGCGACGATGTCGCCCATGCCGAGGATGCGGTTAGCCATGCGTTCCGGGTGGAACACGTCCAGCCCGTCGAGCTTCTCGCCCACGCCCACGAACTTGATCGGCTTGCCGGTCACCGCCTTGACCGAAAGCGCCGCGCCCCCGCGCGAGTCGCCATCCAGCTTGGTGAGCACCACGCCGGTGAGCGGCAATGCCTCGTTGAAGGCACGCGCGGTATTGACCGCATCCTGGCCCTGCATGGCGTCGACGACGAAGAGCGTCTCGATCGGCTGCAGCTGCCGGTGCAGCTGGCCGATCTCGGTCATCATCGCCTCGTCGATGCCGAGCCGGCCCGCGGTGTCGACGATCAGCACGTCGTGGTAGTGGTTCTTCGCCCAGGCGAGCGCCGCGCGCGCGATGTCGACCGGCTTCTGGTCCGGCGTCGAGGCGAAGAAATCGGCCCCGGCCTGCGCGGTGACCGTCTTCAGCTGGTCGATCGCGGCCGGCCGGTAGACGTCGCACGAGACGGTAAGCACCTTCTTCTTGCGATTCTGCCGTAGCCAGCGCGCGAGCTTGCCGACGGTGGTGGTCTTTCCCGAACCCTGGAGGCCGGCCATGAGGATGACCGCCGGCGGCTGCGCGGCGAGCTCCAGCTCGGCGGTTGCGCCTCCCATCAGCTCGGTGAGCGCCTTGTGCACCTCGCCGACCAGCGCCTGCCCCGGCGTCAGCGACTGCAGCACTTCGGTGCCGAGCGCCTTCTCCTTCACCTTGGCGATGAAGTCCCGGACCACCGGCAGGGCGACGTCCGCCTCCAGCAGGGCGATGCGGATCTCCCGCAGCATTTCCTGCGTGTTCGCTTCGGTCAGGCGGGCCTCGCCCCGCATCGTCTTGACGACGCGGGCGAGTCTCTGGGAAAGGCTGTCCAGCATGGTGTCGTGCCTGCGCGCCGGCGCCGGGCATGCATGCGACTGCGCGGCGCCGGCAGGGTAAACTGGGTGGGTGAGCATTGTACTGATTCTCTTCCTGCTGCCCGCGGCGCTCTATGCGGCGGTGTGGCGGTCGAGTGCGGGCGGTGCGCGGTCGCGGGCAGCCGGCGCGCTGCTCGCGCTCGCCCTGGTGCTCCACGCGTTCAGCCTGTTCCAGCCGATGCAGGCGGGCACCTTCCACTACGGCTTCGCCAAGGTGCTGTCGGCCACCCTTTGGATCGGCATACTGCTCGCCTGGATCGAGAGCAAAGGCCTGAGCGCCGCCGCCCGGCCGCCCGAAGGCGGCGCTTTCCTCCCCCGGGGAGGTGGTCGCGCTTCGCGACCGGAGGGTGCATCACTCGCCGCCGCCCGGCCGCCCGAAGGCGGCGCTCTCCTCCCCCGGGGAGGTGGTCGCGCGCAATTCGAGGGAGCACCGCTCGTCGTGGGCGGGCTCCTCCGCCTGCTCGCGCCGCTCGCGGTGGTGGTGGTGGTGCTGCCCTATTTCTTCCCCGGCACCGCGTTCCGGCTCGATGCCCAGCCGCCGCTGTTCGTCCCGCACCTGGTGACCGGCACGCTCGCCTACGGCGTGATGTTCCTCGCCGTGCTGCAGGCGCTGCTCATGGTGGCGGCCCGCCGCCGGCTGGATCCGCGGGCACCCGCGGAGAGCGGCGGCCGGCTTGCGGCGGCGCTTGGCCGCGACGATGCCCTGCCGCCGCTCCTGGTGCTGGAGCGCATGCTGTTTCGCGTGATCGCCGTCGGCTTCCTGCTGCTGCTCCTCACCACGGTGACCGGCATCGTCTTCGCCGAGGAGGTCTTCGGCAAGCCGATGCGGTTCGACCACAAGACCGTCTTCTCGCTGGTCGCGACCGTCGCGGTCGGCCTGCTGCTCGCCGGCCACTGGCTGTGGGGCTGGCGTGGCCGCATCGCGGTGCGACTCACCCTCGGCGGGTTCGGGCTGCTGCTGCTGTCCTACGTCGGCAGCCGCTTCGTCCTCGAAGTCGTGCTGCGGCGAGTGTAGTCCCGGGCCATGGGAAAGATCGCCCTCTGGATCGTCGTCATCATCGTGGTCATGCTGCTGGTGCGTGCCTTGAAGCCGCGCCGCGGCGAGGGCGGCGGTGCCGGTGACAAGCGGGCGGCCGCAGGCGCCGGCCGCGGCGGTGACCGTCCGGCCGACGGCGACGGCGCGCGCGGCGAGCTGATGATGTCCTGCGCAGTCTGCGGCGTGCACCTGCCGGCGTCGGATGCGGTCTTCGCCCGCGGCCGCGTGTACTGCGGTCCGGAGCATCGCGACCTGGACCTCGACGGACAGCCCCGCGACCGCGACGCCGCCGCGCGCGGGGATCGGGAGTGATCGCCCGGGCAGCGCCGCCGCCGGTCGGGGAGCCGGTCGTCACGGGTTCGAGCCGCTACCTCGCCACGCCGACCTCGTCGTTCTGGAAGTCGTTGCGCTACCTGGCCGATGCGCGGCTGGCGGTGACCTGCCTGCTGCTCGCCTACGTGCCCCTGTCCGGCCGGCAGCCTGAACGCGAGCCGGTGTTCGAAACCACCGTCTTCCTGTCAGCGGTGGCCGCCTACTTCGTCGTCGCCATCGCCTGGGCGGTGCTCGTGCGGGTCACCCGGCGCGGCTTCCACGCGCAGCTCCTCGGGCAGGTGCTGGTCGACATCGCGGTGGTCGGCCTGGTGATGCATGCGGCCGGCGGCGCGCGCAGCGGGCTCGGCGTGCTGATGATCATGCCGACCGCCGGCGCGGCGATCCTCTCCACCCCGCTGCTCTCGCTCTTCATCGCCGCGACCGCCTCCCTGGTGCTGCTCGGCGAGAGTCTCTGGCGCAGTCTGCGGGCCGATGCGACTGCGCAGTCCGGCGCGGACGAAGGCCTCTTCGTCGCCGCCGTCATCAGCGCCATCCTGTTCGTCACCGCCGTGCTGGTGAACCGGCTGGCGCGCCGCCTCACCGACCAGGAGCGGCTTGCGTTCAAGCGCGGGGAGGACCTGCGCAACCAGCTCGCCATCAACGAGTTGGTGATCGCCGAGCTCGATCGCGGCGTGGTGGTGTTCGACGCGGCTGGCGGCGTCAAGGGCATCAATCCGACCGCGCGGCAGATGCTGGGGCTGCCGGATCGCGATGTCGACCTTGCCGCCGGAACCGCCGCCGCCACCGGCGCGCTCGCCACCCTGCGGGCGCTGGTTTCCAGCCGCCAGCCGCAGGCCGACCTCTCGGTCGGCGGCGGCCGCTCGCGCCTGCGCGCCCAGGTGCTCTCGGGCTCGAGCCGCAGCGGGCCGCTCAAGGACCGGGTGGTGCTGCTGGAAGACCTCGACCGGATCGAGGCCCGGGCGCAGCAACTGAAGCTCGCGTCGATGGGCAGGCTCTCCGCGTCGATCGCCCACGAGATCCGCAACCCGCTCGGCGCGATCCGCCATGCCGGCAACCTGCTCGCAGAGCAGGTGCCGCCCGGGCCGCTGTCGCGGATGACCGCCATCATCGAGGAGAACTCGCTGCGCATCGACCGCATCGTGGAGGACGTGCTCTCGATCGCGCGGCGCACGGCCACGCGCGAGCCGGTGGATCTGCCGCAGTTCTTCAACACGTTTCTGCCGGAGTTCGTGGCCCAGGCCGACACCAGTTGGGAGCGCATCACCGTGCGGCTGGGCTCGCGCGAGCCGATCTATTTCGACCCGAACCACCTGCGCCAGGTGCTGGTGAACCTGCTCGGCAACGCGCTGCGCTACGCGAGCGATTCGCCGGGTGCCATCGTCCTCAGCTGGGATGCCGACGGATCGCGCGGCGGCGCGCTGCGAATCCTGGACGACGGCCCGGGCATCTCGGCCGGCAACCGCCGCCACCTGTTCGAGCCTTTCTTCACCACCGAGGTCCGCGGCACCGGCCTCGGCCTGCACATGGCGCAGGAACTGTGCGCGGTGAATGGCGCGCACCTGCGCTATGAATCGCGCGCCGGCGAGCGCCATGCCGGCGGCTTCGTGATCGAGCCCGAACCGGTCCCGGTGGATGCCGGGGCCCGGGGCACGCAGACGCGCGAGCCGCCCGGCGGTGCGCAAGGAACGGGAGAAAGATGAGCGACGAGGCAGGCAAGCCGGTGCGGGAGCTGGCACGCGGCGCGCGGGTGGCGCGGGTGCTGGTGGTGGACGACGAGAAGGACCTGCGCGAGCTGATGGAGCTCACGCTCGTCGGGATGGGGCTGGACGTGGACGTGGCGGCGGACCTCGCGCACGCGCGCAGCCTGCTCGCGGCGCAGAAGTACGCGCTGTGCCTCACCGACATGCGGCTGCCGGATGGCAACGGGCTCGAGCTGGTGCGCCTGATCGGCTCGTCGAGCCCCGAGACCCCGGTGGCGGTGATCACCGCATTCGGCAGCGCGGAGAACGCGGTGGCCGCGCTCAAGGCCGGTGCTTTCGATTATCTCGCGAAGCCGGTCGGGCTGGATGCCTTGCGCGCGCTGGTGCGCTCGGCGCTGCAGTTGCCGCATGCCGCGGGCGGCGAGGCCGGTGCGCCGGCCTCGGCCCGCAAGCCCCGGCCGGCCGCGACCGGCGACCTGCTCCTCGGCGACTCGGCCGCGGTGGCGGCGGTGCGCTCGAGCATCGCCCGCATGGCGCGCAGCATGGCGCCGGTCGCGATCTCGGGGGAGTCCGGCTCCGGCAAGGAGCTGGCCGCGCGCATGATCCACCGCGCCGGCGCCCGGCCGGACGGGCCGTTCATCGCGGTGAACTGCGGCGCGATTCCGGAGAACCTGATGGAGTCGGAGTTCTTCGGCTACCGCAAGGGCGCGTTCACCGGCGCCGAGTCCGACCGCACCGGCATCTTCATGGCCGCCGACGGCGGCACGCTTTTCCTGGACGAGGTGGCTGACCTGCCACCCGCGATGCAGGTGAAGCTGCTGCGCGCGATCCAGGAGAAACGCATCCGGCGCGTCGGCTCGGTGACCGAGGAGCCGGTGGACGTGCGCATCATCAGCGCGACGCACCAGGACCTGGCCCGCTGCGTGGCCGAGGGTCGGTTCCGCCAGGATCTCTTCTACCGGCTGGCGGTGATCGACCTGCGCATGCCGCCGTTGCGAGAGCGGCTCGACGACATCCCGGTGCTCGCCGACGCGATCCTGCGGCGGCTCGCGGAGCGCTCGTCGCTCTCCGGCGTGCCGGTGCTCTCGTCGGTCGCGCTGCGCTACCTGCAGAGCTACCACTTCCCGGGCAACGTGCGCGAGCTGGAGAAC
>JAEWEW010000087.1 GCA_023389175.1 Pseudomonadota bacterium | reverse complement strand
GCTCGGCGGACAAGCAGCCCTGGGACTGGCTCCGGGCGCTCTCCGATCCGGTCCATCGGCCCGAATCGCTTCGCGACCTCGACGGTGACGGCCTCGTGATCGTGGCCAGCACTTCACGAAGCATGGGTCGAGCCACGATCACCGTGAAGGCCGGCGAAGCCACCTACAAGTTCAGCGGTGGCAAGCGCAGCACCACGTTCGACGACGGCGGCTTCCGGATCGTCGGCAAGTTCGATCGCACCGAGGGCAAGGGCAAGGACCGGAAGGTCGTCGGCGCCTACCAGGTCGATCTGAAAGTCACGTGCAGCGGCATCTGAGCCAGCGGCAGGCCCCGGCGCTCACGCGCGACCTTCGATTGACAAGAGGAAACACCGATGGCGAGAACGATTGCCGCTTTCCTGATGCTGTTCTCGCTCGCCTGGCTGCCCGGCGGAACGGCTGGCGCGCAGACCGACAAGGAGTTACGCGAGCAGCGCAGCGCCGCGCAGAAAGAGCGTACCGAAAGGAAGAAGCAGCGCGACCAGGAGATGGCGGACGCCTCGCGCAGACTCCGCGAGTACGCCCGCGAACTGGAAACCGAGTACCGGGAGAAGCTCAGGCAAGTCGATGTCGAGTTCGAGTTGAAACGGGTCGAGCTGGAGGCGGGCCACAGGGCGAAGGTTGCCGCGGCGGAGGCCGAGTTCATGAAGAAGCTTTCCGTTGCGATGAAGGCCTCTGACGCCCAGGACATGCAGCACCGGATTGCGCAGCTCGAAGGCGAGTTGAAGGTGATGTCGGCGGAGTTGTTCAGGCTCAAGGAGGACGCCGCCGCCATCGAGCACAAGGAACGCATGGCGATCGAGGCCCGCAAGCACGCACAGCTGGCGGAGATGGACCAGGCCGTGCTGCGCAAGGCCGAAGCCCTGGGCCTGACGCGGGAGCGCGCGCCTGTCCTTGCCACCCCGATTGGGGGTGAGCTGACCCGATCGGAGGAGCAATGGAACGAGCGCGAGCGCAAGGAAGTCAGGACGATCGCGGAACGCAACAGCGCGGCACTATCGAAGTACGTAAACGGCGTGAAGCTGCGCGACTGGGAGCGCGGGAACATGGAAGAGGACTTCCGGCTCGCCTGGGATGAGAAGCGCGAGCTCAATGACCTCGCGTCCCGGCGGATTCTCTTCGGCGCCTTCATGCTCCAGGCCGATCCGTCAAGACCTGCGGAGGCCGAGTCCCTCACCGATCGCATTGCCGAGGCGGGGCACCAGGAGAAGCTGATCAGGATCAAGTACGATCAGCTACGCAAGACGAAGGCAATCGAACGGCGCGAGGCACGCAGGAAGATGGGCGACCGGTAGTACGGAATCCGCGGCCGATCGCTGATCGTGTGTGCTCGCGCTGGGGGCTCAGAACCTGAACCCCACCTGCACCGCCAGGATGTCGACGCTGGCCTCGTAGCTGCCGCGCAGCGCGCCGCGCTGCGCTTCCGCCGCGCTCGCTCCGGCGAACGGAAGGTTGCTCGACGCGTCGTCGATGAAGATGTGCGCGTAGCCGAAATCGATCCACCAGCTGGCATCGGCGGCAGGCTGATAGCGGGCGCCGAGCGCGAGCCAGATCCGGTTCTCGTCCGGCAGCCGCGGCGTGCGGTACGCGTCCTGCACCGGCGTGGTGTCATAGACGAGGCCGCCGCGCAGCAGCCACGAGCGGTTCATCCCGTACTCGACGCCGACGCCGGCGCGCCAGCTGTTGTCGAAGCCGAGCCTCGTGTCGCTGATGGTCGCGCCGGTTGCCGCGTCGACCACCCGCAGGTCCTGGATGGCGTCCCAGCCGGTCCAGCTCCAGTCGGCGAGCAGCCGGATCTTGGGGCTGAACTGGTGCGACACGCCCAGCGACAGCACCTGCGGCAGCTTGATGTCGGCGCGCACGCCGCGGCCCGGCACCGCGGCCGGGAACCCCTCGAAGCTGAGGTCGCCCTTGACCTCGTAGTCGATCTCGGAGCGGTAGGTGATGCCGATGCGCGTCTGTGTGCCGAGCGTGAACAACGCGCCGAGGTTGAAGCCCCAGCCCCAGTCGTCGCCCTCGACCCGGCCGAGCCCGATCGCGGTCGCAGGAAATGGCGGCGCGAGTACGGCGCGGTTCGTCAGCGTCGCCTCGAGCCGTTGATAGCTGATGCCGCCGCCGAGCGACAGCCTGTCGCTGAGCCGGTACGCCACCGTCGGGTTGATGTTGAGCGTCTTGCTCTCGGAGCGGACCGCGTGGAACTGCCCGGCCCAGGTGTTGTCCCACTCGGTCGCGAGGCCGAACGGCGCGTTGAACGCCAGCCCCACCGACCACCGCGAGTCCAGCGCCCACGTGCCGTAGATTGCCGGCACGACCGCATTCTCGCCGCCTTCGCCGCCGTTACCCAGCGCCCGGAAGGTGGAGGTGCCGTTGTCCCGGAATTCGTTGCGGGGCCGGATGAGGCTCAATGCCGCCGCGGCCTGCCGGCCCGGCAGCAGCGTCTGTCCCGCGGGATTCCAGAAGGCCGTGCTCGCGTCGTGCACCGCCGCGGCCTCGCCCGCGAAGCCGGTGCCGAGCCCGCTGCCGCTCTGCTCCTGGATCTGGAATCCGGACGCCCAGGCGCCGGGCGCTCCGGCGCCGAGCGCCGTGCCGACGAACGCAACGGAAAGCGAACGCTGCAGTATCCCGTTCTTCATCGGTCGCTCCTCTTCAAAGGTTCGGTGGAGTGAAGGTCAGGCCCCGCCGCGACGTTCACGCGCGAGGAGGTAGTCGACGACCCGCAGCGCCTCGACGCGGCTGCCCGCCAGCGTGGGCGAGGTGAACCACCTGCCGTTGACCGCGAGCCCGGGCACGCCCTGCAAGCCGAAGGCCTCGGCCATGCGGTCGGCCTGCGCCATGCGGTCCCGAACGTCGGCGGACTCAAAGGTCGCGACGAACCTCTGCCGGTCGACGCCCAGCGGCTCGAGGAACGCGGCCATCCGGTCCTGGCTGTCGAGCGCGATCTTGTCGTCGTGGATCGCCCGGAAGATCCGGCTGTTCAACTCCTCGGCCTTGCCCATCGCCTCGAGCGTGTAGAACAGCTGCTGGTGCACCGCCCAGTGCGGCGCGAGCCCCGGGTGCACCTTGCGGAAGGACACGTCCGGCGGCAGCCGCTTGCGCCATTCGTCCAGCACCGGCTCGAAGGCGTTGCAGTGCGGGCAGCCGAACCAGAAAAACTCCGCGACCTCGAGCTTGCCCGGTGTCGCCACGGGCCACCGCTGTCTCGCCTCTCGGTACTCGAAGCCCTCTTCGGGCACCTCGGTTCCGACGCGCTCAGCGGAGTCCGTGGTGGCGCATCCGGCCGCCAGCGCGGCGGTACCGGCAACCAGCATGCGAAGGAAGTGGCGCAGGGAGGGATCGGCTGGAACGGTCATGAGTGCTTCTCGCT
>JAEWEW010000076.1 GCA_023389175.1 Pseudomonadota bacterium | reverse complement strand
CTGTTGAGCTGGGCATCGTAGCGCTGTGCCGCTTCATAGGCTTCGCGCAGGTCGAGCGCGTGCGCGGGCGCGGCAGCGAGCAGGCCGGCGCAGGCCGCGGCCAGCAGCCGGCGGCGTGTTGCGCGGCCTGCGATGGCCTGCGAGCGAGGACGCGGCTGGGGCGAGTCGGAACGGTCGGCATTCATCGGACGGGTTCAGTAGGTCGGGACGCTCGAGTCCACCTGCTCGGACCATGCATGGATGCCGCCGGTCAGGTTGACGACATCGCGAAAGCCGTGATGCTCGAGAAACAGGGCAACCTGCAGGCTGCGCGCACCATGATGGCAGACGCAGACGGTGGTGCGTTGCGGATCCAGGCGGTCCAGCGCGCCGGGTATCGACTGCATCGGGATGGCGACCGCCTCCGGCAGGTTTGCCACCGCCAGCTCCCACGGTTCCCGCACGTCCAGCACCACCGGCGGTGCGTCGGTCTTCCTCAGGAGTTGCGCGAGCTCGGCCGCGGTGATCGCCCTCATCGGCGGCTAGAACCGGAACCGCCTGCCGTCGGGAAAGCCGTGCAGCCGCGCGGCCACCGTCTCGAACAGGTCGGTGGTGGTCCAGCCGTTGCCGACGCGCGTGTGGATGCGCGCCCGCATGGAAGGCGGGTCCCCGACGATCGCGGAGAGGCGGCCGCCTTCGTTCAGGCGCTCCAGCCATTCCGGCGGCACCTCGGCGACCGAACCCGAGAGGATGATGACGTCGAAGCGCTCGTCCACCGGCAGCTTCGAGCCGTCGCCCGGGCGCAGACGCACATCGAGGATGCCGGCACGGCGCAGGTTCGCCGCGGCGAAGTCGTGCAGCGCCGGCTCGATCTCCCACGACTGCACCTTGCGCGTGCGATGCGAGAGCAGCGCGGTGCCGTAGCCCGAGCCGGTGCCGATCTCCAGCGCCGACTCGTGCCGCTTCACGCCGAGCGCCTGCAGGATGCGGGCCTCCACCTTGGGCGTGAACATGACCTGGCCCAGCCGCGCGCCATCCCGGGAAAGCGGGATCTCCACGTCCGCGAATGCGAGTCCGCGATAGGCGGGTGGAACGAAGTCCTCGCGCTTCACCAGCGCGAGCGAATCCAGGATGTCCTGGTCGAGCACGTCCCAGGGCCGGACCTGCTGCTCGATCATGTTGAATCTGGCCTTCTCGATATCCATGGCTTCCGTGTTCACGACTGGCCTGCCTTGCCCTGTGGCGACGTCGGCGTCGCGCGAAGCGAGCGCAGCACCATGTCGAGATGATGCGCGATGAAGGTGTCCGGGTCCATCGCGGCGACGCTGCCGCAACAAGGCTCGATCGAGTTGGCCCAGATCGACTTGAGGACGAGCGGCGCCATCACGCTGTGGGCAACCGCATCCACGTCGAGCCGGCGAAATTCGCCACGCGACATCCCGCGCTTCAGGATGAACGTGATCAGCTCCTGGTTGCCGCTGACCACTTCCTCATTATAGAAGCGGGCCATCTCGGGAAAGTTGCCGGATTCGCCGACGACGAGCTTGGTGATCCCGGCGAGCCGCGTGCCGCCATAGCGGGTCCACCAGATCCGCAGGAACTCGCCGAGCAGGGACGCGCTGTCCTGGGAGGAGGATTCGATCACCTGGCGCGTCTGCGCGATCAGCGGCGCGATCGAGGTACGCACCACCGCCTTGAACAGCTCTTCCTTGTTGGCGTAGTAGAGGTAGAGCGTGCCCTTGGACACGCCGGCCCGCGCGGCGACATCCTCCAGCCGCGCGGCCGCATAGCCGCGCTCGACGAAGATCTCCAGCGCGGCCTCCAGTAGCTCGCTCGGCCGGCTTTCCTTGCGCCGTTCCCAGCGTGGCCCTCGAGGCCGGCGCGCCGGCGCTTCCGCCCGGGTGGGCACGACAGTGGGGACGGACGAGGGCTCGGACCTGCTCACGGGGTGACGGCGGACATTACTGACTGATCAGTCAGTAATATACCGCGTCGGTGCTCGGGGCGTCAATGAACGGGCTGCCGCTCCGCTCCGGACCGTGCGCGGGCGCGGGCCGCCTGCCAGGCGGCGATGCGACGGAACAGCCAACCCGTGGGCTGCTGCGCGCCGGATCGCACGTACTCGAAGGCGCCGGGCTCGGCGAGGAAGCGCAGCTGCTGCAGGCGAGCCCGTTCACGTCCGATGAAGAGGATATGGTCGCCCGGGCGCAGCTCCGTGTCCGGATCCGGGACCAGCATGGTCCGGCCCTTGCGGACCAGGTAGACCGCCGCAGCGACCAGCCTGCGCTCGCGGTCGGCGGGGTCCATCAGCAGGTGACGCACCCGGGGCGGCTCCCCATCGCGGCGGAAAAAGGCTCCGAAGAGCCCCGGCTGCAGCGGGTCGCAGTGGAAGTCCCAGTTTCGCGGCGCCGCGTTGCCGACGGTCGCCATGATCAGCTCGATGATGCGGCTCGCCTGCGTGCTGCCGCCGCTGCGGATGAGGCCGATGAACTCGCCGAACAGCGGGGTCTTCAGGATCTGCAGCGTTTCCCGCACCACCAGCTCGGACTGGACGAAGCGCAGGTTCGGGCGCGCAGCGTCGATCAGGACCCCGTCGGCCACGTCGTTCTGCCGCACGATCACGAAAATGTCCGGATTGAGGCGGCGGGCGAGCGTGGTGACGCCGAGGTTCACCGTGTCGTTGTCGGTGCCGGCGACCACCACGCCGGCGCGGGTGACGCCGACGGTGCGTAGCGCCGTCTCGGTGTTGTCGGCGGCGAGCACGCGAGCCTCGCGGACCACGTCGGCACCGGGATCGATCGCACGCCACTCGACCCCCGCCTCGTCCAGCACGTCGGTGATGGCCTGACCGAAGCGGCCGTACCCGACCAGCACCCACGGCCCCTTGGGCAGGTTGAAGCGGCTCGGGCAGGGCGAGCCCGGCGCGCCGGTCAGCCAGTCCTCCAGCCTGAGCACCTCGGGTGCGGCGATGTCGAGGGCGATGTTGGTCGCCAGCACCTTGAATGGATTGACGACGTGCACGCCGCCGAAGGCGCTGAGGTTGGTGTGCTCGACCTGGGCCTTCACCCGCGCGATGACCAGCAGGTCCGGCCGCAGCACGCGCGCCCCGATCGCGATCGTCTGGTTGGTGCTGTCCGGGCCCGTGAGGGCGACGACGCCCATGCATTCCGGCTTGCGGATGCCGGCTTCGCCGAGCACCTCGGGGTTGCGCGCATCGGCCACGTAGGCAACCGGTGGCATGGCGAAGTCGATGGTGGTCGCCCTCGCCACGCGGTCGGGGCGCAGGTCCAGCAGAACCACGCGGTAGCCCAGGCGGTCCAGTGCCCGGGCCAGCGCGGTTCCGCTCTGGCCGCAGCCACAGATGATGAAGAAGCGATCGGTCAGCCCGCCCGCGCGCCAGCGAAACAGGCTGCGGTCCACTGCGCTCCGGAAGGTCGGATCGGTCGTCATCGCGAAGACCGTCAGGAGGGCGTAGGTCCAGCCGATCACCGCGAGGTAGATGCACAAGGTGAGCCAGGCCCGCTGCGCCTGGCTGAAGGGGTAGGGGATCTCGCCGAAGCCGATGGTGGTCGCGGTGTAGCTGATCACGTAGAACGCATGGAAGAAATCCATGCGCCAGGTGTTGCCCTCCGGGTCGACGCCCGGGATCACCGTGAGGCCGAGCACCGACACCGAGTAGGCCACGATCAGCACGATGATCGGCGCCCGCAGGCGCCGAAGCACCAGGTAGACGAGGTCGTTCACCGTCCCTGGCGCAGGGTCTCGCCGATCAGCAGGGTGACCGAGACCAGGTTCGCGAGCAGCGCGCCGCCGGAGAGCGACACGATCACCGCGACCGTTCCGGGATCGACCGACTGTCCGGTGATGTGCTCCACCCACACCCAGGCGAACGAGGCGGCAAGCAGCTGCAGGCACGCGACCAGGCTGGTGGCGAGGTGGGTGGCGCCGAGCTGGGTGCGGTCGCCGAACTTGATCACCAGCGTGATCAGGTTCACCACGACCGCGGCGAAGAGCTCGGTCGGATGGTGCATGTGCACCACGTCCATGTCGCCGAGGAAGAAGCCGAAGTTCAGCGTGCAGGCGAGGATGGTGAAGAAAGCGAAGACGACCTTCTCGAGATTCACGCATTCCTCCCCATGGCTGCGCGGCCGAGGCGCAGTGATGGCCGCCGGCCGATCCGCGATGGTATAGCGCGGACCGCGGCACCATGTCCTCTCGCGAACCGATGGCGTCCGTTCGTCGCGATTTCGCCAGTGTCCGCGCGTGACGACGGATACTGACGGTTACCGCCGTACTATAAGCCGTTACCATGGTCGCGACCCCGGCGAGCAACCCGGTTTCCGCTGCGAGCCCGGCACTGCCGACGAGTCGGCCTGCCTGGCCGTCGTCGCGACGGCGACCGCGCACGCAGCCGGCGGCCGGCATCCCGGGGTTCGATCGACTGTCCCGGGCGTTCGCGCGCCGGTCGGACCATGCCGCGGGCCAGTGGGCGGCCAGCCACGCGCGGGTCGCCGCCAATCGCATCTTCGCGCTCGAGCATTCCGGGCTGCCGCTGCCGCAGCTGGCGGCGATCGCGCGCCGCGAGCTCGCGAGCGGCCCGAACCCGGCCCAGGCGACACTTGACAGCCTCGCGCTGGCGGCGATCGCGGCTCACCGCAACCTCGGCATGCGACCGCATCTGCCGCAGCTTGCTGCGGCCCTCCTGATGCTGCAGGACCGGGCGGTGGAGATGCCGCCTGGCGAAGGCAAGACGCTCGCGCTCGCGCTGGCAGCCGTGGTGCGGGCGCTCGCCGGCATGCCGGTCGACGTGGTGGTGCGCAGCGCCGCCCGCGCGCGGGATGACGTCCGGTTGCTGCGGCCGTTCTACGAGTCGCTCGGCATCCCGGTGGCAGCACTGCACGCCGGCGCGATGGCGACGGCGCAGGGTCCGACCGGCGCGCCGGAGGTCCGTTATGGCGGATTGCGGGAGCTGGTCCTCGCCGCGTACCGTCCGGCTGCGGATGCGCAGACGCCGCTCCTGCCGGCATCTGCCTGCGCGCTGGTCGACGACCTGGACGCCCTCCTGGTCGACGGCGCGGCCCATCCGGTTGCGCTGCCGACGGGCGCCGCGGTGCCGGCCATGGGCGCGGAAGCGGATCCCCGGGAGGACCCGGCCGCCCAGACCACCGCGCAGGCATGGCTCGGCCGTTATCGGCATCTCGGCGGCGTCTCCGCCACCCTGGAGGAAGCAGGGCGGGAGCTCGAAACGGTCTACGGCCTTGGCGTCACGCCGATTCCGTCGATCTATCCGTCGTTTCGCCACGACCGCCGGCTGCAGGTCGTCGCCGGGCGAGACGCTTGGCAGGAGGCCGTGGTGGCGCGCGTGGCCGAGCTCGTCGGGCAGCGTCGCGCGGTGGTGGTCGGCGTGGCCTACGCCGAGGGCGGTGGCGCGCTGGTGCAGGCGCTGCGCGCGGC
>JAEWEW010000061.1 GCA_023389175.1 Pseudomonadota bacterium | reverse complement strand
CTCCTGGGAGTTCCGGTCAGGCAGCGCGCGTCCTCCGGCAGGCGTGACCCACGTGGTGATCGACACGCCGGCCCAGATGCCGCTCGACCGGCTGACCGGCGTGATGCGCGGCGTCGACAAGATGCTGGTGCCGATGCAGCCGTCGATGTTCGACATCAACGCGACCGCCGGCTTCCTGCGGCAGCTCCGCACCGCGATGGGCGACGACCGTCGCTTCAAGCACACCGTCGGCATCGTCGGGGTGCGGGTGGATCCGCGCACCCGTTCGGCGGAGGAGCTCGGCCGCTTCGTCGGCGGCATAGGCCTGCCGGTGGCCGGCTACCTGCGCGACACGCAAACCTATGTCCACCTGGCCGCCCACGGGCTGTCGCTCTTCGATGTCGATTCGCCGCAGGTGGCGCGCGACCGCGAGACCTGGCGCCCGCTGCTCGACTGGGTGCTGCACTAGGAAACAGCCTCCCAGCAGAGCCGCAAGCGACCCGGCCGCGACGACGCGCGGTGCCGGCCCGGGTGTCTTCAGCGCAGGCCGAGCACGTCGTCCATGTCGAAGAGCCCGCGCGACTGGGCCGCGACGAAGCGCGCCGCCCGCAGGCTGCCTTGCGCATAGTTGACGCGGCTGGTCGAGCGGTGCGTGATCTCGATCCGTTCGCCCGCGGACGCGAACAGCACGGTGTGCTCGCCGACGATGTCCGCCGCCCGGATGGTGGCGAAGCCGATGCTGCCCGGCTTGCGCGGGCCGGTGTGGCCCTCGCGCGCGAAGACGGCGAGGTCGGCAAGACGCCGTCCCTGCGCCCGCGCGACGATCTCGCCGAGCTTGAGCGCCGTGCCCGAAGGGGCGTCCACCTTGTCGCGATGGTGCGCTTCGATCACCTCGACGTCGCAGTCGGCCGCCAGCGCGCGCGCGGCCATGTCGACCAGCTTCATCGCCACATTCACGCCCGGGCTCATGTTGGGTGACTGGACCAGCGCGATCTCCTGCGCCGCCTCGCGCAGCGCCTCGCGATCGGCGTCGCCAAGGCCGGTGGTGCCGATCACCATGCGCACGCCGGCGGATCGGCAGGCGGCGAGGTGCGCGAGCGTCGCCTCCGGCCGGGTGAAATCGATCAGCACGTCGGCCTCGCGGATGCCGGCCGCGATGTCGCCGGTCACCCGCAGGCTGCTTGCGCGCCCGAGGAACGCAACCGGATCCGAGCCCACCGCCGGGCTCGAGGGGATGTCCAGCGCGCCCGCGAGCGCCATGTCCGGCGCGGCGCACACCGCCTCGATCAGCATGCGGCCCATGCGGCCGCTCGCGCCGGCGACGGCGACACGCAAGGGCATGCCGGGTTCCGGGGGCACTCGCACCATTCAGGTCTCCGGTGGCTGGTAGCCCGGCAGCGCCGGGTCGTTGGGGTCGTCGCGCTCCGGCAGGCGGTCGGCCTCGATCGCGGCGACTCGGTCGTCCTGGAACCTGATCGTGACACGGCGCAGCTCGGCATCGCCGTTCGGATGCTGGAAGCGGAATACGTAATCCCACCGGTCGGGATGGAAGATGTCCGTGAGCAGCGGCGAGCCGATCGCGAGTCGCACCTGCTCGCGGCTCATGCCGGGGCGGACCTGGTCCAGCATCTGCTGGTTCAGGTAGTTGCCCTGCGGGATGGCGATCTTGTACGGTTCCAGGAAGCCGCTGCGCGAGCGGTCTGTGGCGCAGCCGGCCGCGAGCGCGAGCGCGACGAGCAGCGGTGCAAGCAGCGCCGGCCGGCTCGTGATTGCGCCGCGCCTGCCGGCGCGGTGCTCGACATGGCCGCGAGCACGCAGCCGCGCTGCGGACGGATGCTCGTGGAACCGGTTGGAATGCTTCATCGACGATGCCGGATGTGGGAGGATACCCGCGGGCGGGCGGATCGGAGGCTGTATGATAAAGGCGTTGCAATCTCCCCGAGGGCGTGTGCAAGTGTCGACCACCGCGGACCTGAAGAGCGCCGGCCTGAAGGCCACGCTGCCCAGGTTGAAGATCCTCGAGATCTTCCACTCCGGCCGGCAGCGGCACATGAGCGCGGAGGATGTCTATCGCGAGCTGCTCACTGAGCGCCAGGACGTCGGCCTCGCCACGGTGTATCGGGTGCTCACCCAGTTCGAGCAGGCGGGACTGCTCAAGCGCAGCAACTTCGAGTCCGGCAAGTCGGTGTTCGAGCTCGACGAAGGCCAGCACCACGATCATCTGGTCTGCCTGCAATGCGGCCGCGTCGAGGAGTTCTACGATGCCGCCATCGAGCAGCGGCAGCAACGCGTGGCCTCCGAGCACGGCTTCGAGCTGCAGGAGCATGCGCTTGCGCTGTACGGGAACTGCGTGCGGCCGCAATGCAAGTATC
Organism: Pseudomonadota bacterium; assembly: GCA_023389175.1. Taxonomy (GTDB): domain Bacteria; phylum Pseudomonadota; class Gammaproteobacteria; order Burkholderiales; family Burkholderiaceae_E; genus Lautropia. Next base: position 9,451 of record JAEWEW010000061.1, on the reverse strand, counting down.
GTCCCAAGTAGCGACCGACCCTGGCCCATTGCCTCCGGGGTCCGGGCACCCTGACGAACCCGCCGCCGGCGGGATCCAACCCATCCCGCCCGCCCACGGCTACGACGAGATGCTGCTGCCCGACGGCAGCCCTCGTCCAAGCTATGCCGGCTACCTGCGCTGGCTGCGCGCGCGCCCGGCCGAGTGGATGGCACACAAGCGCACGCAGGCGGATCTCATCTTCCGCCGCACCGGCATCACCTTCTCGGTCTATGGTGACGAGTCCGGCACCGAGCGGCTGATCCCGTCGGACCTGGTGCCGCGCATCATCGCGGCCGACGAATGGGCGCGACTGGAGCAAGGGCTGGCCCAGCGCGTGCGCGCCATCAACCGCTTCCTCGCGGACATCTACGGCAAGCAGGACATCCTGCGCGCGGGCCTGGTGCCGGCCGAGCAGATCCTGGTCAACAGCCAGTACCAGGTGGCGATGGCCGGAGTGAAGGTGACCAACGAGACCTATGCGCACATCGTCGGCGTCGACCTGGTGCGTCACGACGACGGCGAGTTCTACGTCCTGGAGGACAACCTGCGGGTGCCTTCCGGGGTGTCGTACATGCTCTCGAATCGCAAGATGATGATGCGGCTGTTCCCGGAGCTTTTCCAGCTCCATGCGGTGCGGCCGGTGGAGCACTATCCCGGCCTGCTGCTGGAGACGCTGATCGCGGCATCGCTGCGGGACCGTCCCAACGTCGTGCTGCTCACGCCCGGACCCTACAACAGCGCCTACTTCGAGCATGCCTTCCTCGCGCAGCAGATGGGCATCGAACTGGTGGAGGGCACGGACCTGTTCGTCGAGGACGGGCTCGTCTACATGCGCACCACTTCGGGCCGGCAGCGGGTCGACGTCATCTACCGCCGCGTGGACGATGTCTTCCTGGATCCGCTCGCCTTCCGGCCGGACTCGGTGCTCGGCATTCCCGGCCTGCTCGCGGCCTGCCGGCTGGGCAACGTGGTGATCGCCAACGCGATCGGCACCGGCGTCGCGGACGACAAGTCCATCTATCCCTACGTGCCGGACATGGTGCGGTTCTACCTCGGCGAGGAGCCGCTCCTGAGGAACGTGCCGACGTGGCAATGCCGCAAGCCCGAGGATCTCGCGCACGTGCTCGCGCACCTGCCGGAGCTGGTGGTGAAGGAGGTGCACGGCGCGGGTGGCTACGGCATGCTGGTGGGCCCGACCAGCAGCTCGGCGGAGATCGCGCGCTTCCGCGAGGCGCTGGTGGCGCAGCCGCAGAACTACATCGCGCAGCCGACGCTTTCGCTCTCCACCTGCCCGACATTCGTGGAGGAGGGCGTCGCGCCGCGACACGTGGACCTGCGTCCCTTCGTCCTCACCGGGCGGGAGATCCGGATCGTGCCCGGCGGGCTCACGCGTGTGGCGCTGCGCCGCGGCTCGCTGGTGGTCAACAGCTCGCAAGGCGGCGGCACCAAGGATACCTGGGTGGTGGACGCCTGATGCTCTCTCGGGTCGCGTCGCATCTCTACTGGATGGCGCGCTACCTCGAGCGCGCCGAGAACATGGCCCGCATCCTCGACGTCGGCCAGATGCTGGCGCTCGTCTCGCACGATTCCGACATCGAGGCGACCATCGAGCCGCTCGTCATCACCGACACGCTGGCGGCCTTCGACGCAGCCGGTCGCGCCCGCACGCCCCAGGACGTGGCCGCCTACCTCTCCTGGGACGCGCAGCATCCGTCGAGCATCTTCAACTGCCTGCGCAGCAGCCGCGAGAACGCGCGGGCGGTACGTGCCGCCATCACCACGGAGATGTGGGAGGACATCAACGCGACCTGGCTGCTGCTGCTGCAGAAGCGGCATCAGGAGCGGGAGCCGGCGGACGGCGCCTTCTTCGACTGGGTGAAGGAGCGCAGCCACCTGTTCCGCGGCATCACCTTCGCCACCATCCGGCGTGACCAGCCCTATCACTTCATCCGGCTCGGCACCCACATCGAGCGCGCCGACAACACCGCGCGCATCCTGTCGGTGAAGCAGTCGACGGGCGCGACGGCGTCCTCCGGCAACGACGTGACCGACTACTATCGCCTGAGCGCGGTGCTGCGCTCGGTGAGCGCATTCGAGGCCTATCGGGACGCCTATCGCGAGGGCGTCGAGGAGCAGCGCGTGGCGGAGCTCCTGGTCCTGGAGCGGTCGGTGCCGCGCTCGCTGCGCTTCTGCGTCGAGCAGATCGTGCGCATCCTGCGCGAGCTGCCGTCGGAGAACGCCAAGCCCGCGCGGCGGCTCGCCGCCACCATGCTCGCCAACCTGGAGTTCGCCGACGTGGAGGACATCTATTCGCAGGGCTACCTGCCGTTCCTCGATCGCTTCATCCGGCAGACCGCGCTGCTCGGCGACGCCATCCACCAGGCGTACCTGGAGCTGAAGTGAGGCTGCCGCGGTGAAGCTCTCGGTCCACCACGCCACCGTCTACCGCTACGCCGAGCCGGTCTCGCGCAGCACTCAGTACATCCGCCTGACGCCGGCGCCGAACACGCGCCAGCGCGTCGTGGAATGGCAGCTGCTCCTGCCGGCCCGATCGGTGCAGCTGCTCGATGCGTTCGGCAACCTCACCGACCTGCTCACGCTCTCGCAGCCGCACGACTCGATCGCGATCGTGGCGACCGGGACGGTGGAGGTGCCCGACGTCGACGAGGGCGAGCCGGCCGACCCGGTGAATCCGCTGGTCTTCCTGCGCAGCACGGCGCTCACCACGCCGGACGACGCCATCAAGGGGTTCTGCGAGCCGATGAGGCGCAGCGTCGCGGCGCGGCCGCTGATCGGCGCGACCGACCTGCTCGCGGCGGTCCACCAGGCCGTGCCGCTCGCGCGCGGACGCACCGATGCGGACACCACCGCGGCAGCGGCCTTCGGCCTCGGCGGCGGCGCGGTGCAGGACCAGGTGCATGTCTTCCTCGCCGCCTGCCGGCACCTCGGCCTGCCGGCCCGCTACGTGAGCGGCTATGCCTATACGCCGGACCATGCGGTCGTGGCCAGCCGGGCCTGGGCGGAGGTCTGGATCGGCAATCGCTGGGTGGGCTTCGATGCCGGGCAGGGCGGCGCCGGCGACGGCGGCCGCATCAAGCTTGCGGTCGGGCTCGACTACCGCGATGCCTGCCCGGTGCGCGGCGTGCGCCTCGGCGGCGGCGAGGAGGTGCTCTCGGCCACCGCGCAGGTGCGCAAGGCCGGCCGTTAGGGGCATGCCATGAGAAGACCGGATCGGCGGACGGCGCATCCGGCCGCGACGCTCGCGCTGCCCCGCGGCCTGCCTGCCGTCCTGCCGCTCGTCCTGCCGCTCGTGCTCGCCGCCTGCGCCGCGCCCTCGGTACCGCCGCAGGCGGCCGTGCCCCCGTCGGCGCAGGTGGTGGCGCCGCCCGGGCCGCCCGGATTCTCCCTGGCGGTGCGCCGCGGCCTGCCGCTCACCGTCGGCGTCTACGGCGTCGCGAGCGACTCCGGCGAGGAGGAGTTCGCCCAGGCGGCGCCGGACGCCGGACGGGGAAGCCTGGCGCGGATGGCGAACGGCGGATCCCTTCCCATGCTGCCGGAGCCGCCCGAGCGCCTCGACGATTCGATCAGCATCGGTGCCGGCTTCTTCATCGGCAGCGATGGCACGATCGCAACGGCTGCGCATGTCGTCGCCGGCGCCCGGACCATCGTCGTGAAGACGAACGATCGGCGGGTGTTCGCGGCCGAGCTGGTCGGGGCGGACGAGGAAAGCGACATCGCGCTGATCCGCATCCCGGTCAGCATGGCGGTCGCGCCGGCCATGGGCCGGTCGGCCGCGCTGCGCGCCGGCGACTGGGTGGTGGCGATCGGCGATCCGTACGGCCTGACCCGTTCGGTGGCCGCCGGCATCGTCGGCGGCGGCGCGCGTCACTTCGTCGACGACACCGACGCGCTGTTCATCCAGAGCGATCTCGCTCTGAATCCGGGCAATTCGGGCGGGCCGTTGCTCGATGCCTCCGGCAACATCGTCGGCATGAACCTGCGGATGATGGTGGGCCCCTATGGAACCGCCGGGGTGAGCCTGTCGATGCCGATCGAGATGGTGATGCGGCTTGCCCAGGACCTGGCCTCCGGCACGCCCAGCACGCGTCCCCGGCTCGGCGCCCAGTTCGAGGATGTCTCGCCGCCGGAGGCCCTCGCCGCGGGTCGGCTGCTCGCGGACGGCGCGGTGGTCACGTCGGTGCAGCCGGGCGGCTTCGCCGACCGCATCGGCTTGCAGGCCGACGATATCGTCGTCGGCTTCAACGGCCGTCCGCTCGGCGACAGCGCCGACCTGGTCCGCTCGCTGCTCGAATGGGAAAGCGAGGAGGGCACGCGCATTACCGTCTACCGCGCGGGCGACTATCTGGAGCTGACCCTTCCCCAAGGGGAATCGCCGGCAAGGGGCACACGGCCGCGATAGACTTGAACGGCTCGCGGGGGTTTGGTCCAGACCTGGGAGAGTCGAGATGAATGGAACGAGATGGCTGCTCGCCGCTGCGCTGGTCGCGCTCGGCGCTAACGCCGGAGCGACAACCGTGGAGGGGAAAATGAAGGGCTTCGTCGACGACATCGAGAAACTGACCGAGGAGAACACGGACTTCAGGCGCGTGCTCTACACCGGCAAGAACATGCAGCTGGTGCTGATGTCGCTGAAGCCCGGGGAGGAGATCGGCGAGGAGGTGCACGACGATCGCGATCAGTTCTTCCGGGTGGAGAAGGGCAAGGGCGAGGTGCTCATCGACGGCAAGCGCCATGCGGTCGAGGCGGACGATGCGATCATCGTGCCGGCGGGCGCACGCCACAATGTCGTCAACAACGGCCGCGAGCCGCTGCGCCTGTACACCATCTACGCGCCGCCGGAGCACAAGGACGGCACGGTCCATGCCACCAAGGCCGAGGCCGACGCGCACGAAGAGCACTTCGACGGCAAGACCACGGAGTAGCGGCAGGCCTTCGCGGCGGCGATCGCCCCGCTTCGCGCCGAGCGCCGCGCCGGTCAGCGCCGGCCGGCCTCCAGCATCTCGCGTGCATGGGCACGCGACGTCTGCGTGACACGACGGCCGCCCAGCATGCGCGCGATCTCCTCGATCCGCTCGGGCGGCGCGAGAGCTTCCACGCGGCTCACCATCCCGGCGCCGCCCGCCGCCGACTCGCGCTTGCTGACCTTCAGGTGGCTGTCCGCCCGGCTCGCGACCTGCGCGAGATGGGTGACGCAGAACACTTGGCAGTCCGCGGCGAGCTGCTGCATCAGCTCCCCGACCACGGCAGCCACGGCGCCGCCGATGCCGGCGTCGGCTTCGTCGAAGATGAGCGTCGGCACCGGATTGGCTCGGGCCGCGAGCACCGCGATCGCGAGCCCCAGCCGCGACAGCTCGCCGCCGGAGGCTACCTTGGCGATCGGCCGCGGTGTCGCGCCCTCATGGGCGGCAATGCGGAACTCCACCGAGTCCATGCCGCCCGGGCCGGGCGCGGCCGGATCGAAGGCAACCACCAGCCGCGTCTTCGCCATGCCGAGCCGATCGATCCGCTCGGTCACGCCCTTGGCGAGCCGGGTTGCCGCCCGCCGACGCCCGCGCGAAAGCACGGCCGCCGCCGCGTCGTAGGCCCGACGGCGCTCGTCGTGGGCCGCTTCGAGGGCGGCCAGGTCCCGGCTGCGCTCGAGCGTCTCCGATTCACGCTCCAGCGCCTGCTGGTGCGTGAACAGCTGCTCCGGCGGCAGGCGCAGCTTGCGCGCCGCGGTGAAGATGGCGCCCACCCTGGCTTCTACCTCCTCCAGCCGCGCCGGATCCAGGTCCGTGCGCTGGACATAGGCGGCGAGATCGCTGCCGGCTTCCTCCAGCTGGATGGCGGCGGACTCCACCAGCTCCGCGATCGGCGCGAGCGCAGGATCGATCCCGGCGAGGCTGCCCAGCCGTTGCTGGAGGCTGCCGAGGGTCTCGGTGATGGCGCCGTCGCCCCGGGAGAGCGCGTTGGCGATCGCGTCGGCGCCTTCGAGCAGGTCGCGGGCGTGCGCGAGCCGCGACTGCTCCGCGCTCAGCTGCTCCCATTCGCCCTCGGCGAGCCGGAGCTGCTCGATCTCCTCCAGCTCCCAGCGCAGCCGCTCGGCACGGATCTCCGCCTCCCGCGAGCCGGCCTGCGCCGACTGGAGCTCCTGTGCCGCCGCCTGCCAGGCGGCCCACGCCCGGGCAGTGGCGGACGCCTCCTGCTCCAGGCGGCCGAAGCGGTCCAGCAGGTCCCGTTGCGCGCCGGCCCGCATCAGGCTCTGCGATTCATGTTGTCCGTGGATGTCCACCAGCCGCTCCCCGATCTGCCGCAGCAGCGCGACCGTTGCCGGTTGTCCGTTCACCAGCGCGCGGGAGCGGCCGTCCGCCTCGACGATCCGGCGAAGCAGCAGCACCCCGGGATCGCCGGCAAGCTCCTTCTCCTGCAGCCAGGCATCCAGTCCGGGATCCGCCGTGAACTCCGCAGTGATGTCGGCACGCGCGGCGCCCTCGCGGACCATGGCGGCGTCGCCGCGGGCGCCGAGCGCGAGGCCGAGCGCATCCAGGAGAATGGACTTGCCCGCCCCGGTCTCGCCGGTGAGGGCGGTGAACCCCGTCTCGAACTCGATCTCGGCCGAGTCGACGATCACGAAGTCGCGGAGGCGCAGCAGTCTCAGCATGCGGATGGCGGCGGCCGCGTCTCAGCCGCGCGGATTCAGTCCCGGCATCTCGTGCCAGTGCAGCTTGGCGCGAAGCGTCGCGTAGTAGCTGTAGCCTGGCGGGTGCAGGAAGCGGCTGGAGTCGCCGGAGCGCTGGATCTCCACCAGATCCTCCAGCTGCAGGTCCGCGAAGGACTGCATGTCGCAGTTGACCCGCGGATCCCGGCCGCTGACGACCGTGAGCTCCACCTGGCAGTGGTCCGGCAGCACGATGGGGCGGTTGGACAGCGCCTGCGGCGCGACCGGCACCATCACCAGCCCCTGCAGCGCAGGGTGCAGGATCGGGCCGTTGGCGGAAAGGGCATAGGCGGTGGAGCCGGTCGGCGTGGCGACGATCAGGCCGTCCGCCCGGGGACGGTACATGAAGAGGCCATCCACCTTCACCTCGATCTCGATCATCCCGGTCCGGGAGCTGCGGCTCACCACCACGTCGTTCAACGCCCGGGAGTGGAAGATGGTGCGGCCGCGGCGGATGACGCTCGCCTCCAGCAGGGCGCGATCCTCCACCTCGAAGTCGCCATCCAGGATGGCCCCGAGCGCCTCCTGCCAATGCGCCCAGGAGATGTCCGTGATGAAGCCGAGGCGGCCCAGGTTGATGCCGACCACCGGCAGCCCGAGCGGCGCGAGCGTCCGGGCAATGCCGAGCATGGTGCCGTCGCCGCCGACGATGATGCCGAGTTCGGCCCGCCGGCCGATCGATTGGAGCGCCCGGGTGCTACGATTGGTTTGGACAAGGACCGTGATGCCGCGGCGCTTCAGCCAGGCGGAAACCTGCTCCAGGACCTCTGCCAGCCCGTCGGTCTTCGGGCGGCCGAACAGGGCAATGGTCTGGAAGCGGGCGGTCATGCGGCGGATTACACCATAATTGACCTGCAGGCCTGGGCCCGGAACCCGTGTGGTAGCGTAGGAGAAATGGACGACCGCTCTCGAGTGCTGCTGAAGACGCTGATCGAGCGCTACATCGCCGACGGACAGCCGGTGGGGTCCCGCACTCTGTCCAAGTTCTCGCATCTGGAGCTTTCGCCGGCCACCATCCGCAACGTGATGGCGGACCTGGAAGAGGAGGGGCTGATCGCCAGCCCGCACACCTCCGCCGGAAGGATCCCGACGCCGCTCGGCTACCGTCTCTTCGTGGATTCCCTGATCACGGTGCAGCCGCTGCAGGACGAGCAGCAGCGGCACCTGCGCGGCGCGCTGGTGGCCGACGAGCCCAAGCGGGTGATTGCGCAGGCGGCGTCGCTGCTGTCGCGGCTCTCCAGCTTCGCCGGCGTCGTGCTCGCGCCGCGCCGGTCCTCCTCCTTCCGCCAGATCGAGTTCCTGCGCCTCTCCGAGCGGCGGGTGCTGCTCATCATCGTCTCGGCCGAGGGCGACGTGCAGAACCGGATCCTGACGGTGGACCGGGACCTGTCGCCGGCGACCCTGGTGGAGGCGGCCAACTACATCAACGCCCACTACGCCGGCGTCGAGTTCAACGAGATCAAGGCGCGGCTTCGCCACGAGCTCGCTCGCATCCGCGAGGACATCTCCGTGCTGATGCAGCGCGCGGTGGAGGCAGGCAGTGCGGCGGCCCAGGACCAGAGCGACGCGCTGGTGGTGGCCGGGGAGCGCAACTTCGTCGGTATCCCGGATCTCAACGCCGACATGAACCGGCTGAAGGAGCTGTTCAGCCTGTTCGAGAAGCGCACGGACCTGCTGCAGCTGCTCGATGCCGCCGGCCGCGCCCAGGGCGTGCAGATCTACATCGGCGGGGAGTCGGACCTGGTGCCGATGGAGGAGCTTTCCGTGATCACCGCACCCTACGAGGTGGACGGCAAGGTGGTGGGCACGCTCGGCGTGATCGGCCCCACACGCATGGCCTACCAGCACATGATCCCGATCGTGGACATCACGGCGCGGCTGGTGTCCGGCCTGCTCAAGGAATCCGGCAACGGCCGCTGAGCCGCCCGGGTGCCGGTCTCGCGAAGCCGCCGCCGGCTCGCTTGCCGGACGGACTTCGCCGCCGGTTCGCTCGGTGTTTTCCCTCACCTTGACCGCACGGGGCGACGCACGCAGCGCCGGGCGAATGCGGTTAGCATTCTTCGACTCGAACGGCGGGCCGCAGCGCGGAGTCACCGCCGGCAACGGAGGGAGACGCTTTGGCCACCGTAACCATCAGCCAGGTCCGGAAGGTGTTCGGCTCGACCGAGGTCATCCATGGCGTGGACATCGACATCGCCGATGAAGAGTTCTGCGTCCTGGTCGGCCCGTCCGGCTGCGGCAAGTCCACGCTGCTGCGGATGATCGCGGGCCTCGAGGAAATCACCGCGGGCACCATCAGCATCGGCAAGCGCGTGGTCAACAACGTGCCGCCCAAGGAACGGGACATCGCCATGGTGTTCCAGAACTACGCGCTCTATCCGCACATGAAGGTCCGGGACAACATGGCCTTCGCGCTCACGCTCGCGCGCACGCCGAAGGACGAGATCGCGCGGCGCGTCGGCGAGGCCGCGCAGATCCTCGGCCTCGAGCCGTACCTCGATCGCTATCCACGCCAGCTCTCCGGCGGCCAGCGCCAGCGGGTCGCGATGGGCCGGGCGATCGTGCGCAAGCCGCAGGTTTTCCTGTTCGACGAGCCGCTGTCGAACCTGGACGCGAAGCTGCGGGTGGCGATGCGCACCGAGATCAAGGCGCTGCACCAGCGGCTCAAGACCACGGCCGTCTACGTGACGCACGACCAGATCGAGGCGATGA
>JAEWEW010000010.1 GCA_023389175.1 Pseudomonadota bacterium | reverse complement strand
CGTCGTACCAGCGGCCGCGCAGCACCCTTCCCAGGTCCATGACATCCGGCGGCACCGAACGCAGCCCGTGGATGGTATCGACGATCACCGCGAAGACCGCGATAAGGAAGGCGATCGCCACCTTCGGCTCCGCGCCGGTGCCCAGCCAGATCACGAAGAGCGGCGCAACCGCCACCTTGGGAACGCTGTTGAAGGCCACGATCATGGGATATACGAAGCGCTCGCACAGCCGCGAGCTCACCACCAGCGCGCCGATCAGCACCCCGCCCACGACCGACAGGACGAAGCCGATGAAGGTGGTCATCAGGGTGTAGCCTGCATGCCCGAGATACCACCACCATTCGGCCCCGAGCTCCGCCAGGATCTGCGTCGGCAGCGGCAGCAGGATCGGCTTCACCTCGAAGTACCGCCCGAGCAGCTCCCAGGCGACCAGCACCACGACGGTGGAGAACGTGCCGGCCGCGACCGCGCCGACGAAGCCGCCGGCCTTCATCGTCCGCGCCCCCGCTCGTCGAGCAGGCCCATGCCTTCGAAGAGCGCCCGGATCCGCGCGACGTAGCCGGCGAACTCGGGCGACTCCCGCACCGCGAGCGGCCGGGGACGCGGCAGGTCGATCTCGATCGTCTCCGCGATCCGGCCCGGGCGCGGCGAGAAGACCATCACCACGTCACCGAGGAAGACCGCCTCGGCGATGCCGTGCGTCACGAAGACCACGGTGTTGCGCACGTCGAGCCAGATCCGCTGCAGCTCGACGTTCATCTGGTCGCGGGTGAGCGCATCCAGGGCACCGAACGGCTCGTCCATCAGCAGCAGCGAAGGGTCGTCGACCAGCGCCCGGCAGATGGCGGCACGCTGGCGCATGCCGCCCGACAGCTCGCGCGGGTAGGCATGGGCGAAGTCGCGCAGGCCGGTCAGCTCCAGCAGGTGGTTCACCTTGTCGGCATAGCGAGCCACCGGCTTGTGGGCGAACTCCACCGGCAGCAGGATGTTGCGGCGAATGTCGCGCCACTCCAGCAACGCATCGCGCTGGAACACGATGCCGACGCCTTCGGGCGTGCCGCCGATCGGGCGGCCGTCGAGGAGCAGCTCGCCGGCGGTGATCGACTCGAGCCCGGCGACGCAGCGCAGGAGCGTGCTCTTGCCGCAGCCGCTCGGGCCGAGGATGCTGGCGAAGCGGCCCGGCGGAACGACCGCGTCGATTCCGGCGAGCGCCTCGACGCCGCGCGGACCGCCGTAGTGCTTGCGCACGCCGCGCGCGACGACGCCACGCAGCGAAGCCGGCGGCCGGTCCGGAGGCAGTGCCGTTCGCGCGCCTGTCCGGACTCCTTCCTGCCCTCCGGCGTGCGTCATCAGTTCCGTATCAGGCTGTCGTAGCGGGCCGGCTGCGCCAGCCCCTGGACGTAGAAGTCCTCCGCGGCCCGCTTGCCGGAGACCAGGCCGACCGAAGTGAGCGTCTTCACCGCCCGGGTCCATTCGGCGGCCACCGGCGGGCCGATGCGCATGCCCTGCTCGCGCTTGCCGAAATAGTGCTCCAGCGCGTCGATCTGCCCGCGCAGGATCTGCGGGTCCAGCCGCGCCTGCGGGCGCTGGGCGATGATCGCCGCCACCGCCTCGTCCTGGTGCCCCGCGAAGATGTACTCCCAGGCGCGCGACACGACGCTGGCGAACCGGCCGATGGCCTCGCCGCGCGACGCAAGCTTCGACTCGCTCGCGAACAGGCCGAAGCTAGGCATGTCGAGCCCGTAGTCGGAGAAGCGGATCGCGCTCGACTTGCGCGTCTTGGAGACCGACGGCAGCACGAAAGGAATGGTGGAGAACACGGCGTCGGCCCGGCCCACCGCATAGGTCGCGACCTTGCCGGCCGCGTCGACATTCAGCAGATCGACGTCGTCGCGCTTGAGCTTGCCGGCGGCCAGGAACGAGTCGATGAACGGCGCCTCGAGCGAGCCGGCGGTGTAGACGACCTTCTTGCCCTTCAGCTGGGCCGGCCCGGTGATGCCGGAGTCCTCCGGCACGAGCAGCCCGATGTCGCTGTGGCGTGCATACACTGCGATCGCCTTCACCGGCAGCCCCTTGTCGCGGGCGATCATCATCGACGCGAGGGCCGCATGGCCGAGGTCGAAGGAGTCGCCCGAGCCCACGATCTGGACGGTGGTCACCGAGCCGTTGCCGTCCTCGATGCTCGGCGCGAGGCCGGCTTCCTTGAACCAGCCCTTCTGCTGCGCGAGATGGATCGCGCCATGGATGCCCCACGGCGTCCAGTCCAGCCGGACCTTGAGCGGCTCCGGCGCCTGCGCGGCAGCGTGGCCGGCGGTGGCTGCGGCCAGCAGGCAGGCGGCCGACAGGGTGATGCAGCGGTTCAGCAAACGATGCAGCATGGCAACCTCGCGAGTTGGGCCGGGCCGATGGCCGGCTGAAGATCTCGATTGATGACTCGACTGACGACTTCTTCGACGACTCGACCGGAGAACGGCTCCGCGACGGGCGCTCGGTCCTGAAGGAACCTCAGCGGCCGCCGAAGAGCCGGCGCAGCCGGTCCCACAGCACGCCGAGCAGCATGCGGACCGGCGCGACGCCGGCCGACGGCGCGGCCGGCGCATCCGCCGGCCCCTGCAGGCGGGCCGTCACGTTGCGGCCGAATTCGGCAATCATACGGCGCACGAAGTCCCTCACCAGCCCCGAGCGGGAGAACTGCGCGAGCGGGCCCTGCAGCGAGTAGCGCATGTCGATGTGGACCCGCGTGGCGGCGCCGGACAAGGACTCGAGCCGGTAGGCGATGTCGCCGGTCGCTCGCGACTGGCTGAGGGAATCCTGTCCCGCGCCCCGCAGGGTCGCGGCACGCGCGGCGTCGTCGCGCTCGAGCCTGGCCGTTCCGTTGAAGGCCGCCGACATGGGTCCGAACTTCACGGCCACCTTGCCCTTCACCCGGTCGCCTTCCATCGACGTGACCGACGCGCCGGGAAGGCACCCGGCCACCGCCGGCAGGTCCACCATGAACGCCCACACCCGTTCGGCCGGGAACGGAACCTCGAAGCTGCCGTCGATATGCTGGCCCTTGCCGGCGCCTCTGCCTTCGCCAGGTGACTCGGCGGCGGCGGTTGCGGCCGGCATGCCGGCGGCTCGCGCCGGCGCCGCGGTCGTCCCGGCCGCGGCCTCGAAGCCGGTGAACCCGGCGGTTCCCGATGCGGACGAAGCGGCCGCGGCCGACGGCAGCGGCACGACGGCGGTACCTTCGCGGGCCGCCTTGCGCAGCGCTTCGATCTCGGCCACCGGCTGGTCGCGCAGCTCCTGCAGCACCGACTTCACGGCCGCAACGATGCCCATGTAGCCGGTGCAGCGGCAGAGATTGCCGGACAGCTCGATGCGGATCCGCTCCTCGTCGGCCTGCGGCAGCCGCAGGACGATATCGCGGGCCGTGGCGAGCATCCCCGGGGTGCAGAAGCCGCACTGCAGCGCGTGGTGGCGCGAGAACGCCGGCCGCAGGCGAGCCATCACCGGGTCGGCGTCGTAGCCCTCGACGGTGGTGACCCGGGCGCCGTCACAGGCCACCGCGAACGTGATGCAGGAACGCACCGGCTTGCCGTCGAGCAGCACCGTGCAGGCGCCGCAGACGCCGTGCTCGCATCCCAGGTGGGTGCCGGTCAGCCGGACCTCGTCACGCAGGAAGTCCGCGAGGTGCGTGCGTGGCACCACCTCGCGCTCGAGCTGCCGGCCGTTGACCTCCATCGAAACCTTGTTCATCGGGCCATCCCCGTACCGCGCTCCCCAGCGCCATGGGCGCACGTCGTCATCATGCCGACACCGGTTCCGCGGCAAAGGCCTGGGCCAGGCAGCGCGTCACCGCGGTGGCATGCAGCCGCCGGTCGACCGCATCCTTGCCCGGCAGCGCCGCGGCGACCGCCGCCGCGACCCGTTCGTGGTCGGCGGCAGCCGGGCCGTCGCGGGCCACCTCGGAGGCGAGCGGGGCGATCAGCTGCGGCGCACCGTCCAGCGCCCCGAGCGCGATTCGCGCGGTCCGGGTGGAAGGATCGAAAAGCGCCGCGCAGCTCGCCTCGGCGAACTCGCCGGTCTTGCGGCAGAACTTGTAGTAGCCCCAGCGGGCGTCCGGGCCCAGAGCCGGCAGGTGAACCGTGGTGATCAGCTCGTCCGGGCCGAGCACCGTGGTGTAGGCGCCGATCATGAACTCGGTCATCGGCAGCCGGCGACGGCCGCGCGGCGAGGCGATCTCGAGCTCGGCGCCGAGCGCCGTCATGACCACGACCCAATCCGCCGCCGGGTCGGCATGCGCGAGGCTCCCGGCCAGCGTGCCGCGATTGCGCACCGCCCGATACGCGATCTGCCCCGCCGCGCGCTGCAGCGGATGGCCGCGCAGCGCCGTGAAGACGCCGTCCTCGATCTCCGCATGGGTGACGCAGCCGCCCACCTGCACGCCGCCGCCCTCGGCCGTCACGCCGCGCAACTCCGGAAGCCTGGCGATGTCGACCACCAGGGCCGGCCGGGCGAGCCGCAGGTTGAGCATCGGCCCGAGCGACTGGCCACCGGCCATCGCCTTGGCGGTGCCGTCGCCCTCCTGGAGCAGCCGCAGCGCCTCGGGCAGCGATGCCGGGCGCCGGTAGTCGAAGCGCGCCGCCTTCATGCCGGCTCCGCCGGGGCCGACGTCGGCACGGCGCCTTGCTCGATCGCGGCGAGCAGCCGGCGGGGCGTGAGCGGCGTCTCGGTGACCTCGGCCGCCCCGATCTTGCGCAGCGCGTCGTTCACCGCGTTGAAGATGACCGCCGGCGGCGCGATGGCACCGCCCTCCCCCATGCCCTTGGCGCCGAACTCGGTGTGCGGCGAGGGCGTCTCGAAGTGTTCGATGCGGATGTTCGGCACCTCCGTGGCACCGGGCAGCATGTAGTCCGCGAGCGTGGAAGCGAGCGGCTGCCCGTTGTCGTCGTAAGGCATCTCCTCGTAGAGGGCGGTGCCGATGCCCTGGGCAATGCCGCCGATCGTCTGCCCCTCGACCACCATCGGGTTGACGATCACGCCGCAGTCCTCCACCACCACATAGTCGAGGATCCGCACGGAGCCGGTCTGCGGATCCACTGCCACCACCGCGGCATGGCTCGCGTAGGTGAAGGCGCCGGTGTCGACCTTGGGCTTGTAGCCGAGCGTGACTTCCAGCCCGGCCGGGTCCACGTCCGCCGGCAGCCGGTGCGGGGTCAGGTACCAGGCATTGGCGATGTCGGCGATCGGCAGCGACTTGTCGCCCGAATGCGCGAGGCCGTCGTGGAAGGCGATGGTGACGGGGTCGACGCCCATCAGGTGCGCGCCGATGTGCCGCAGCCGCGGCAGGAGGCGCTTGCAGGCGACCGCCACCGCGCCACCCGACATCACCAGCGAACGCGACGCGTAGGTGCCGGTGGAGAACGGCGTCTGGCCGGTGTCGCCGTGCAGCACCTTGATGCGGGCGACGTCGATGCCCAGGACGTCGTTGGCGATCTGGGCGAAGGTGGTCTCCATGCCCTGGCCGTGCGAATGCACGCCGACGCGGACCTCGAGGCCGCCGTCCGGCGTGACGCGCACCGTCGCCTGGTCATGGCCGGGAATCACCGGTGTTCCCCAGGTGGCGAACACCGAGGTGCCGTGCGCCGACTGCTCCGTGTACGTCGCCACCCCGAGACCGATCAGGGTGCCGTCGGTTTCGCCGCGGGCCTGGCGCGCGCGCACGCCGTCGACATCGATCATCTCCAGCGCGCGCCGCAGGCTGGCCGGGTAGTCGCCGCTGTCGAAGTGCTTGTTGGCGACGTTGACATACGGCATCTGTTCCGGCTGGACCAGGTTGTCGAGCCGGACCGCCCACGGCTCGCGCCCCACTTCCCGGGCGATCGCGTCCATGAGCAGCTCGATCGCGAAGCAGACCCCGGTCCGCGCCACTCCGCGGTACGGGACGAAGCCCGGCTTGTTGGTGCCGACGCAGCGCGTGACGCAGCGGTAGCCACGGAAGGCGTAGGGGCCCGGCAGGTTGCCGACCGCCTGGCCCGGCTCGAGCCCCACGGTGAACGGCCACACCGAATAGGCCCCGCCGTCGATGGTGATCCGGGCATCCAGCGCGAGCAGCTTGCCGCGCCCGTCCGCGTACCCGACCAGCTCGTAGTGATGCTGGCGCGAGTTGGCGCCGGCGATCAGGTGCTCGCGCCGGTCCTCCAGGTAGCGGAAGGGCCGCTTGTAGGTCATGGCGAGCCAGGCGACGCAGAGCTCCTCCTGCTGCAGCACGCACTTGTAGCCGAAGGCGCCGCCCACGTCCGGCGAGATGACCCGGACCTGGGCCTCCTCGAGCCCCAGGAAACGGGACAGGCCGGTACGGATCAGGTGCGGAACCTGGGTCGCGCTGACCATCACCAGCTGGTCCGCCTGGTGGTCCCAGTAGGCCAGCATGGCCTTGCCTTCCATCGGCACCATGCACTGGCGCGACAGGTCGATCTTGCGACGGACCACGACCTCCGCCGACGCGGCGAGCTGGTCGAAGTCGCGGTCCGCGCGCAGGGTCACGAACACGTTGTCGCGCCAGCCATCGTGCAGCAGGTCCGCGGTGGCCGCGCCCGCGGTCTCGACATTGGCGTAGACCGGCAGCTCCTCGTAGTCGACCTCGACCGATTCCAGCAGGTCCTCGGCCTCGGCCCGGGTGCCCGCGTAGGCGAGCGCCACCGGCTCGCCGACGAAGCGCACCTTGCCGCTCGCGAGCGGCGGCTGGGCCGAGAGCTGGTAGGTCGGCAGCGTGGACTCCGCGACGATGTCCCGGGCCTCCGGCATGTCCTCGCGCAGGAACACCGTCTCGGCGATCTCGCGCGGCACGCGCGCACCGGTAATGCGGGCATGGGCGAGCGGGCTGCGCAGGAACGCAACCTCGCAGAGGCCGGGCATCGCCATGTCGCCGACGAACCGCCCCTTGCCCGCAAGATGGCGCGCGTCCTCCTTGCGGGGCACCCGCGCACCGATGCCCTGGGACTTGACCCCGGCCGGGATGTCGCTGTGATCCATCGCTGCCGCTGCTACCCGCGGCGGCTCACCGCGTTGAAGGTGTAACCGTCGAGCGCAGCCTCGGCGACGCGGAACCAGCTCACCTGGTCCTCCTGGTACTTCTTCCAGGACGGATAGATCGCCGCGAAGTCCGGATTCTTCTGCGAGAGCTCTCCCCACAGCTCCTGGGAGGCCTTGTAGGCGGCGTCCATCACGTCGCGCGGGAAGTAGGCGACCTTGGCGCCGCCCGCGATCAGCCGCTTGAGCGCGTCCGGATTGTGGTCGTCGTAGAGCGCGTTCATGCGCATGGTCTGCTCATTGCAGGCGCCTTCGAAGGCCGCCTTGTAGGCCGGCGGCAAGGCTTCCCAGGCCTTGTCGTTCACCATGGTGGTGATCGAGGCGCTGCCTTCCCACCAGCCCGGCGCGTAGTAGTACGGCGCCACCTTGTTCAGGCCCAGCTTCAGGTCGTCGTAGGGGCCGATCCACTCGGCGGCGTCGATGGTGCCCTTCTCCAGGGCCGGATAGATGTCGGACGTGGGAATCTGCTGCGGGATGACGCCGAGCTTGGTGAGCACCATGCCGCCAACGCCGCCGATGCGCATCTTGAGGCCGCTCAGGTCGGCCACCGACTTGATCTCCTTGCGGTACCAGCCGCCCATCTGCACGCCGACGTTGCCGCAGACGTGGTTGACGATGTTGTACTTCTTGTAGAGATCGCGCAGCAGCTTCATGCCGCCGCCGTAGTTCACCCAGGCGTTGTGCTGCCGCGCGCTCAGGCCGAAGGAGAGGCCGGTGTCGAAGGCGACCGCGGTGTTCTTGCCGATGAAGAACGTGCTGAGCACGTGGTTGCACTCCACCGTGCCGTTGCTCACCGCATCCATGTTCTGCGGTGGCGGCACGATCTCCCCGCCCGGGAACGGCCGGATCTCGAACTTGCCGTCGGTCACGTCGTGGACGCGCTTGCAGAGCTCCTCGACCGAGGTGTAGATGGTGTCCAGGCTCTTCGGCCAGCTGGTGGACATGCGCCACCGGACCGTGGGCGCGCTCTGCGCGAACGCCGGCGCGGCGACCGCCGCTGCGATGCCGGCACCGCTGGCGCCGGCGGCTCGGGTAAGGAAACGACGTCGTTGCATGGCTAGCTCCTTGGCCTCTTGGAATAGGGGATGGATCGACCGGTCTGCCCGGGCCGCACTGGCGGCCGGTGCGCGACGCGACTGCAAGCTACGACCGCGATGACGGCGGGACACCGACGGAACGCACGACGGTCCGAGAAGCCACCGCCCGCGCAGCCGGCGCCCGTGCCGCCGAACCGCAGCGCCTGCCGCTCGACGGCGATGCTCAGTGTACTGACCGGATGGGCGCAGTGTCAACGCGCCGCCCCGCGGCCGGCAACCGGTGCACGGCGACGGCCACCGCCGCACCGTTGCCGTGCGCATGGTGCATCGCAAGAGGGAACCGGACACCGGCGGCGCGCATGCCCCCACCGCCGCGCCGGCACACTTGAAATGGTCCTGCGCGCCGACTATCATTACTCAGCACACTGAGCAACCCCGGCGAATCCTCCCGATGCCGCCCCGGAGCGACTCTCCGGCGCCCGGCCGCGAAGCAGCCCGCCGGCCGCCCGGCAGCCCACCGCCAGACCGGCCGCTCAGTCCATGTATCCTCGACTTCGACGCGCCGGCATGGACACCGCAAACAAGGAGCCCGCTGCTATGAACTGGACCAGGATCGCCTCCACCGCGCAGCTCGACGACGACGAAGCGCTGGGGGTGGTGGTGGACGGGCGCAAGATCGCCCTCTACCGCAGCCAGGGCGAGTACTTCGCCACCGACAACGTCTGCACCCATGCCTACGCGCTGCTGTCGGACGGCTACCTCGAGGAAGGCTGCATCGAATGCCCCCTGCACCAGGCGCGCTTCGACATCCGCACCGGCAAGGCGCTGTGCGAGCCGGCCACCGAGGACGTCGCGACCTACCCGATCCGGGTCGAAGGCGACGACATCTACGTGGGCATCTGAGGCCCGCATGACGCAGTTGCCGCGGCCGACGCCGCGCGCCGACCCCGGCGCACCGGTCGGCACCATCGCGATCGTCGGCGCCGGCCAGGCTGGCGCCATGGCGGCGGCGGCGCTGCGCGAGCGCGGCCATGCCGGCCGCATCGTGATGCTCGGCCGGGAGGCCCATCCACCCTACGAGCGCCCCCCGCTCTCCAAGGACGTGCTCTGCGCGGACGCGGAGCCGCGCCTGGGAGTCCTCGCCGACGACGCCTTCCACAAGCACGGCATCGAGTGGCGCGGGCAAGCGACCGCGACCGGCCTGGATCCGCAGCGGCGCGAGCTGCGCCTGGCCGACGGCACCAGCCTCGCCTACGATCGCTGCCTCCTCGCCACCGGCGGCATGCCTCGCGTCCTGCCGGCGCTGCCGCCCGGGCTGGCCGGCGTCCACTACCTTCGCACCCTGGATGAAGCCCGCCGCCTGCGCGCCAGCCTGTTGCCCGGCTGTCGGGTCGTGGTGGTCGGCGGCGGCTTCCTCGGCCTCGAGCTCGCGTCCTCGGCGGTGCGGCGCGGCGCCTCGGTCGACATCCTGGAGGCGGCGCCGCGCCTGCTCGACCGTTTCCTGCCGCCCCCCTGCTCCTCCTGGCTGGCAGATCGTGTCCGGCGATCCGGGGTGCGACTGCACCTCGCCACCACGGTGGCGCGGGCCGAGGCGCCGGCCGCCACGGCCTCGGCGGTGGTGCACCTGGAAGCAGCCGATGGCCGTCGCTTCGATGCCGACGTCGTCGTGGTGGCGATCGGCCTCGCGCCGGACACCGCGCTCGCCCGCGACGCGGGGCTCGCCATCGACGCAGGCAACGGCGGGATCCTGGTCGATTGCCGCTGCCGAACCAGCGATCCGTTCGTCTTCGCTGCCGGCGACTGCGCAAGCCAGCATCGCGCCCTGACCGGCTCGCCGGCGCGATACGAGTCTTGGCAGAACGCGAACGAGCAGGGGCGCGCCGCGGCGGCCGGCATGCTCGGGCAGGATGCGCCCACGGAGCCGTACCCCTGGTTCTGGACCGACCAGTTCGGCCTGAACCTGCAGATGCTCGGGCTCGCCGCGCCCGACCTCCGCTATGTGCTGCGTGGCGATCCGGAAGGCGACAACCCCCGCGCCATCTGGCTCGGGCACCGGGACGGCGTTCCGGTCCATGCGATCGCAGTCAATGCGGGAGGCGACTTGCGCCAGATGCGCGCGCTGTTCGAACGCGGCATCGGGCTGGATGTCGCGGCATTCGCCGATCCCGCCAACTCCCTGCGCGCGCAGGTCAAGGCGGCCCAGGCGGCGGCCGGCTGACCGGCGCCCCGTTCCAGGAACCCCAGGACAGGAGTTCTCCATGTACCAATCCCAGACTGTCATCGGCCACACCCTCGCCGAGAAGGACCTGCCGCTTGCCGACTGCAAGTGGCCGGAGGACGCGCTGCACTACATTCCCGACTGGGTCTACACCAGCCAGGCGGTCTACGACCGCGAGGTCGAGCGCATCTTCCGTGGCAAGACCTGGAACTTCGTCGCGCTCGAGGCCGAGATTCCCGAGCCCGGCGACTACAAGCGGTCCTACGTGGGCCCGATCCCGGTCGTGGTCACCCGCGCCGAGGACGGCTCGATCCACGTCTTCGAGAACCGCTGCGCCCACCGCGGCGCCGAGTTCTGCCGGCACGGCCAGGGCAACACGCGCGAGTTCGTCTGCCCCTACCACCAGTGGTCCTACGACCTGAAGGGCAACCTCCAGGGGGTGCCCTTCAAGCGGGGCGTCAACCGCGCGGGCGGCATGCCCAAGGACTTCCGCAATGCCGACCACGGCCTGCGCAAGCTCTTCGTCGCGACGCGACACGGGGTCGTCTTCGCCTCCTATTCCGCGGAGGTGGAGCCGCTGGAGGAGTACCTCACGCCGGAGATCCTGAAGGACTTCGACGTGACCTTCCCGGGCAAGCGGCTGCGGATCCTCGGGTACTACCGCAACGAGCTGCCCTGCAACTGGAAGATGTACCACGAGAACCTGAAGGACCCGTACCACGCCACCCTGCTGCACTCGTTCCTGGTGGTGTTCGGCCTGCTGGTGGCGGGCAACAAGTCGACCATGTTCGCCGACCGGGTGCATGGCCGGCACGGCTACATGGGCTCGGCCAAGACCGAGGACAAGTACGCGCAGGTGAGCGAAGAGAACCGCAAGGAGATGCGGTCCTTCCACGACGGCCTGCGCCTGCGCGACGAGCGCTTCCTGGAGTTCGTGAAGGAGTTCGATTCGCCCTGGTCGGTCACCATGGAGACCATCTGGCCCAACTTCGTCGTCCAGCGCGAGATGAACACCCTCGGCGTGCGCCACATCATTCCGAACGGGCCCCACAGCATGATCATGCAGTGGACCATGTTCGGCTACGAGGACGATTCGCCGGAGATGCAGCGCCACCGCCTGCGCCAGGGCAACCTGATGGGGCCCGCCGGCTTCCTCGGGCTCGAGGACAACGAGGCGATGAAGTTCGTCCAGGAAGGCCTGCGCCGGTCCTCCACCGGAGTCAACGTCCTCAAGCTGGACGCCGGCAAGGTGGGCGAATCCGACACGCTGATCTCCGAGGCGGCGATCCGCTCGATGTACGTCCACTACCGCGAAGTGATGGGCTTCTGAGGAGCACACGGGAATGAAGACCACCGCCGGACCGCAGTACCGCCTCGACGCGCCGCGCTCGATCGATCCCGCCCGCGCGATCGCACTGCGCCACGAGATCGAGGAGTTCAACGCGGACTATTGCGCCACGCTCGATGCCAACGACGTGGAAGCCTGGCCCGACTACTTCACCGAGGACGGCCTGTACCGGGTGACCGGGCGGGAGAACGCGGAACTCGGCCTGCCGGTCGGGCTGGTCTACGCCGAAGGCCGGGCCATGATGCAGGACCGCGCGGTCGCGATCGCGCGCACCCAGATGTTCGCGCCGAGGTACATGCTCCACATCCTGAGCAACTCCCGCGTGATCGACGAGACCGACGGCGTGGTCCGGGCCCAGACGGCCTTCCTGCTGATGCAGACGCTGGTCGAAGGGCCGACCACGCTGCACCTGGCCGGAACCTACCACGACCGCTTCGTGCGCGTGGACGGCCGGCTCCGGCTGGCCGAGCGCCAGGTCATCCACGACACCAACATCCTCGCCAACGACCTGGTCTATCCGGTCTGATCGGCCACCCAGGGAAGGAAAACACCACATGGACCGCATCCGCAAGATCGCCTTCGAGGAGCACTACACCGCCCCCGGCTTCGCCGAGTATTCGAAGGCCTTCATCAAGCACATCCCGGCCGAGCTCGCCGCCCACCTCGCCTCGCGCCTCACCGATTTCGACGAGACGCGCCTGCGCGAGATGGACGCGGCCGGCATCGACTACGTGATCCTCTCGCAGACCGGCCCCGGCGTGCAGGGTGAGAAGGACCCGGCGCTCGCGCAGCGTCGCGCCCGCGAGAACAACGACTTCCTCGCCGCCCAGGTGGCCCGCCACCCGGACCGCTTCGGCGGCTTCGCCCACCTCGCCATGCACGATCCCAAGGCGGCGGCCGACGAGCTCGAGCGCGCGGTTCGCGAGCTCGGCTTCAAGGGCGCGCTGGTGAACGGCCACACCCTCGGCACCTACTACGATGCCCCGGCCTACGACGTCTTCTGGGAGCGGCTGCAGGCGCTCGACGTGCCGCTCTACCTCCATCCGGTCGACCCGTGGGTCGTGCCCCAGGCCTACGACGGCCATCCCGAGCTCGTCGGCGCGACCTGGGGCTGGGGAGTCGAGACCGCCACGCATGCGCTGCGGCTGCTCTTCGGCGGCGTGTTCGACCGCTTCCCGCGGGTCACGGTGATCCTCGGCCACATGGGCGAGGGGCTGCCGTTCCAGCGCTGGCGCTTCGACAGCCGCTTCTCGGTCTATCCCCACGGCGTGCGCATCGACCGCAAGCCGTCCGAGTACATCGGCAGCAACATCGTCATCACCACCTCGGGGGTCTGCTCGGGCGCGACGCTCGCCGGCGCGATCGGCGAGATGGGCGCCGAAGCCGTGCTGTTCTCGGTGGACTATCCCTACGAATCGAGCGAGATCGCGGCCCGCTTCATCGAGACCGCGCCGATCGACGACGCCACCCGAGCGCTCGTCTGCAGCGGCAACGCGAAGCGCCTCTTCAAGCTCTGACCCGCCCCCGACCCTCGTCCGCAGCCCCGACCATCGCGTACCGGAGACGACCATGCAGAAGCCCTACCGAATCGGCCAGATCGTGCCGAGCTCCAACACCACCATGGAAACCGAGATCCCGGCGATGCTCACCGCGCGCCAGCAGATCCGGCCCGAGCGCTTCACCTTCCATTCGAGCCGCATGCGCATGAAGAAGGTGGTCAAGGAGGAGCTGGCCGCGATGGACGCCGAATCCGACCGCTGCGCGATCGAGCTGAGCGATGCGCGGGTGGACGTCCTCGGCTACGCCTGCCTCGTCGCGATCATGGCGATGGGGCCGGGCTATCACCGCGTCTCGGAGAAGCGGCTGCATGCCCGCAC
Source organism: Pseudomonadota bacterium (assembly GCA_023389175.1). GTDB lineage: Bacteria > Pseudomonadota > Gammaproteobacteria > Burkholderiales > Burkholderiaceae_E > Lautropia. Next base: position 15,574 of record JAEWEW010000010.1, on the reverse strand, counting down.
CGTGGAGAACGAGGGCGCCGCGCCGGTCATCACCAGCGCCGGCGCGCTGGTGGATGCGCTCGGCGTGATCGGGGCGAAGCGCATCGTCGTGGTCGCTCCCTACATGAAGCCGCTCACCCAGCTGGTGATCGACTACATCCGCGAGGAGGGCTACGAGGTGATCGACCACCGGGCCCTGGAGATTCCCGACAACCTGGCGGTGGGCCGCCACGATCCGGCACGCCTGCCGGAGATCGTCGGCGCGCTCGACTACCGCTCGGCCGACGCGATCGTGCTTTCCGCCTGCGTCCAGATGCCGTCGCTGCCCGCGATCGCCAAGGTCGAGGCCCTGACCGGAAAGCCGGTGGTGAGCGCGGCCGTGGCAACCACGTACGCCATGCTGAAGGCGCTCGACCTCGAGCGGGTCGTGCCCGGCGCGGGCGCCCTGCTCTCCGGTGCATACTAGGTCGGGGGGCGACTCGATGGGCATCTCTTCGGAGCAGCCGGCGCGGCCGGCGAGCAACCTTCGCTACGGCGCGCATGTGCAGGCGAACGGCATCCGCCAGCACTACCTGCGCTACGGCGGCACCGACGGCGCGCGCGGCGGCCGGGATGCGGTCGTCCTCATCCCGGGCATCACCAGCCCCGCGATCACCTGGGGCTTCGTCGGCGAGCGGCTCGGCCGCGAGTTCGATACCTACATTCTCGACGTGCGCGGCCGGGGCCTGTCCGAGGCTTCCGATCGGCTCGACTACAGCCTCGATGCCCAGGCGGCCGACGTCGTCGCATTCGCCGAGGCGCTCGGCCTGGCCGGGTACAGCCTGGTCGGCCACTCCATGGGTGCCCGCATCGGCGCGCGGGCGGCGGCGCGGTCGCCGCGCGGCCTGCGCCGCCTGGTGATGGTGGATCCACCGGTGTCCGGCCCCGGCAGGCGCCCGTACCCGGCGCAGCTGCCCTGGTACGTCGATTCCATGGCGCTCGCGCGCAAGGGCATCGACATCGAAGGCATGCGCCGCTTCTGCCCCACCTGGAGCGACGCGCACCTGCGCATCCGCGCGGAATGGCTGCACACCTGCGACGAGCGCGCCATCCTCGCGAGCTTCGAAGGCTTTCAGACCGACGATTTCCACGCCGACCTGCCCGGCGTGAAGGTTCCCGCCCTGCTGATCACCGCCGAGCGCGGCGACGTGGTGCGGCCGGAGGACGTCGCGGAGATGTCGGGCCTCGTGCCGTCACTCGCCCACGTCCGCGTTCCGGATGCCGGCCACATGATCCCGTACGACAACGAGGACGGGTTCTACCGTGCCTTCGGCGACTTCCTCGGCGCAAGCCTGGGCTGACCCGTCCGGACCTTCCTGCGACACCTTGCCAAGGAGCCAACATGCCAGTTAGCGACCACCAGATGATCCAGGCCTGGCGCCAGGTGCTGGAGCTGTCCCGCCTGGAGCCGGGCCAGACCGTGACCATCCTCACCGGGGCGGCCACTCATCCGCAGACGCTGCGCACCGCCCAGGTCGCGGTGCAGGCCGCCGGCGCGGTGCTCAACCGCCTGGACCTGCCGCCGGTGAACGGCGAGAAGTCGCTCAGCCGCGATCCGCTCGCCTATCTCGGCACCACGCCGCTCACCGGCAACCGCGCGGCGATGGCGGCGCTCAAGTCGAGCGACCTGGTGCTGGACCTGATGACCCTGCTCTTCTCACCCGAGCAGCAGGAGATCCTCGCCGGCGGAACCAAGATCCTGCTGGCGATCGAGCCGCCGGAGGTGCTGCTGCGCTGCGTGCCCACCGCCGAGGACCGCACCCGGGTGAAGGCCGCGGCCGAGAAGCTCGCCAGGGCGAAGACCATGCAGGTCACGTCGGCCGCCGGCACCGAGATCCGCTTTCCGCTGGGCGAGTTTCCCGTCATCAGCGAGTACGGGTTCGTCGACGAGCCAGGCCGCTGGGACCACTGGCCGAGCGGCTTTCTCTTCACCTTCCCGAACGAAGGCGGGGCGAACGGGCGCATCGTCATCGACCGCGGCGACATCCTGCTGCCGCAGAAGGCCTACGTGACCGAGCCGATCCGGCTCACGGTGGAGAACGGCTACGCCACCCGCATCGAGGGCGGGCTCGATGCCGAGCTGCTGAGCGAGTACATGGCGAGCTTCAACGATCCCGAGGGCTATGCCATCTCCCACATCGGCTGGGGCCTGCAGCCGCGCGCGCGCTGGTCGACCCTCTGGCTGTACGACAAGGAGGACTCGATCGCGATGGATGCCCGCGCCTTCGAGGGCAACTTCCTGTTCTCGCTCGGGCCGAACAACGAGGCCGGCGGCAGCCGGACCACCGCCTGCCACATCGACATCCCGCTGCGCAGCTGCACCGTGAAGATCGACGGTGCGGAAGTGGTGCGCGACGGCAAGGTTCTCTAGAGGCAGGCTGTCCGGGAAGGACGATTTCGGCGCCGCCTGCGGCGCGACCCACCGGAGTGGAACAGATGGACCAGACGGTAAGGAACGAGGAAGCCCGCACCTACGAGCGCCAGGGCTTCGGCAACACGATGGAGCCGGTGCCGCCCTACGGGCTGCTCATCGTGGACTTCGTCAACAGCTTCGCCGACCCGGCGATGTTCGGCGGTGGCAACATCCGCCCGGCCATCGAGAAAACGGTACCGCTGCTCGCGGCCGCGCGCGATCGCGGCTGGCCGATCGCCCACACCCGCATCGTCTTCGCCGACGACGACAGCGACGGCAACGTGTTCACCCTCAAGGTCCCCAGCCTGCTCGCGCTGAAGGAAGACAGCCCGGCGAGCGCCATCGTGCCGGAGCTCACGCCGCGCCCCGGCGAGCTGGTCATCCGCAAGACGTTGCCGTCGGCCTTCTTCGGGACGACGCTCGCCGCCTGGCTCGCGCAGCACGGCGTCCGCACGCTCCTGGTCGCCGGCGCGGTGACCAGCGGCTGCGTACGGGCGAGCGTGGTCGACGCCATGTGCAGCGGCTTCCGTCCACTCGTGGTCTCGGACTGCGTCGGCGATCGCGCCATCGGGCCGCATGAGGCGAACCTGTTCGACATGCGGCAGAAGTACGCCGCCGTGATGTCGTGCGACGAGGCGCTTTCAATGACACGCCCCGGCGCCTCCCGCTCGAACTAGGACCTGCTCCGGCAAGCAGCGCCGTAATCGCCGCTCGAGACTACTCCGGGCTAAGACCGTTCTTCTCGATGATTGCCCGCCAGCGGGGGATCTCGACGTCCAGTTTGCGGACGAGGTCATCAGGCGTACCGCCGACGAGTTCGCCACCCATGCCAGAAACCCGCTTGATGACTTCTGGATTCTTCACGGACCGGTGCAGGACGGCGTTCAGCTTCGCGACGATCTCGGGCGGGGTGCCTTTGGGCGCCAGAAGCGACATCCAGGACCCCATGTCGAAGTCGTAGCCGAACTCGCTCAGGGCGGGAACATCGGGCAGAGTGCTCGATCTGTTCTTCGTTGTGACGGCGAGCGCACGCAACTGCCCGGACTTGACGAACTGAGCAGCCGTCGGAACGACGTCGATCATCACGTCCACTCGGCCACCCGTCAGATCCACCAGCGCCGGGCTGCTTCCCTTGTAGGGGACATGTGTCCACTTGATCCCGACACTCTCCTGGAAGTGCTCTCCCATGAGATGGAGGATGCTGCCCGCGCCGGCTGACGCCATTGTCAGGTTCTCCTTCTTGGACAACTCGATCAGGTCTTTCAAGCTGTCGACCTTGAGGTCCTTGCGGACGACGATGATTCCCGGAGTGTTGACGAACCAGATGATGGGTTCCAGCGATGCCTGTGGATCGAACTGCTGCTTCTTGAAGAGCGATGGACTAACCGTAAGCGGCCCGGCTGAGCCCACCAGCAGCGTATAGCCATCCGGCTCGGCCCGGGCGCCTTCCTTCAGCGCGATCAATCCGCCCACGCCCGGCTTGTTCTCCACGACGAACGGCTGCTTCAGCGCCTCCTGCAATTGCTGGGCCATGGTGCGTCCAGCGATGTCGACGGCACCACCCGGGGCGAAGCCCACCAGCACCCGGACCGGGCGATTGGGATACGTATCTGAATCGGCAGCGGCATGTTGAAATGGCACGACCAGCCCGACCGCGACGGATAGGGACGCAAGCAGCGTGCGGATGTCGTTCTTCACCTTCTGGCTCCTCAGTTGATTGATGGCTCAGCGTATGACTAGGTCGCCGAATCCAGGGCTTCCTGGTGCACGAACTGCTTCCAGCGCCCGGGACGCGACGGCTGATCCGTATAGGCGGTGAGCTTGTCGGCAGCTTCACCGATAATGTCGTCGACGGTGATTCCCTGCTCCTGCAGGTAGCCATCGAGCTCAGCGATCGATTGAGTCAGGACGCCGGTTCCTCGAAGCATGACGGCAGTCGTCATCTCGACCGCGCGAGCACCGGCGAGCAGCATGCGCGCCACGTCGTAGCCGTCCCGGGCTCCGTTGCAGCCTATGATGGGTAGGTCGCGGCTGACCTTCAATCGCGTCTCGGCGATCCAGCGGCAGGCAAGAGGAAGCGCCCAACTACCGCCAATCGCGCCCATCGTCCCCAGATATGGAGAGCGCGTGGCCAGGTCCGGCACCATTGCGAGGCTGCGGTCTATGAAGTTGACCGCATCTGCGCCAGCATCCCGCGCGGCCTTCGCGAAGTGAGTGACGTCGTGGCCTGGAAGCTTGATCCAAAGCGGGATCCGGACGGCCCTGCGCAACTCCCGCACGACCTCGCCCACCTCGGCGGCGCTTCGGATCACCGCGATCGCATCCCGAGACGCCTGTTCGCCATGGACCGCTGAGATCAGGACCGTCAGAGTCCTCAGTCCGGCTTCCTCCATGCGTTTGGCCATCCGGATGCATTCGGGCAGGTCCGCAAGTATCAGGTGTCCGACTACATAACTGTCCAGCGCCTTCGCTTCTCCGTCCAGCTGGGCGAGCGTACCGATCCATTCGTCGACGTCGACCTGATTGAGACCGGAGCGGCAGAAGAGTTGCGCATCTAGCGGCGGCTGGGAGGTCCATTCGATTGGACGCCAACGGCTGTCCAGCAACATGTAGTCCGTATGGTCCAGTTGCTTACGTGCCTTGGGTGATTCGTTGACGGACTTGGCCATCACTGCGCCCGCCCCTGAGCGCAACGCGGCTCGTATTCCGGATGCAGTCATCGTCGCCTCGCCCGACCCACAAATGACGGGATTCTTGAGGCGGATCGCCCCAATCGAAGTGCTCAGTCTGCTGTTCATGGGATGTCTGTTTGATTGATGCAGGGTACGCCCGGTAATGCGCACACCCCTGTTTGCGTATGCGATACGTTTCGATGCGACGTTAAGGGAACAGGCGCGAAAAGTCAACGCTGATCCGGGGGTATGGACGCCATCCCTGGCTGGCATAGCCTCGTGAGATCGCCGGCGCAACGGGGACACGAACAGCGCGATGGCGTTTACCATACGTAAACAACATGGGAGATCATGATGGCACCAGTTGGGCAAGGCTCTGGCGTGAAGTCCGTGGAGCTCGCCTTGGATGTACTGGAGGCAGTCGCTCGTTCGGAAGATGGCGTCGGCGTAAGCGCCTTGGCGGCGCGCCTGGGCTTCACCAAGGCCGCTGTATTCCGGCATCTCCAGACACTGTCCAGGCGCGGATATGTCTTCCAGGATGCAGCCACGGCCCGGTATCGGCTGGGCATCAGAGCATCGATTATCGGAAGGCTTGCCACCGAGGGCGCGGACCTCATGGCCGCGGCTCGGACGCCACTCCGCCGCCTTCGCGACGAGACCGGTCAGACAGTCACACTCGCGGCCGTGACGTCACTCGGGATCGTGGTCGTCGACTGTCTGTTGGGCACCGCTCCGATGGAAATCGGCATCAAGGCCGGAAGCGAGCTGCCTGTGCACGCCACCTCGCATGGAAAGATCGCACTGGCATTCAGCCGACTGCTCGATCTCGACCGCCTGAGGGCGGATCAGTTGAAGCCGTGGACATCGCACACAATATGCGATTGGTCGATCCTGGAGGAGGAAGTCATCCGCACCCGAAAGCGAGGCTGGGCCACGTCGCCGGAGCAGATGCTGCTCGGCATCAATGCGTTATCGGCACCTGTACTGGACCGACATGGCGACTGCGTAGCGGCAGTCGCGCTGGTCGGCTCCATCCAGTTCATACCGCCGCTGCCGATGAAGCCGCAACTCAAGTCGCTCCTGAGGACGACCCGGCAGATCTCGCGAAGGCTCTAAGGCCGGCCGGGTCAGAGTGCCCGCAGCATGGCCCGGCTGTAGTGGTTGTTCGCTTCGACCAGCTGCGAGAGCAGCTTCATGAAGATCTCGCGGTTGCGCGGCGTGAGCGGCTCCAGCAGCCGGCGCTGGGACCGCAGCATGCCCATCTGGAGGGCGCCCATCACGCGGAGGCCTTCCTTCGTGATCAGCGCCTGTCGCGAGCGCCGGTCCTCCGGGTTCACCCGCCGCTCCACCAGGCCGCGCTCCTGGAGCCGCTTGATCACGTCTGCCGTCGTGGTGCGGTCCAGCCCGAGCTCCAGCCCGATCTGCGTCTGGTCCAGCCAGGGATTGAGCGACAACGCCGTCAGGATCCCGTACTGCACGGGCGTGATGTTCTCGGACCTGCACTCCTCGAAGAAGAGCGCGTAGTGGATCTGGTTGAGCCGCCGCACCAGGAAGCCGGGGCGTGACCAGAGCGCCTGCTTGGCGGGATCGAATCCGGGCGGTTCGGGGTCGGTCCTGTTCCGCCTCGGTGCCTTCGCCGTCCGGGCAACCCCTGCCATGTCGAGACCGTCCTCAGGGAGCAGTTGTAAGTGTACTGATTATATCCCCGTCAGTTCGGCCGCGCCCCCCGGGCGCCGCTACAGCGACTGCGCGAGCGCCCGGCGCAGCTCCTTCTCGTCGCGCCCCGAACGCACCGCGTAGTCCTGCAGCTGGTCCGCGCCGATCGGGCCGACGTTGAAGTAGGACGACTGCGGGTGGGAGAAGTAGAACCCCGAGACGCTCGCCGCCGGCATCATCGAATACCCCTCGGTGAGCGTCATGCCGATTTCCCCGCATTCCAGGTAGTCGAAGAGCGCGCGCTTGATGGTGTGCTCCGGACACGCCGGGTACCCCGGCGCCGGCCGGATGCCGACGTACGACTCCCTGATGAGCTCCTCGTTCGAGAGCTGCTCATCGGGCGCGTAGCCCCACAGGTCCTTGCGGACCCGCTCGTGCAGGCATTCGGCGAAGGCTTCGGCCAGGCGGTCCGCCAGGCCCTTGAACATGATGGCGGAGTAGTCGTCGTGCTCCGCCGCGAACCTGCGCTCGCGCTCCTCGACGCCGATGCCGGCGGTGACCGCGAACATGCCGATGTAGTCCGCGATACCGCTCGGGCGGCCGTCGATCGCGCGCGGCGCGATGAAGTCGGCCAGGCACTTGTTCGCGACGCCGTCGCGCTTGGCAACCTGCTGGCGCAGGTTGCGCCAGACGAAGGCCACCTCACTGCGGGTCTCGTCGGTGTAGACCTCGATGTCGTCGTCGTTGATCGAATTGGCCGGCAGGAAGGCGACCACGCCGTTCGCGCCGAGCCAGCGGCCCTTGACGATGCGCTCGAGCATCGCCTGGCCGTCGGCGTAGACGCGTCGCGCGGATTCGCCGACCAGCTCGTCCTCCAGGATCTTCGGAAAAGCGCCGTGCAGGTCCCAGGTCTGGAAGAGCGGCCCCCAGTCGATGTAGCGCACCAGCTCGGCAAGGTCGAAATTGCGGAACACCCGCCGGCCGATGAACTTGGGCCGCGGCGGCTGGTAGCGCGCGACCGCATGCAGCCCCGCCTGCTCGGGCCGGTCGTCCGCCCGCATGAGCCAGTCGATCCGCGTCTTGTTGGCACGCGCCTGCAGCAGCGTGACCAGGTCCGGGCCCTTCTTGGCGGCATGCTGCACCCGCACCCGCTCGTACTCCACCCGCAGCTTCTCGAGGAAGTCCGCGCGCTGGTCGTCCGAGACGAGCGCCTGCGCCACCGGCACCGAGCGCGAGGCATCCGGCACGTAGATCACCGGACCGGAGTAGTTGGGTGCCACCTTGACGGCGGTGTGGACCCGGGAGGTGGTGGCGCCGCCGATCAGCAGCGGCAGGCCGCGCTCGCGGAAATACGGGTCGCGCTCCATCTCGCTCGCGACATGGGCCATCTCCTCCAGCGACGGTGTGATGAGGCCGGACAGGCCCACCATGTCCGCGTTCTCGGCCTTGGCCATGGCGAGGATGTCGTTGCACGGGACCATGACGCCCATGTTCACGACCTCGAAGTTGTTGCACTGGAGAACGACGGTGACGATGTTCTTGCCGATGTCGTGCACGTCGCCCTTGACCGTCGCGATCACCAGCTTGCCGCGGGCCCGGGTGTCGCCGCCGGCCGCCGCGATCTGCGCCTTCTCGGCCTCGATGTAGGGCAGCAGGTGCGCCACGGCGAGCTTCATCACGCGGGCGGACTTGACCACCTGCGGCAGGAACATCTTGCCGGCGCCGAAGAGGTCGCCCACGATGTTCATGCCGTCCATCAGCGGCCCTTCGATCACCTCGATCGGCCGCTTGCCCTCCGCGGCCATGGCCGCCCGTACCTCCTCGGTGTCCTCGACGATCCAGTTGGTGATGCCGTGAACCAGCGCATGGGACAGCCGCTCGGCCACCGGCTTCTGCCGCCAGGCGAGATCCTCCTCCTTGCGCGCGCCACCGGCCTTGAGCGTCGCGGCGAACTCGATCAGGCGCTCGGTCGCGGTCTTGTCGCGCTCGGGTGAATCCGCCGGCAGGTCCGCCGGCAGCGTCGGCGGGCGGTTGAGCACGATGTCCTCCACCCGGGTGCGCAGCTCCGGATCGAGCTGGTCGTAGACCCCCATCATGCCGGCGTTGACGATGCCCATGGTGAGCCCGGCCCGGATGGCGTGATAGAGGAAGACCGTGTGGATCGCCTCGCGCGCCGGATCGTTGCCGCGGAAGGAGAACGAGACGTTGGAGACGCCCCCCGACACCCGCGCATGCGGCAGGTTCTCGCGGATCCAGCGACAGGCCGCGATGAAGTCGTTGGCGTAGTTGTCGTGCTCCTCGATGCCGGTGGCGATCGCGAAGATGTTCGGATCGAAGATGATGTCCTCGGCCGGGAACCCCACCTTGGAGACCAGGATGTCGTAGGCGCGCTTGCAGATCGCGATCTTGCGCTCGAAGCTGTCGGCCTGGCCTTCCTCGTCGAAGGCCATCACGATCGCTGCCGCGCCGTAGCGACGCACCAGCGTCGCCTGGCGGATGAACTCCGCCTCGCCCTCCTTGAGGGAGATGGAGTTCACCACCGACTTGCCCTGCACGCACTTGAGCCCGGCTTCGATCACGCTCCACTTGGAGCTGTCGATCATGATCGGCACCCGCGAGATGTCCGGCTCGGAGGCGATCAGGTTGAGGAAACGCGTCATCGCCTTCTGCGAATCCAGCATCGCCTCGTCCATGTTGACGTCGATCACCTGGGCGCCGTTCTCCACTTGCTGGCGCGCCACCTGCAGCGCCTCGTCGTACTGCTCGTTCAGGATCAGGCGGGCGAATGCCTTGGAGCCGGTGACGTTGGTGCGCTCGCCCACGTTCACGAAGAGCGAGTCGTCGTCGATGTTGAATGCCTCCAGGCCCGAGAGGCGCATCGCCGGACGGATCTCCGGCACCTTGCGGGGAGCCTGGCCGGCCACCGCCGCGGCGATCGCGGCGATGTGCTCGGGCGTCGTGCCGCAGCAGCCGCCGGCGACGTTCACGAAGCCGCTCTGCGCGAACTCGCCGAGCAGCCGCGAAGTGACCTCCGGCGTCTCGTCGAAGCCGGTTTCCGCCATCGGGTTGGGCAGGCCGGCGTTCGGGTAGACGCAGACGAAGGTGTCGGCGCGGCGCGCGAGCTCCTCGATGTAGGGCCGCATCAGCGCAGCGCCGAGCGCGCAGTTGAGACCGATGGTGAGCGGACGCGCATGGCGCACCGAGTTCCAGAAGGCCTCCACCGTCTGGCCCGACAGGATGCGCCCGGACGCGTCGGTGACCGTGCCCGAAACCATGACCGGCAGCGGCGGCAGGCCGTTGCCGGCACGCTCCGCGTTCAGCTCGTCGATGGCGAAGAGACAGGCCTTGGCATTGAGCGTGTCGAAGATCGTCTCGACCAGCAGCAGGTCCACGCCGCCGTCGACCAGCCCCCGGGCCTGCTCGTGGTAGGCGGCGCGCAGCTCGTCGAAGGTGATGTTGCGCGCGCCCGGATCGTTCACGTCCGGCGAGATGGAAGCGGTCTTCGGCTGCGGGCCCAGCGCGCCGGCGACGAAGCGCGGCCGGTCGTCGCTGGTGAACCTGTCACAGGCCGCCCGGGCGAGACGTGCCGACGCGACGTTCATCTCGTAGGCGAGGTGGGCGAGGCCGTAGTCGGCCTGGGCCACCGCGGTGGCGCCGAAAGTGTTGGTCTCGATCAGGTCGGCGCCGGCGGCCAGGTACTGCTCATGGATCTCGGTGATGACCGAGGGGCGGGTGAGCGACAGCAGCTCGTTGTTGCCCTTGACGTCCCGGGCATGGTCCGCGAAGCGGTCGCCGCGGAACTGCTCTTCGGTCAGCCGGTAGCGCTGGATCATCGTGCCCATCGCGCCGTCGAGCACCAGGATGCGGGAGGCCATCAACTCGCGCAGGCGCCGTTCGACGGGCCCCTGCGGCCTGCCCGAGGCGGCGGACTGCTGTATTGCGGACATGGGCAAAAGCCTTCGGCAAAAGGCCGATTCTATCGACCGCCTTCCGAGGCCTGCGTGACATCCGTCGCCGGCGGGAAACGACGTCCGTCATCGGCAGGGCAGAGACATGCCCGCGCCGGCAACGCGACCGGGATCACCCGCCGCTGCCGGCCCGCTCTGGCTGGCGTGCCATCACCCCGGCCAGCACCTCCGCCGAGCACGGCTTCGGGATGATCTCGAAGCCGTGCCGCGAGATCGCCTCCAGCTGCTCCGCATAGCCGCTCATCAGGATGACGCGCAGCCCGGGGAAGCGCTCGCGGGCGAACCGTGCGAGCGCGAGCCCGTCCATGTCGCCCGGCATCACCACGTCGCTCAGCAGAAGGTCCGGCAGGGCCGACTGCCGCGAGAGCCACTGCGCGGCAGCCTCGCCGCGGTCCAGGCGCTTGACCGTGCAGCCGAGTGCCTCGAGCACCGGCGCGAGGGCTGCCGCGACCTCGTCGTTGTCCTCGACGAGAAGCACCGACTTGCCGAGCCGTCCGAGCGTGGCGGCCGGGGGGCTGTGGTCCGCGTCGCCCGACGCCTCCGCCGCCGGGAAGTAGAGCCTGACCACCGTGCCCGCGGCGGGGGCGCTGTCATCGGAACGCCCGGCTGCGCCGAGCGCCTCCGAGCCCCCCGGGAGTCCGGCCGCATGCTGCCCGGCCCGAGGCGTGCTTTCGATCGTGGCCAGGCCGCCCGCCCGCTGGCACAGCCCGTAGACCTGGCTCAGGCCGAGGCCGGTTCCACCGCCGGTGGGCTTTGTGGTGAAGAACGGCTCGAACACCTTGTCGAGGATGGCCGGGTCGATGCCCGCGCCATCGTCGCGCACCTCGACCACCACCATCGGCGCCACGAGCGGCGGCGGCAGCGGTTCGGCCGCGTTCGAGGCGCGGATCCGGAAGCTGCCGCCCGACGGCATCGCATCGCGCGCGTTCACCGCGAGGTTGATGATCGCCAGCTCCAGCTCGGCGGGGTCGACATGGATCGGCCGCGTGTCCGGCGCGGCCTCGACGTCGAGCCGCACCTGGCTGCCGAGCAGCGGCTCGAGCAGGCCGCGGAAGGTCGGCAGCCGGTCCTGCAGGCGCAGACGCTGCGGGACCAGCGCCTGCCGGCGCGAGAACGCGAGCAGCTGCCGCGTCAGCTTGGTCGCCGAGCTCACCGCGCGCTCGATCGCCCCGAACCGTTCCGCGTCCACCTCGGGGTTCAGGCGCTTGAGCAGGAAGAGGTTGTTGGCGATCACCATCAGCGCGTTGTTGAAGTCGTGCGCCACGCCGCCGGTGAGGCGGCCGAGCGCCTCGAGCTTCTGTGACTGCAGCAGCGACTCCTCCACCCGACGACGCGCCAGCATCTCCTCGTTGAGGCGGCTCGCCGATTCCAGCGCCTCGCGGGTGCGGCGAAGGGCCAGGCGTGCCACCAGGTACAGACCGAGCAAGGGCGGCAGGCCGAATGCCGCGAGCCACGCCATCTCCTGCCACCAGCGCTTGCGGATCTCGCTCAGGTCCATGCCGGTGCCGACATACGCCGGATAGGCGCCAACCTTGCTGAAGTTGAGCAGCCGCCGCCTGCCGTCCACCGAGGAGGTGCCCACCGTATCGCCGCTGGTGCGGCCGGCCCGGATCAGCGACATCACCGGGCTGTCGGGCGCAAGGCGCTCCGGCGCGCGAGCCAAGGGCGGCCAGCGCGAGAGGATGAGGCCGTCGTCGCGCAGCATGGTGATCGCAAGGCCGGGCTCGTCCGCGACGAGATCGGCATGCACCGCCTCGAAGTAGGCAGGCGGCGTGCGGGTCGATACGGTGCCGGTGAAGCGGCGACCGGCCAGGTAGCGGCCGACGCTCATGTCGAAGGCGCCATCGGACGCCTCGCGGCTGCGCCCGCCCGTCAGGTAGACGCCGCCGCGACCGTCGCGATGCCATTCGAGGAAGGCGTGCTCGTCCAGGCCGAGCGCCGCGGGCGCGGGAAACGCGCGGTCGCTCACCAGCGGCCGGCCGCGCTCGTCGAGCACCCAGATGGAATCGATCTGCGGACGGGCCCGTGACAGGCCCGCCAGGCGCCGATGCAGCTCGCGCTCGCGGGCGCGGATGGCTGGCGCCTCGTCGTCGCCGAGCGCATCCATCACCCGGCCGATCACCGCCTCGTTGGTGTCGAAGACCTTCTGCGCATGCTCCTGCGCGATACGCAGCGCGCGGCTCAGCCGGACCTCGGTCTCGGCGACGATCTGCTGATAGCGCACGTAGCCGACGACCGCGTAGACCAGCAGCGGCAGCCCGATGCACAGGAGCGCGAGGATGCGCAGCGACAGCAGCGGCGCGGCCGATGCTCGCGCGGCCGGAGCCTGGGTGGACGAACCCTGTCCGCTCGCCGCCTCGAGGGAAGACTCTGGCTGCACCGTGTGGTTGATTCTTGGTGATGCGGTGAGCCGCGATTGTACTTGGGTACTCCGACCGCATTTGACTCGGCCGATCCAATCCAGCGAAGATGACGGGTTGCCCGTCGCATAGGAAGAATCGAAGTGAACTACGTCGTTACACCGCCTGCCGTGGTCTCGGTTCCGGTCGCAGGAACCGACCAGCACTTCCCGGTCCGCCGCATCTACTGCGTGGGCCGCAACTACGTCGAGCATGCCAAGGAGATGGGCTTCACCGGGCGCGAGCCGCCGTTCTTCTTCATGAAGCCGGCCGATGCCATCGTCTACGTGCCCGAAGGCGAGACCGCCAGCATCCGCTATCCGGTGGGCACCGCCAACCTGCATCACGAGATCGAGCTGGTCGTCGCGATCGGCAAGGGCGGCAGCCGCATCGCGGCCGCCGACGCGAAGGACCATGTGTACGGCTATGCCGTCGGGCTCGACATGACCCGCCGGGACCTGCAGGGGGACGCGAAGAAGCAGGGCCGCCCGTGGGAGATCGGCAAGGCGTTCGACGAATCCGCGCCGATCGGCCCGATCCATCCCCTCTCGCGCACCGGCTGGATCGACAAGGGCGTCATCCGCCTGACGGTCAATGACCAGGTCCGGCAGCAGAGCAGCATCGACAAGCTGATCTGGAACGTGGCCGAGACGATCGAGCATCTCTCGTCGTTCTGGACGCTCGCCCCCGGCGATCTCATCTACTCCGGCACGCCCGAGGGCGTGGCCGCGGTCGTCCGCGGCGACCTGATGGTCGGCACGGTGGAGGGCCTCGGCTCGCTGCGCGTCCGGGTCGACTGACCACCATGAGCGGTTGCAGCGTGCCCGTCCCGGACCGCGCGACCATCTTCTTCTGCCATGGCTCGCGCAATCCCGGCTGGCGGGAGCCGTTCGAGCGGCTGCTCGAGGAGTTCCGGCAGGCCAATCCACGACGCGCGGCGCGCCTGGCCTTCCTCGAGCTGATGACGCCGACGTTGCCGCAGGCGCTGGGCGAGCTGGCAGCGGCCGGTCACGACGTGATCGAGATCCATCCGCTCTTCCTCGCGGGCGGTGCCCATACCGGCGTCGACCTGCCCGCGCTCGTGGCCGAGGCCACCCGCGACCGGCCCGGACTTCGAGTGACGGTGGGCGCGCCGCTGCTGGAATCGCCCCGGATCCGGGCCGCGCTCGTGGCTGCGCTGGGCGAGGGCGCGACGGCGGCAGGCAATTAACCTGTGGCTATAAGGTCACGCCCACAATGTCGTTGGCCGGTGCGTCACGGCGGACTATGCTGGGCCCATGGAAACCGCCCCTTCCCGGCCGGCGCAGCCGCATCCCCGCTCCCTTGCCGGAACGATCGCATCCATCAGATCGGCAGCCCGCCGCGAGGCGGGCGCAGTCGCGCCGGCTGACCTGGGCTACGCCGGCGACATCGCGCCGGGCGAGGCCTGGCAGCTGGTCCAGTCCGGCCAGGCGACGCTGGTGGATGTCCGCACCGGCGAGGAGCTGCACTGGGTGGGCCGGGTCCCCGGCGCCCTCCATGTCGAGTGGGCCATCGGGCGCGAGCAGGCGCGCAATCCGCATTTCGTCGCGCAGCTCGAGGCGCAGGTCCCGAAGGACCGGCAGGTGCTCTTCCTCTGCCGCAGCGGCGGGCGCTCGGCGAGCGCGGCCAAGGCAGCGACCCAGGCGGGATATCGTTCCGCCTGGAACGTCCTGCACGGATTCGAAGGCCCGCTGGACTCGCAGAAGCACCGCGGGCGGATCGGCGGCTGGCGGGTCGCCGGCCTCCCCTGGCTGCAGAGCTGACGTTCCGGGCATGGCTGCGACTGAAGCGGACGATCCGCCGTCCGGCCGGGTCGTCCTGGTCGGCGCCGGCCCCGGCAGCGCGGAGCTGCTCACGCTGAGGGCGGCGCGGCTGCTCGCCGAGGCCGACTGGGTGGTGCACGACGCGCTGGTGCAGCCGGACGTGCTGGCGCTGGCCACTAAGGCCACGCTGGTCGACGTCGGCAAGCGGGCCGGACGCCGCAGCATGCGGCAGGCGAGGATCAACCAGATCCTGGTTGCGTGCGCCCGCTCGGGCGGGCTCGTGGTCCGGCTCAAGGGCGGCGACCCGCTGCTCTTCGCCCGCGCGCGGGAAGAGCTCGATGCCCTGCGCGCCGCCGGCATCGACGTGGAAGTGGTCCCCGGAATCACCGCCGCCCAGGCCGCCCACGCGGCGCTGGCGCTGCCGATGACCGAGCGTCGCCGGCGCCGCGCCCTGGTGCTCGCGACCCCGCAGGCGGCGAGCTCCGTCGATGCCGATTCCGAAGGCGAGCGCGACGGTGACGACCTGCATTGGGCACGCGCCCTGGTCAATGCCGGCGGCGGCGCGCTCTACATGGCGGCGAGCGCCGTCGCCCGGGTCCGCGCCACCCTGCTGTCGCTCGGCCTGCCCGCCCTCACGCCGGCCACCTGGGTGGTTGACGTCTCG
>JAEWEW010000013.1 GCA_023389175.1 Pseudomonadota bacterium | reverse complement strand
CCGGTGCGCGCTTCGGCTTGAGCGGGCGGACGGCGCCGGCTGCCACCTCGCCCTCCGCGCCTAGCGGCGGCTTGCCCCGGGGCGGGTCAAAGGACCTGGCTGGCGCCGCGGCGGTAGTTGCCCTTGGACAGGTCGATGCCGAGCTGCTTCAGCTTGCGGTAGAGGTGCGTGCGCTCGAGGCCGGTGCGCTCCGCGACGCGGGTCATGCTGCCGTGCTCGCGATGCAGGTGATGCTCGAAGTAAGCCCGCTCGAAGGCTTCGCGCGCCTCGCGCAGCGGCACGTCGAGCGGCAGGTCGCGCGCCATGATCGAGGGATGCATGTGCTGCGTCGGTATGCCCTGGGCCGGCGTCGCGAGGAACTGCGCGCTCGGCGACGTGAGCGGAATCATCTGGCTGCTGTTCTGCGGTCCCGGCACCTGCAGCATCGAGAGCGGTGTCGAGCTCGACGGCGCGGGCTGGTAGCTAGGCATCGCCCGTACCGGAACCGCACCGTTCTTTCCCTTGTTGAGCCCCTGTTCGACCGCCTTGAGATGCTTCTGCAGGGCAATCGGCTTTTCGTGGAAGTCGAGCGCGCCGATGCGCGTCGCTTCGACCGCGGTTTCGATGGTGGCGTGGCCCGACATCATGATCACCGGCATGGTCAGCTGGCCGGCCGCGGCCCATTCCTTCAGCAGCGTCACGCCATCGGTATCCGGCATCCAGATGTCGAGCAGCACCAGGTCGAACTTGGTTCCCTGGACCGCTTCGCGGGCGCGCTGGGCGTTCTCCGCCAAGGTGACCGAGTGACCCTCGTCGCCAAGGATCTCGGAGAGCAATTCCCGGATCCCCATTTCGTCGTCTACAACAAGAATTTCAGCCATGGTTTTCCTGACGGGTGGTTTGGTCGGTCGCTACCGGAACGTTGCCTCCCGGTACATCCTGCCGACGTTCTTTTGGTTCTGTTGCTGGCGTGCTGAAATTGTCGTCGCTTTTTTCCAATTTCGCAAAGAGGACAGAGACATAGGCGCCGGGCACTGCGCTTGCCCCCGGCGCGGCTCGCGCCACGCCGTCGGCATCTGTGGCGCCGGCAGCGTTCCCTTCGGGCAACGGGAAGGGCTCGGGCCGGTTGCCGACCTCGATCCGACCGCCGTGGTCCTGGATGATCTTCTTCACGATCACCAGGCCGAGGCCGGTGCCCTTCGCCTTGCTGGTGACGTATGGCTCGAACACGTGGCCCAGCATCGCCTTCGAGAATCCGGGCCCGTTGTCCCGGACGACCAGCCGCACCCCGTTCATCACGCCGGCGCTGTTGTGGGCCGGTACGGTGAACACCTCCAGCTGCCGCGACGACTGCTTCTCGGTCGCCTCGCTCGCGTTCTTCAGCAGGTTGTGGATCACCTGCCGGAGCTGGTCGCCGTCGCCCATGATTCGTGGCAGGCCGGGGGTGAGGTGCGCCCGCACCACCCTGCCGGGGTCGGTATCCGCGTAAAGTGACAGGATTTCCGTCACCAGGTCGTTGAGGTTGAGCGGCGCCACGCGAGCCGCGGGCAGGCGCGCGTAGTCCCGGAACTCGTCCACCATCAGCTTGAGCGCGCCGACCTGGTTGACGATGGTCCGGGTATTGCGGGCGAGCAGGTCGCGCTCCGTCCCCGTCAGCTTCGCTCCCAGCTTCAGGTCCATCCGCTCGGCGGCGAGCTGGATCGGCGTGAGCGGATTCTTGATCTCGTGGGCCAGCCGCCGTGCCACTTCGCTCCAGGCGATGGCGCGCTCGGCCGAGACCACGTCGGTGATGTCGTCGATCACCAGGAGGTGGTCGCCGTGCGCCTCCGGCAGCAGCGCGCCCCTCAGCAGCAGCGTCTTGCCGGTGCCACGCTCCTTGTCGCCGCCCGGGGCATCGATCACCACCTGGCGCTGCCAGCTCTGCGACTCGGTGTCGCCCGCCTCCTCGAAGGCCTTGGAGATCTCGCCCTGGAGGGGGGCGAGCCCCGGCAGCGAGCCGAACGGCTGGCCGACCATGCGGCTCGCCGGCTCGCCCAGGATCTTCTCGGCGCCGGCGTTGGCGAGCGACACGCGGAAGTCACGGTCCAGCACGATCACCCCTGCCGTGAGGTTCGAGAGCACGCTGGCGAGCCTCGCGTTCGCGAGCTCGAGCTCGACCCGGTTGCGCTCCACCTGGGCGCGGGCCTCCTCGAGCTGGCGGGTCATCGCGTTGAACGACTGAGTGAGCACGCCGAGCTCGTCGCGGCCGACATAGTCCTTGACCGGCCGGAAGTCGCCTTCGGCCACCGCGCGGGTGCCCGCGGCCAGCATCGACAGCGGCCCGGTCATCCAGCCGGCCAACAGGAAGGCCGCGGCGATCGCCGAGAACACGGTGAGCAGCACCGTGACCGTGAGCGTCACCCGGAAGATCCGCTTGAGCCCGGTGCGCGAGAGCGACAGCTCCTGGTAGTCCCGGAAGCCCGCCTGCACCGCCTCCGCATTCTCCGCGAGCGCGGTGGGGACCGGCTGGACCATCTGCACCAGGCGGACCTCCTCTCCGAGGGTCGGGGCGGACAGCGCGACGATCGCCCGCATCTTGAGCCCGTGCGGCGTCCCGCCGGCCGGATCGGCGCTGGCTGCGCCGTCGCGCCCGGCCGGCGCGGCCGGGGGGCCGCCGGGCGACTCGATCGGCTCGATCGCCGCGTAGTAGCGGGTGACCCGGGCCTGGCGGATCGCCGACGGCGACGGCATGTCGGGCACGAGCGACGCATAGCGCGAGCCGCTCGCATGCAGGATGCGGCCGGAGCTGGTGAGCACCAACGCCTCCTGCACGCCGGCGCGCTCCCGCATCTCGTTGAGCCGGTCCGACCACTGCGCCTGCGGCGCCGCCTCCAGCTCCGCCGCGGCGCTGCGTGCCTTGGCGGCAAGGTCGACCACCATCGAGTCGAGCGTCGCGCGTCCGAGGTTCAGCCCGGAGTCCAGCGCCCGCTCCATCGGGACGTCGAACCACGATTCGATCGACCGGCCGAGGAACTGCACCGCGACGAAGTAGATCAGCAGCACCGGCACCGCGGTCATCAGGATGAAGGCGAGCGCGAGCCGCGCCATCAGCCGCGTGCCGAACTGGCCGCGCCGGTAGCGGATGTACAGCCGCCGGGCGAGCTCGATCGCGAGCACCGCGAGGCCGACCGCGATCG
>JAEWEW010000007.1 GCA_023389175.1 Pseudomonadota bacterium | reverse complement strand
CCAATCTCGAGGATATCGATCGCGACCTCGCCCGGGCGCTCGCCGGCCGCGGTCGCCATGGCCGCCTGCCTGCCGCTCGCGGCGCCGAGGGGCCGCCGGACGCGCCGGCCACGCTGCGGGTGGACGGCGGCAGGCTCGATGCGCTCGATACCGCGGCGGCCAACCGCCTGCTGCGCGCGCTCGCCGTGGCCCCCGGCGCGGTGCCGGACTTCACCGGCTTCGACCCTCGCCACCGGCGGCTGCTCGCCCTGGTGGAATCGCGCCCCGGCCTGCCTCCGCCGGCGGCCGGACACCATTGGATCTGGCGGCTCGGCCGCGCCGGCTACCGCGTCGAGCTCGCGGTCCGCAGCGCGCTGGCCTTTCTCGGCCAGCTCGCGATCGAGCTGCTCCGTGCCGCCGGGCCGGCCGGCCTGCGCTGGCGCGAGACGCTGATCCAGTGCCGGCACAGCGGCCTCGAAGCCATCCCGGTGATCGCGCTGATCACCTGCCTGATCGGCGTCGTGGTGGCCTATCTGCTCGGCCTGCAGGCAACGAAGTATGGCGCCAATGTCTTCGTGATCGACGGCGTGGCGATCGGCATGGTGCGTGAGTTCTCGCCGCTGCTGATCGCGACCATCGTCGCCGGCCGCTCCGGTGCGGCCTTCACCGCGCAGCTCGGCACGATGAAGCTCGCGCAGGAGATCGATGCGATCCGCATGACCGGGCTCTCCGCAGAGCAGGTGCTGGTCGTCCCGCGGGTGCTCGCGCTGGTGGCGACGCTGCCGCTGCTGGTCTTCCTCGGCGACGTGGCCGGCCTCGCCGGCGCGGCTGCGGTATGCCACTGGATGCTGGACCTCACGCCTGCCACCTTCGTCGACCGCGTCCGGTCGGAGCTCGGGCTGACCCACTTCCTGGTCGGCCTGGTGAAGGCGCCGGTCTTTGCCTTCGCCATCGCCCTGGTCGGCTGCCACAAGGGCATGGCGGTGGCGCGCGACACCCGGGCGATCGGTGCCGCAACCACCGCAACCGTGGTGCATGCGATCGTCGCCGTGATCGTGCTCGACGCGATCTTCGCGGTCGCGCTCCAGGCCCTCGGGATCTAGTGCGGTCCGCACGCGATGGCAGGCGCGACGACGACCACCGACGACACCGTGATCCGGGTGCGCGACATCGTCACGCGCTTCGGCCGCCAGACGGTCCACGACGGTGTCGGTTTCAGCGTGCGTCGCGGCGAGCTGCTCGCGGTGATCGGCGGCAGCGGCAGCGGCAAGTCGGTCCTGCTGCGCGAGATCGTGGGATTGCAGGCGCCGACGTCGGGCAGCGTCGAGCTGCTTGGGGTGGATGTGGCGCGCGCGGGCGGCGCGGCGCTCGCGGGCCTGCGCCGGCGCGTCGGCATGCTGTTCCAGGACGGCGCGCTCTTCTCCTCGATGGACGTGCGCGGCAATGTCGCCGTCCCCCTGCGCGAGCACACCCGCCTTGGCGGCGCGCTGGTGGACGAGGTGGTGGGCCTGCGACTCGCCCTCGCCGGACTGCCGCCCGAGACGGCGTCGAAGATGCCCAGCGAGCTCTCGGGCGGCATGCGCAAGCGCGCGGCGCTTGCTCGAGCGCTCGCGCTGGAGCCGGAGGTGCTCTTCCTGGACGAGCCCACCTCCGGCCTCGATCCGGTCACCGCCAGGGCCTTCGATCGGCTGCTGTCGTCGCTCAATCGCGATCTCGGCCTGACGGTGCTGCTGATCACCCATGACCTCGATACGCTGCTCGGCGTGGTGGACCGCGTGGTGGTGCTCGGCGGCGGCAAGGTCGTGGCCGATGGCCCGCTCGCCCGCGTGCGGGCGCATCCGGACCCGTGGATACAATCCTATTTCACCGCGCGTCCGCAGAGTCCGTCCGCCTCCACCGTGCCCGTCCCCCCGGCCGGCCGCCCTCCGGCCGACGAAGAATCCTGAATGAAACAAGCCCCACGCTCACTTCGTTCGCTGCCCCCCGGGGGGGCCGGTCAGTGGCTTCGGGCGGCCGGGCGCCATTCGGATGGACAGCCCCCACGCTCACTGCGTTCGCTGCCCCCCGAGGGGGCCGGTCAGTGGCTTCGGGCGGCCGGGCGCCACTGACGTGGAACCCGAAGGCCGTTACACCATCATCGGGGTGCTGTTGCTCGTGCTGATCGGCTGCGCGGTCTGGGCCGGCATCTGGCTGACCGGGCAGGTGGGCGGGGCGGTGCGCTACTACACCATCTACTTCGAGCGGCAGTCGCTGCGCGGCCTGCAGATCGGCGGCGAGGTGAACGCGCGGGGGCTGAAGATCGGCCAGGTCGAGAACTACAGCTTCTCTCCCGACGACGTGAACCGGGTCAAGGTGGACATCCGGGTGGACGGCGGCACCCCGGTCGCGGCGAACACGACCGCGAACGTCGGGCGCAACCTGGTGACCGGGGTCGCCCGCATCGACCTGATCACGCCGAGCCCGCCGGGCGAGGCATTGAGCGCGGTACCGCCGGGAGAGAAGTGGCCGGTGATCGCCGAAGGCACGTCCGAGTTCGACCAGATCAGCGATGCCTTCAACCGCATCGCGGTGACCGGCGAGGCGGCTCTCGCCAACCTGCGCGACCTGCTCACCGACGAGAACCGCGCGGCGCTTGCGGATGCAGTGGTGTCGATCCGCCAGCTCTCCGACGGGCTCGCGCTTCGCCTCGGCGCGCTCGACGCCGCCACGCTCGCGCTCGCCGGCACCGCGGAGAACCTGCAGCAGGCGACCGAGCGCATCACGGTGGCGGTCGAGCGAACCAGCGACAACCTCGAGCGCAGCCTTGTGCCGCTCGCGGGCCAGGCAAGCGGAGCGATCGAGGACGTGCGCAGGCTGGTGGCCGATTCGCGCAAGACGCTCGCCGGCATCTCCAACGCGGTCTCCGGCCTGGAACGCCAGACCGACCGGGTCGCGACCCGGGTCGCCGACGGCGCCGACCTCGGACTGCTGGAGCTGCGCGCCACCACGCGCGACCTGCGGATCGGCATCGAGAGCCTCAATCGCACGCTGGAACGCTACCAGGATCCGCGGTCGACACTGCTCGGGCCGGACGAGTCCCAGCTCGGCCCGGGCGAGAAACGCAGATGAGACGGCGCCGATGAGAAGGCGGCGATGAGAAGGCCACGCCGCGTCCTGGCGGTGGGCGGCCTGCTGGGCATGCTCGCAGCCGGCGGCTGCACGCTCCTGCCGAGCGCGGGCAGCCGCAGCTACCATGAGCTGCGCGATCTCGCGCCGCTGCCTTCCGCGTCGCAGCGGCGCCATGTCCGGACAGGCCCGGTCCTGCTCATTGCCGTGAACCAGTCGAGCGCGCTCTACGAGAGCTCCGGCATCGTGTACTCGCGCGGCGAGGCAGGCCTTTCCTACTACCAGCTCGCTTCGTGGACGGAGCGGCCGGCCCGCCGGCTCGGCCTGCTGGTCCAGCGCCGGCTGTCAGCCTCCGCCGCCGCGGGCGGGCTCGGCATCGCCGACGCGGCGCTCGACACCAGCGGCATCCGCGGCGACTGGATCCTGGGGCTGCGCCTGGCTCAGCTCCACCACGACACCACCACGCAGCCGCATCGCGCGGTGATCGTGGTCGAGGCGGACCTGCTGGACTGGAACGAGCGCCGGATCCTGGATCGCACCGTGTTCAGCGCCACCGAACCGCTCGCGACCGAGGATGTCCAGTCCGCCGTGGCGGCGATGAACCGGGGGCTCACCGCCGTGCTGGACCGGATCGAGGGCTGGGTGGCCGCCCGAGCGGGCAGTCGCCGGGACCCGCGCTGAGCGCAGGGCCGCTGCACGGCACAGCCGCGCCGCTCGGCCGACAGCCTAGCCGGGCCATGCCTCCCAGAGATGGGAATCGTCGAGCCCGCCCTTGCCCTGGGCGCTTCCCGAAAGGAAGAGCTGGTGCGCGGCAGCCGCCATCGGCAGCGGGAACTTGAGCTCGCGGCCGGCATCCAGCACCAGGCCAAGGTCCTTCACGAAGATGTCGATCGCGCTGTTCGCAGGCGGCGCTTCAGCGAGCGAGCGCGGGCCGCGGTCCTTCATCATCCAGCTTGCCGCCGCGCTGTTGCCATACACCTCCAGCAGGCGCGCCGGATCCAGGCCGGCGCGCCGGCCGAGCGCGATCGCTTCGCCGAGCACCGCGAGATGGACGCCGCAGAAGAGCTGGTTGATGGTCTTGACCATGGAGCCGGCGCCGACCCGGTCGCCGAAGTCATGCACGTGCGCGCCCATCTGATCCAGCAGCGGCCGGGCGCGCGCCATCGCAGCCCGCGGCCCGCTCGCCATGATGGTGAGCGCGCCGCCTGCCGCGCCGCCCACGCCGCCGGACACCGGTGCGTCGACGAGCATGCGGCCGCGCGCCTGCATGGCCTCGGCCAGCTTCGCGACATACGCCGGCGCGACGGTCGCGCATTGCACGACCACCGCGTCCGGTTCCATCGATTGCGCGACACCGCCTTCGCCCAGCACCACCGCGTCCACCTGCTGCGCATTCACGACGAAGGTGACGATCGCGTCCGCGCCCCGCACCGCGTCCGCGATCGACTCGTGGGCGATGCCGCCTGCCGACCGCAGCGCCGCCAGCGCCTCGTTCCGCAGGTCGACCCCCCGCACCTCGTGCCCCTTGCCGAGCAGATTGCCCGCCGCCGCGGCGCCCATCGCGCCGAGGCCGATCACCGCCACCTTCATCACATCTCCTCCGCCCCGATCTCCAGCAACTCGCGCACGTGGCGCTCGACGCTGCGGGTCAACGCACGCAGGTCGTAGCCGCCTTCCAGCACCGAGACGATGCGTCCGCCGGCATGCCGGTCGGCCTGCTCGACGAGGCGCCGCGTGACCCAGGCATAGTCGTCCTCGGTCCAGCCGAGCTGGCCGAGCTCGTCGTCGCGGTGCGCATCGAAGCCGGCCGAAACCATGACCAGCTGGGGTCTGAAGCGTTCCAGCGCCGGCAGCCAGTTCTCCTTCACCGCGGCGCGGAATGCATCGCCCCGGCTGTAGGGCAGCAGCGGCACGCTCAGGATGTTGCCGGCCAGCGGCCGCTCGCCGCAGAACGGATAGAGCGCGGACTGGAAGGTGGACAGCATCAGCACACGGTCGTCGCCCGCGACGATGTCCTCGCTGCCGTTGCCGTGATGCACGTCGAAATCGCACACGGCAACCCGCTCGATGCCGCGGGAGAGGGCATGACGGGCGCCCACCGCCACGTTGTTGAAGAAGCAGAAGCCCATCGCCGCCTCCCGGGTGGCATGATGGCCGGGCGGACGGATGTTGCAGAAGGCCCGCTCGCATTCACCGTCGAGCACCATGTCGACAGCGCGCACCACCGCGCCGGCGGCATGGCGCGCGGCATGCAGCGTGGCCGTGTTCATCACGGTATCCGGGTCGATCCGCGCATGCCCCTGGAGCGGCGCGTTGGCCTCGATGCGGTTCACATGCATGGCGGCATGGGCGCGCAGCAGCTGCTCCCGGGTCACGGCCGGCGCCTCCTCCACGATCATGAGGTCCAGCAGCCCGCCTGCCAGCAGCCGGTCCGCGATGACCCGCACCCGGTCCGGGCACTCCGGATGGCCCTCGCCCATTTCATGCTCGAGCGAGCTCGGGTGGGACAGGTAGGCGACACGCATTGCTCAAGGATCCATGGCCGGGGCGGCCGGCGGCGCTGGCCGTGCCAGCCTCGCGCATGATTCTACGCGGGCCGCTACAATCGGGCCGATGCGGGCGTAGCTCAGTTGGTAGAGCGCCGGCTTCCCAAGCCTGAGGTCGCGAGTTCGAGGCTCGTCGCCCGCTCCAAGGACATCCTGCCGCCGTTGCCGAAGGCCAGGCGGCGGCGCCCGCGCCCGCCGGGCGTCGCGCCGGTTCGTCAGTACGAGCGGGGCAGCCCCAGCACCTTCTCCGCGATGAAGCTCAGGATGAGCTGCGGGCTGACCGGGGCGATCCGCGGGATAAAGGCTTCGCGCAGGTAGCGCTCCACGTGGTACTCCCGCGCATAGCCGAAGCCGCCATGGGTCATGACCGCCTGCTGGCAGGCGTCAAAGGCGGCCTCCGCGGCCAGGTACTTGGCGGCATTGGCGCCGGCCCCGCAAGGCAATCCGTTGTCGTACTGCCATGCCGCCGACATCAGCATCAGCCAGGCGGCCTCCAGCGCCATCCATTGCTGCGCCAGCGGATGCTGGATGGCCTGGTTCTGCCCGATCGGCCGGCCGAAGACGATGCGCTCGCGGGCGTAGCGCGCCGCGCGGTCGATCGCGAGCCGGCCGATCCCGACCGCCTCGGCGGCGATCAGGATCCGCTCGGGGTTCATGCCATGCAGGATGTACTCGAAGCCGCGGCCCTCCTCGCCGATCCGGTCCGCGACCGGAATCCGGAAATCCTCGAAGAACAGCTCGTTGGAATCCACCGCCTTGCGGCCCATCTTCGGAATCTCGTGCACCCGCACCCGATCGCGGTCGAAGCCGGTATAGAAGAGGCTGAGGCCATGCGTCGGCCTGGTGACCTCCTCCAGGGGCGTCGTGCGCGCGAGCAGCAGGATCCTGTCCGCCACCTGTGCGGTCGAGATCCATACCTTCTGGCCGTCGACCCGATAGTGGTCGCCACGGCGCACCGCGCGCGTCTTGAGCTGCGTGGTGTTCAGACCGGCATCGGGCTCCGTCACCGCGAAACAGGCCTTGCTTCGACCAGCGGCGATGTCCGGCAGCATCCGGGCCTTCTGCTCGTCCGACCCGAACACCACCACCGGGTTCAGCCCGAAGATGTTCATGTGCACGGCGGATGCACCGGACATCCCGGCACCGGAGCGCGCGATCGCGCCCATCATCAGCGCGGCGTCGGTGATGCCCAGCCCGCTGCCGCCGTAGGCCTCGGGTATGCAGATGCCGAGCCAGCCGGCGCCGGCGAGCGCATCGAAGAACGCGGTCGGGAAGCCGCCCTTCGTGTCCAGCGCCAGCCAGTAGTCATCGTCGAAATCGGCGCAGAGCGTCCCGATCGACTCCTGCAACTGCTGCTGCTCCGGGGAAAGTGAGAAATCCATGCGGTTCAGGCTTCGCCGGCGCCGGCAGTATGACCGTGGCGCCGTTTCATGAAGGCCGCCCGGGTGCAGACGCAGACCAGCTCGTCGCGCTGGTTCCAGCCCCGGTGCTCGAAGGTGACGATGCCCGCCTCCGGGCGCGAGCCGCTGTCGCGCAGGGCCTTCACCTCCGTCTCCACCCGGATCGTATCCCCGTGGAACACCGGCTTCGGGAACCGGATGTCCGACATGCCCAGGTTGGCGATGGTCGTCCCGAGGGTGGTATCCGTCACGCTGATGCCGATGACCAGCCCGAGCGTGAACAGGCTGTTGACCAGCCGCTGGCCGAACTCGGTCTGCTCCGCGAAGTGCGCGTCGATATGCAGCGGCTGCATGTTGAGCGTCATGACCGAGAAGAGCGTGTTGTCGGCTTCGGTCACCGTGCGGGTCACCGCGTGCCTGAAGACATGCCCGACCTGGAACTCCTCGAAATAAAGGCCAGCCATCGTGGATTCTCCTGGGGGTTCGGGGTTGCCTGTCCAAGGGCATGGATCGCGTCCGGATTGTATGGGCGACAAGGCGGCCCCCTGCAACCGTCCCTGAACCAGCCCTTGCCCAAGCGCCGCGATTCGTTCATCGTTGCAGTACCGACCTCGGTCCCGACCTCGGCCCGATCGCGACGGGCCGCGGGACTCGGAAAGTGGATCGGGAAGAGCGCTTGGCGCCGGCCTCGGGCATAGGGGTTGCCGCCCGGCGCGGTGGCCGCAACTGGGAGGAGCACACATGCAGACCAACTGGCTCGTTGTCGCCGACGAAGGCATCGCACGGATCTACCAGTGGACGAACGCGGACGAGCACCTGCAGGAGGTCGAGACCCTTACCCATGCATCGGCCCACGCGAAGGAAGAGAAGCTGCGCCGGGACGCCCGGGGCCGCCGCTCCGGCCATGCGGCGCGACAGATGAGCAGCGTGACGGCTTCCGCGGGCCTCGACGGCAGCCATGCCGAGGCTGTGCTCTTTGCGAACCGGCTGGGCGACTGGCTGTGCCAGGCGCGCCGCGCGAATCGCTTCGACCGCCTGCGGGTCGCGGCCGCGCCGCGCTTTCTCGGGTTGCTGCGCCAGTCCCTGGATCCGGACGTGGCGAAGACGATCGTCGAGGACCTGCCGAAGGACCTGGTGAACGAAAGCCGCACGGACCTGGAGAAGCGGTTCCTGTCGCCGGCGACTGCCCGCGGCCCGGTGGCCCGCTCGCCGACGCCCGGCACCGCGCTGTAACGCTGCGGCGGGTCGGGCTGGGACGGGGACGCGCCTGCCGTTAGAATCGGGGCATGGAGATCATCCTCAACGGCAAGACGCATCCGATCGGCCGCGAGATGACGATCCAGGAACTGGTCGATGGCCTCGGATTCACCGGCAAGCGAATTGCCGTGGAACGCAATGCCGAGATCGTCCCGCGGTCACGCCACGCCACCACGCCGCTCGCTCCCGGAGACCGGATCGAGATCGTGGTCGCCGTCGGTGGCGGCTGAGCAAGACCGTTCCGGGCATCGCGCCGGCCACGGCGCACGACTCTGGCACCATTGATGACGACACCAGCGGCGGACATGCTTCGAATCGGCCAGCGCGAGTTCAGCTCGCGGCTGCTGATCGGCACGGGCAAGTATCGGGACTTCACGCAGACGCGCGAGGCGATCGATGCGAGCGGTGCCCAGATCGTCACCGTGGCGATCCGCCGCACCAACATCGGACAGACCGCGGGCGAGCCGAGCCTGCTCGAGGCGGTGCCGCCGGACCGTTTCACCATCCTTCCGAACACGGCCGGCTGCTACACGGCGGAGGACGCGGTCCGCACGCTGCGCCTCGCGCGCGAGCTGCTGGATGGGCATAACCTGGTGAAGCTGGAAGTACTGGGAGACCAGGCGACGCTGTTCCCGAACATGCCGGAGACGCTCGCGGCCGCCCGGACCCTGGTGGCCGACGGGTTCGAGGTCATGGTCTATTGCAGCGACGACCCGATCCAGGCCCGGATGCTGGAGGACATCGGCTGCGTGGCGGTGATGCCGCTCGCATCGCTGATCGGTTCCGGCATGGGCATCCTGAATCCCTGGAACCTGCAGCTCATCCTCGCCCAGGCGCGGGTGCCGGTGATCGTCGATGCCGGCGTCGGCACCGCGTCCGATGCGGCGATCGCAATGGAGCTCGGCTGCGCGGGCGTGCTGATGAACACCGCCATCGCAGCCGCCGAGGATCCGATCCTGATGGCCCGCGCGATGAAGCTCGGCGTCGAAGCCGGCCGGCTCGCCTGGCGCGCCGGCCGCATGCCCCGCAAGCACTACGAGGCCGCGCCCTCTTCGCCAGCCGCGGGCATGCTGCCGAGTGTCGCGGCGCGGTGACGCTCGAGGAGTCCACCGGTTCCGGGCAGGCACGCGGCATCCGCAGCTATGTGCTGCGCCGATCCCACTTCTCTGCCGCGCAGCGCGATGCCTATGAACGGCTGATGCCGGTCTACGGCATCCGCTTCGCGCCGGCGCCGCTGGACCTCGCAGCGGTGTTCGGACGCGATGCGCCGCGCGTGCTGGAGATCGGTTTCGGCATGGGCGAGACCACGGCGGCGATCGCGGCAGCCCATCCGGCGATCGACTATCTGGGCGTGGAGGTGCATACGCCGGGGATTGGCGCATTGCTCAAGCGGATGGAAATGCTGGGTTTGCACAACATCCGTGTAATCGAATACGACGCTCAGGAGGTGGTCAAACACCAGATTCCTGACACATCTCTTACCGGAATCCATGTTTTTTTTCCGGACCCGTGGCCCAAGGCGCGCCATCAGAAGCGCCGCCTGCTGCAGCCAAACTTCGTTACACGGCTGGCCGGGAAGCTGCTGCCGGGGGGCTACCTGCACTTCGCGACCGACTGGCCGGACTACGCGGAGCAGATGCGCCAGGTGCTGGCGGATACCGCAACGCTCGTGACCAGGCGGCCGCCCGGAGGCGCTACCGAAGCGGCTTTCGGGGTGAAGTCCGGGCCGACCCGGCCGGAAACCAAGTTCGAGCGCCGCGGAATCGCCCTGGGGCATCCGATCACCGATCTGGTTCGATACCGGACGACGGAGCCGGCCGCGCTCGCGACACAATCCGATACACATTACACATGACGAGGGCGACACACGTCCACGTATCGTCTATCGTGGGGTGCGCCTGGGTCTGGGCGCAATGTTCGATCTGACCGGCCAAAAGCCCTTGCACATGCAGGGCGCGGGGTTGTGGCCTTGAACTTTGTCGCGATAATCCGCTGTCTTCGTCGCAACGGATGCTCGTTCCTGCCACATGCGGGTGGCCACACGAAGGAAAGAACAAGAAGCGCTACAACTGACGGACTGCCGGCATGCAAGCAACTTCCTCCATCGAGCAGGTCTCGACCCTCGCGGATCTGCGCGATCACCGCTTCGCGGTCTCGGGCGCGTCGGGCTTCATCGGCCGGCACCTGGTCAGCCTGCTGCATGAGCGCGGCGCCCAGGTGGTGATGCTGCGCCGACCCGGAAGCCCGACAGCCCCGTTCACGCCCGCCCGCTCCCACGTGGTGGACTTCACCGACTCCAAGGCCTGTGCCGCAGCCCTGCGCCGCCTGAAGCCGACCCACATCGTCCACCTCGCCGGCTACGCCAACAGCGACCGCTCGCCGGATTCCATCGCGCGTTCGCTCGACGTAAACCTCACCGCCAGCATGAAGCTCATCCTGGGCGCGATGGACGCCGTCCCCGACACCCGGGTCGTGGTCTCCGGCACGCTCGAGACCTCGAACCCGTGGCGCGACGTCACCGAGGTCGGGTCGCCCTACGGCATCAGCAAGGCCATGCTGGAAGTGCTTGCCGGCGGCCTGCAGCGGCTCTACGGCACCAACGTGGTCAACGCTCGCATCGGCATGGTCTACGGCCCGGACGATCCCAACGATCATCGCCTGGTGCCTTCGGTCATCACTGCACTCCTGCGCGGGGAGGCACCGGTCTTGAGCAGCGGGCGCCGGCGTTGCGATTGGATCTACGTCGGTGACGTGGCTCAGGCGCTACTGAAGGCGGCGACCGCGCGGCGGATCGAGGAGCCGAGCTTCGACGTGGGTTCCGGCCATCTCACCAGCATCCGGCGCATGGTGGAGCTGATCCGCGCCCATCTCGGATCGCCGGTGGACCCGGTGTTCTCGGACGAGCTGGACCGCCCCAACGAGCAGGAGCGCCGCGCCGACGCGGACAAGACCTTCCGGCTCATCGGCTGGCGCGCGCAGACCAGCCTCACCGAGGGCCTGATGCAGACCATCGCCTGGCACAAGCGCGTGGCCGTGGACGAGTCCGGCGCCTCGGTGCTGGCTGCGCAGTTCGAACCCCGCTCGCCGCGAGCGCGCCCTCCGCTCTGAAACCGCAGGAACGCCGCGCGGGCTCCCCGCGCGGCCTGGTCCACCTCCTGCCCTTCCTGGCGCGCTACCGGCTGCGAGCGTTCCTCGCGCTGCTCTTCCTGCTCGGCGCGGCCACTACCACGCTGGTCGTCCCCTATGGACTGCGCCTGCTGATCGACGGGGGGCTCGCCGCGGGCGACGAGACGCGGCTCGCGGTCATCCGCAACCACTTCCTGGTGCTGCTCGCGCTCGCGCTGCTGATGGCCGCATTCACCTCGGCGCGCTTCTACATGGTGAGCTGGCTGGGCGAACGGGTCACCACCGACCTGCGCCAGGCGGTCTACGCGAACGTGCTCATGCAGCGGCCGGTGTTCTTCGAGACGCTGCAGACCGGCGAGGTGCTGTCGCGGCTCACCGCGGACACGACCCTGGTGCAGACGGTGGTCGGCTCGAGCCTTTCGGTCGGGCTGCGCAGCACGATCATGATGCTGGGCGGCATCCTGGTCCTCGCGTTCATCCGGCCGACGCTGGTGCTCACGGTGATCGCGATCCTGCTGCTCTTCGTGATGCCGCTGGTGCTGATCGGGCGGCGGGTGCGCAAGCTGTCTCGCTCGAGCCAGGATCGCCTGGCCGACGCGAGCGCGCTCGCCGCGGAGGTGCTCAACGCGATCCCGGTGGTGCAGAGCTTCGGGCAGGAGCGTCGCGAAAGCGACCGCTTCGCGACCGCGAGCGAATCCGCGTTTCGCACCGCGATCC
>JAEWEW010000396.1 GCA_023389175.1 Pseudomonadota bacterium | reverse complement strand
CGGCGCAGCGTCTTCATCTTCTCGCGCTATCCGCGCGATCACTGGACGGCGCGGCGGCCGATGCTGAACGCGTTGCTGGAGCAGGGCAGCCTGCGCCTGGTGTCACGCCTGCCGGAGACCCGCGCAGCGATCGAGCGACTGAGCGCCCGCTGAGGCGCCGCGATCGGATGCCGCGCGGGGACGCTCCCGTCCGGCGCGCAGGCTCAACTGAACGCGTTCGGCAGCCAGAGCGCGAGCGACGGCCAGTAGGTCACGATCAGGAGCGCCGCGAGCAGCGGCAGGTAGAAGGGCAGCATCGCCCTGACGATCTCGCCGAAGCTCACGCGCGCGATGTCCTGCACGATGAAGAGGAGCACGCCGAAAGGCGGCGTGGTCGCCCCGATCAGCAGGTTGATGATCACCACCAGCCCGAAGTGCACCGGATCGATGCCGATCTGAAGCACCAGCGGCAGGAGCGTGGGCACCGCGATCAGCAGGATGGCCGTGGTCTCCATGAAGCAGCCGGCGACGAGCAGCAGCAGGTTGATCACGATCAGCGCGACCCACGGCTCCTGGGTGATCGACATCAGCCACGCCGCGAACTGGGCGGGAACGTTGTTGATCGCGATCGCCCAGCCGATCGGCACCGCGGCCGCCATGATGAAGACCAGCACGCCGGTGGCGACGGCGGACTCCGACATGGCGCGCACCAGCTTGCGCAGGTCCAGCTCCCGATAGGCGAAGCCGAGCACGATCGCGTAGGCCACCGTGATCGCGCCGAGCTCGGTCGGCGTCGCGACTCCGGTGAGCAGCCCCACCATCAGGATCACGGGCGCCATCAACGGCGGGATGGCGGCGAAGAAGGTCTGCCGCAGCCGCGCAGCCGAGGCACGGGGCTGCAGCGGCGCGTGCACCCGTCCGGTGGTCACCAGCACGTACACCGTCAGCATGAGCAGCAGGCCGATCACGATGCCGGGCAGGATGCCGGCGAGGAACAGGTCGCCGACCGACACCTGCGCCAGCACGCCGTAGATCACCATGATCACCGAAGGCGGGATGATCGGGCCGATCACCGCCGACGAGGCGCTGACCGCGGCGGAGAAGGCGCCGTCGAAACCCGCATTGCGCATCGCCTTGATCTCCACGGTGCCGAGCCCGGCCGCATCGGCCTGGGCGACGCCCGACATGCCGGAGAAGATCATGCTCGCCAGGATGTTCACCTGGGCGAGCCCGCCGCGCAGGTGGCCGATCAGCGCGATGGAGAAGTCGAACAGGCGCCGCGCGATGCCGCCGGAGTTGAGCAGGTTGCCGGCAAGCACGAAGAGCGGGATCGCGAGCAGCGGAAAG
The DNA here is from genome assembly GCA_023389175.1 of Pseudomonadota bacterium. Classification (GTDB taxonomy): domain Bacteria; phylum Pseudomonadota; class Gammaproteobacteria; order Burkholderiales; family Burkholderiaceae_E; genus Lautropia. The sequence continues at coordinate 21,140 of JAEWEW010000396.1, read as the reverse complement.
CTGTCGATGCCGGAGGACATGCGCTGCACGACGATCGAGGGCGGGATCGACGTCCCGGCGAACAGATAGAAGAACGCGGCGCACACCAGCGCGAAGGCGATCGGCAGCTCGAGCGCGATCAGCGCGAACAGCACGCCGAACATCAGCAGGATCATCGGTGGCGACCCATCCCGGTGGCGAAAGCGCGCTCGCTCTTCATTCAGTGGCCGAGAAGCGCTTCATCGAGGCGGCGACGTTCCGCCACCTCGGCCTCGGCCTCGATCGGGCGGCCGCTCGCCGCGCAGGCCCAGTAGGCCGCGACCAGGTACAGCCCGGTGATTGCGATCGAGCAGGTGCAGACGAAGAGCGGGACGGAATAGAACAGGTGGCGCGGCAGCTCGATCGGCAGGGCGATGGTGCTGCTGCGGGACTCCACGTCCATGAGGCCCCAGGCATACCAGGCGATCAGCAGCATCGAGACGGTGCAAAGCGCGTACAGCGCGCCGCGCATAACATGGCGCGCACGGTGCGGAAGGCGCCCGACGAAGGTCTCGATGCGGATGTGGCGCAGCTCCTTGAAGCCGGCGGCCGCACCCAGGAACACCAGCCACAGGAAGGCGTAGCCGGCGGATTCCTCGACCCAGACGAGGGGCTGGCCGAGCAGGTAGCGGGTGACCACCTGGATCATGATGGAGATCACGATCCAGCCCATCAGGGCGACACAGAGTCCGCGTTCGAGCGTGCCGAGCCGCCTGATCAGCCGCCAGGTGACGGAGAGGAGGGACGACACCGTGCTACTTGATGTCCCGGATCTTCTGCCAGAGGCCGGCCGACCAGGCGCCTTCGCTCTCCATGCGCTGGACCGCCGCGATCGCTTTCTCCGCGAACGGCTGGCGGTCCGGCCGGATCACGTTGACCTTGGCCGCCGCCATCTTCGTGGTGAGCTCCTCGGTCTCCTTCTCCGATTCCTTGCGCGCCCAGGCGACCGCCTCGCGCGCCGCGTCGGTCAGGATCTTCTGCAGGTCCGGCGACAGGGCCTGGTAGGCCTTCTCGTTGATGGTGATGTGCTGGGAGGAGACCAGATGGTCGGTGCGCATCAGGTTCGGTGCCGCCTCATGGAACTTCGCGCCGTAGGCCGAGGAGATCGGCCCTTCGGTCGCGTCGATCACGCCGGTCTTGAGCCCCAGGAAGACCTCGCCCCAGGCGACCCGCGACGGCTTGGTGCCGAGCGTGGTCCACAGGTTGAGATAGGTCTTGATCTCCGGCACCCGCATCTTGACGTCCTTCAGGTCGTCCGGCGAGTTGACCGGCCGCTTCGCGAACAGCACCCGTGGCTGGGTCGGGGCGCTCGCCAGGATGCGGATGCCCTGCGTCTTGCGCAGCGCCTCGGTCATTTCCGCGAAGGTGGCGGAGTCCAGGAATTTCTGGAAGTGGTCGTTGTCGCGGAAGGTGAAGCCCCAGGCGAAGATGGCGAAGTCCTTGACCCAGTTGGCGTACCAGTCCAGCACGTCGCCGTAGAGCTGCACCGAGCCCTGCATCATCTGCTCGATGACCTGCACGTCGTTGCCGAGCTGCTCGCCCTGGATGAAGTTGACCTTCACCTTGCCGCCGGCGCGCTCGTTCACCAGCTTGGCGAACATCGCGTTGCCGCGGTCGATGGTGGTCCCGAGGGCATCCGAGCCGCCCAGGGTGAGCGTCGTCTGGGCCTGCGCGGCCATCGGCAGGAATGCCGCCAGGGCGGCGCAGGCCAGCGCAAGTCGTGTCGTCTTCGGTGGTTTCACGTGCGTCTCCTTGTCTCGTTGGCGGCGCGTCCGCCCGGGGCACGGCGCGCTCGAAAGGCAAATGCTCGCCCGGCAACGGGCGTCTGTACAGCGGCCCTCAGGCAGCCACCGGCTTGAAGTACGGGTTGCCGAGCCCCTTTTGCGCCTGGTAGAGCGAGGAGGGGTCCGCCGGCTTCGGCAGCGGAATGCGCACCGGCACGGCCTCCAGTCGCGGCTCCAGCGTCGGCTTGCCGCAGATGATCCGGCTGTCGAACTCCGCCAGGTCCGTGAAGGGAGCGAAGGAGCCGGCCAGCGGCCAGGCGTCGGCCGCCAGGCATTCGTACAGCAGGAAGTTCCGGGAGGCGCCCGACAGGTTCGGCGCCGAGCCATGGACGGTGCGCGCGTGGTGCAGCGTCACCGATCCTGCCGGCGCAAGCAGCTTGATCGCCTGGCCGAAGTCGTAGCCGGACGCGGCGGGATCGATTGCGCCGCAGAAGCGGCCGTCGAAGTGATGGTCCAGGATCGGACCGGTGTGGCTGCCGGGAACGACCATCATGGCCCCGTTCGTTTCGGTGAAGTCGTCCAGCAGCACGCCGAGCGCCAGCACGTCCTGATTGGTGCACGGATAGTAGGCCCAGTCCTGGTGCCATTCCACCGGGGCGCCGTAGCCGGCGGACTTCAGGTTCAGCTTGGACGTCTGGAGCCGGATGTTCTCGCCGAGCAGCGGGCGCAGCAGGCGAAGGATGGGCTCGGAGCGGATGAGCGCGCCGAACGCGGGGTGGTTGAGATGCGGCTGCTTCAGGCGGCGCACCCGCGGGGCCGTCGGCGTATGGCTGTCCTCCAGGTCGTAGACGTCGGTGTTGCCGGTGAGGCCGCGGGCGCCCTCCAGCATGCGGGTGACCGCGTCGCGCAACGTCTGCAACTGCGCGGCATCCAGCACGTCCTCGACCACGAGGTAGCCGTTCTCGCGATAGAAGGCGACATCGTCGGCGCCGATCTCCCGGCGGGCATGGCCCCGGGTCCTGCTCATCGTTTCCATTCGCTCCGTCCGTTCCGTGGATCGCGCCGTTCGTAAGCCCGGTCGCCCAGGAGCCGCCGTCTGGCGGCATCCTTGGCGGCGGTTGCGGCTCTCCAAGCCGGTAGCTTCAGCCGGCGTGTTTGCGTTAACATGGCCAAGACCAGAAGCTAGACTGGAGCGCAGGCAGTGTCAAGGCCCATTGCAGCAGGCACGCGGGTGCGGCTGGCCGATGTCGCGGCAGCAGCAGGCGTGTCCGCGATGACGGTTTCACGCGCCCTGCACGAGCCGGCGCGCCTGCATCCGCAGACCTTGCGTGCCATTCTCGCGAAGGTGCGGGAACTAGGCTACGTGCCGAACCAGACCGCGCGCGCGCTGGTATCGAGCCGCAGCCACATCGTCGGCGCCGTCGTCCCGACGCTTTCCTACTCCGTCTATGCCGGCACCCTGCAGGGGCTCTCCGATGCACTGCGCGGCGCCGGCTACGAGCTCGTGCTGGGCGACAGCGGCTACAGCGCGGAACGCGAGCTGTCGCTCGTGCGGGCCTTCATCAGTCGCGGCGTGGATGCCATGGTGCTGACCGGCGTGGAGCACGTGCTCCCGGCGCGCGAGCTGGTCCTCCGGCACGGCCTTCCTGTTGCCGAGATCTGGGACATCGCCCGCGCGCCGCTCGGGCTGGTGGTCGGTTTCTGCAACCGGAGCACCGGCACGGCCGCCGGCGAGCTCTTCGCCGCGCTCGGCCGCCGGCGCTGGGCATTCATCGGCTGCGAGCCCGCCCTCGAGCACCGCTCCCGCAAGCGCATGAAGGGGTTTCGCCGCGCGGCCCGGGATGCCGGCCTGGCACCGCCGGTCGAGGGCTTCGTTACCGACCCGATGCGCATCGACGGCGCCCGCATGGCGGCCGCCGAGCTGCTCGCCCGGGCGCCGGACATCGACGCGGTCTTCTGCGCGAACGACCTGCTCGCCTGCGCGCTGCTCCAGGTCGCCCGCCGCACCGGACGAAAGGTGCCCGACGACCTCGCCATCGTGGGCTTCGGCGATTTCGACGTGGCGGCGATCGCGGATCCGGCCCTCACCACCATCCGGGTCCCGGGGTATCGGATGGGCAAGGTCGCCGCCGAATCACTGCTCGCGCAACTGGAGGATGACACCCCTGCAGCCGGGGCTCCGATCGACCTCGGCTTCGAGCTCGTCCGCAGGGAAACGGCATGACACGGCGCGCGCCCGCGGGGCGGCGAGGGGGCCCCGCGGAGGACAAATGAATCCAGATACAGACTATCATTCCACTATGATCCCAGATCGGACTACGGCCGCTTCGGCTGCCAACGTCGCGGAGCTCAGCGCCGCCGGCATCCGCGCCTTCACCCGCATCGCCCAGCTGTGGGGACTCACCGTGGACGAGCAACTGCAGCTTCTCGGTGCGCCGGCCCGTTCCACGTTCTTCGCCTGGCGCAAGCATCCCGAGCGCGCAAGCCTTCCGAAGGACACGCTGGAGCGCATCTCGAACCTGCTCGGCATCTACAAGTCGCTGCAGATCCTCCTCCCGGATGCCGATGCGGCGGACAGCTGGATCCGCAAGCCCAACGCGGCGCCGATCTTCGGCGGCAGGAGCGCGCTCGAGCGCATGCTGGCCGGCAACGTGAGCGACCTCAACGCGGTGCGCCGCTATCTCGATTCGGTCCGCGGCGGGGGCTGGTCTTGACCGGTGCCGCGGCGCCGTCTGCCGTCCCGTCTGCCGCCTCGCGTGCCGCACCGTCGCCCGGGTCGGAGTGGCCGGTGCGACGGATCCGCTGGTCGCCGGCCTGTCGGATCGTGCCGACCCGGCATCCTACGGTCTACCTGTTCGACCGGGTGGCGCAACCGGAGGACTTCGAGGCGCTCTATGCGCTCGAGGCGCTGACGGACGACCGGGTTCGGGACGAGGTCGGCTGCATCGAGCTGGTCGCGCCGGAAGACCGGGTGTTCGGTCCGGGCACGGGGCCGATCATGGCCGCGTTCACGCATCTCAATCCGAGCGGCAGCCGGTTCTCCGACGGCAGCTACGGCGTGTTCTACGCCGCGCGCGAGCGTGCCACGGCGATCGCGGAAACCCGCTACCACCATGGGCGGTTCCTCGCGGCCACCCGGGAGCCTCCGATGCACCTGCCGATGCGGCTGTATGAAGTGCGCATCGACGCCCGGCTGCATGACCTGCGCGAGGCGGGCGACGACATCCACGACCCGGATTCCTACGTGGCGCCGCAGCGGGCGGGGGCGGCGCTGCGCTCCCAGGGTTCGGCCGGCGTCGCGTATCGCAGTGTCCGCCATCCGGGGGGGCAGTGCGTCGGCCTCTTCAAGCCCCGCGGGGCTCGCGACTGCCTGCATGCCGCCTACCTGCTGTACATCTGGGACGGCACCGCGTTCTCCGGCATCTACCAGCAGACCGACTGAATGCAGGCCGAACCGCTGCTGCAATCCCTGCGCGCGCTCGGCCTGGTCGCCACGGACGAGCAGCCGGCCTTCACGCCGCTTGCCGGCGGCGTGTCGTCGGACATCCTGCTGGTCGAGTCCCGGGCCGGCCGGTTCTGCATCAAGCGGGCGCTGCCCCGGCTCAAGGTCGCCGCGCTGTGGGAAGCGCCGGTGGAGCGCAACGCCGCCGAGGCGGCCTGGATGCGCACCGTCTCGCAGTGGCTGCCGGCCAGCGTGCCGCGCCTGCTCGGCGAGGATGCGGGCCTCGGGCTCTTCGCCATGGAGTATCTGGACCCGGACACCTACCCGGTCTGGAAGGCGGAGCTGCGCGACGGCAGGATCGATCCGGCCTTCGCCGCGGAGGTCGGCCGGCAGCTTGCCCTCATCCACCGGCGCAGCGCAGGCGACGAGACGCTCGCGGCGGCATTCGCCAACGACCGGATCTTCGAGCCGATCCGGCTCGAGCCCTACCTGCGCGCCACCGGCCAACGCCATCCCGATCTCGCCCCGCGGCTTGCGGAGCTGGCCGACCGGACGCTGGCCACCCGACGCGCGCTGGTGCACGGCGACGTCAGTCCCAAGAACATCCTCTGCGGCCCCGCCGGGCCGGTCTTCCTGGATGCGGAATGCGCCTGGTACGGCGACCCGGCGTTCGATCTTGCCTTCTGTCTGAATCACCTGTTGCTGAAGGCGGCCTGGCGGCCACAATGGCGCGATCGCTACCGCGACTCGTTCGAGGCGCTGTCGGCCAGCTATCTCGAGGGCGTGGACTGGGAGCCGGTCGCGGATTTCGAGCGCCGTTGCGCCGAGCTGCTGCCCGGTCTCTGGCTGGCACGGATCGACGGCAAGTCGCCGGTGGAGTACCTCACCGACGAACCGGCCCGGGACCGGGTGCGGCAGGCAGCACGCCGCCTGCTCGCCGAACCGGTTGCGAGGCTCGCCGGGGTGGCGCAATTCTGGAGCAGGCAAGGGTGATCAGGAGCAGCGAGATAGTCGAGGTCTACGGCCGGCGGGTCTGGGATTCCCGGGGACGGCCGACCATCGAGGTCGAGGTGACCCTGGACGACGACAGCGTGGGCCGGGGCATCGCGCCCGCCGGGGCGTCGCGCGGGTCGCACGAGGCGGTGGACAAGCGCGACGGCGGAACGCGGCTCGGCGGCTACGACGTGCAGACGGCGCTCGAGGGCATCGCCCGGGAGATCGGCCCCGCGCTCGTGGGCATGGACGCGGCCGACCAGGCCCTGGTGGATGATCGGCTGGTGCGCCTCGACGGCACGCCGAACAAGGCGCGCCTGGGCGGCAATGCGATCGTCGCGGTGTCGCTCGCCTGCCTGCAAGCGGCCGCGGCAAGCGCCGGCATCCCGGTCTGGCAGCATCTCGCCGGCGAGGCGTCGGTGCGGCTGCCGATGCCGGAGATCCAGATCTTCGGCGGCGGGGCGCATGCGGGTCGCCGCATCGACATCCAGGATCTGATGGTCATGCCGGTGGCGGCCACCAGCTTCGATCGGGCGATCGAGATGACGGCAGAGGTGTACCTCGCCGCGGGTCGGCTGATGGCGGACGCCGGCAAGCTGCAAGGGGTAGCCGACGAAGGCGGCTACTGGCCGGTCTTCGACAGCAACGAGCAGGCCCTGGAGACGCTGGTGCGCGCGATCGAAGCGGCGGGATTCGTTCCCGGGCACGAGGTCGCCATCTCGCTCGACATCGCGGCTTCCGAGTTCGGCCGGGCGGGGCGCTACCGCCTCGGGCTCGAGTCCCGGGCGCTGGACAGCGACGGACTCTGCGAAATGCTCGTCCGCTGGTGCGATCGCTATCCGATCGTCTCGGTGGAGGACCCGCTCGCCGAGGACGATCCCGAGGGGCTGCGCCGCTTCACTGCCGCGGTCGGCGACCGTATCCAGGTGATCGGGGACGACTTCCTCGTCACCAGCGCGCAGCGGGTGGTCGAGGCGGCCGCGAGCGGCGCGGTCAACGCGGTGCTGGTGAAGGTGAACCAGGCCGGCACCGTGACCGAGGCGCACGCCGCCCTGCAGGCCGCACGCGAGGCCGGCTTCGGTACGATCGTATCGGCACGGTCCGGCGAGACCGAGGACCTGAGCATCGCGCATCTGGCGGTCGGCTGGGATGCCGGCCAGCTCAAGGTCGGCTCGTTCTCGCGCTCGGAGCGCATGGCCAAGTGGAACGAGATGATCCGCATCGAAGCGTCGATGGGATCCGCGGCACGGTTCGTCGGCCGCGACTGGCGGCTGGCCGGCGGGCTGCGCCGGCCGGGCGACGGTTCGGTCGAGGGCTGATCAGCGGCGCGACGATCCCTGCTCCGCCAGCGAGGCGACCAGCGCCTTGGCGGCGGTGGTCAGCGTACCGCGCCGGCGCGCGGTGATCCCCACCATCCGCTCCCAGCGGGGCGCGCTGACCGGAAGCACGACGAGCAGGCCCGCCTGCTCCTCCCAGTGGATCATCTCGCGCGGCAGGAAGCTCAGGAATTCCCCCTGCAGCACCAGCGTCTTGAGCAGCACCGCGGAGGTGGTCTCGATCTCCGCCTCGACCGGCTTCAGGCCGGCGTCCAGGAACAGCTCATCCAGCGCCCGGCGCTCGAGCTCGCGCCGGCGCGCGAGCACCCAGCGCTGGCCGAGCAGGTCCTCCGGCGTCACGCTGCGGCGGCGGGCGAGCGGATGGTCGGGCCGTGCGATCACTGCCGCCTCGTCGCTATGGAGGATCCGATGGCTGAGGTCCGGGTCCGATGCGGTCCGCGGGATCGAGGAGAGCGCGAACTCGATCTCTCCGCGCTTCACCATCGGCATCAGCGTCTCGTTCAGCCCGTAGAGCACGGTGACGCGGATCTCGGGGTGGCGCCGCGAGAAGGCCGCGAGCGTTTCCGGCAGCAGGCGGGTCGCTTCGGACGGGCCGCAACCCATGACCACCCGCACGCTGCCGGACCGGCGCAGCGCCGCGATCTCCTCGACGACGCCGCGAATCTCCGCCTCGATCACATGGCCGCGCGCGATCACCGCCTCGCCGAAGCGAGTCGGTCTCACGCCGAACCGGCCGCGCTCGAGCAGCCGCACGCCGAGCGATTGTTCGAAGCCACGCAGGCTCTTGGAGAGCGCCGGCTGGGAGATGCCGAGGTCGCTCGCCGCGGCCGTCAGGCTGCCGCGCGGGGCCGCGGTCGCGAGATGCAGGATGCGCCGGTATTCCATGCCCCATTCTATAACCGCGGGTTATGGAAATTACGACCTCAAAGGGCAGCCGGGGCCGTGGGATAGTGGCAACCGCCTGCGCCGTCGTCTACATTCGAGCCGGACGAATCACGAGGAGGCAAGACATGGACATCGGGCAACTGGTCGAGGAAGACCGCGTGCACCGGCGCTGCTATACGGATCCGGAGATCTTCGAGCTCGAGATGCGCAACATCTTCGAGCGCATCTGGATCTACTGCGGCCACGAGTCCCAGGTGCCCAAGCCGGGCGACTACTACGCGGTCACCATCGGCCGTCAGCCGATGCTGATGGTGCGCCAGCGGGACAACAGCATCCGGGTGCTCTACAACCGGTGTCCGCATCGCGGCGTGCAGGTGTGCGGCAACCAGAAGGGCAATACCGGCAATGCCTTCGTGTGCTCCTACCATGCCTGGACGTTCCATCTCGACGGCAAGGTCCGGGCAATCCCGCTCAAGCAGGGCTACGACGGCACCCGGCTCACCACGGACAACCCGGATTGCAGCATGCGGGCGGCGCCGCGGGTCGACAGCTACCGCGGCTTCGTCTTTGCGAGCCTCGCACCGGACGGCCCGACGCTCGCGGAGTTCCTCGGCGATGCCAAGGTCGCGTTCGACGACATGTGCGACCGCTCACCGGTGGGCGAGGTGGAGGTGGTGCCAATCTGCCATCGCGTGGTGCAGCACTCGAACTGGAAGTTCTTCATGGAGAACCAGCTCGACGCGCTGCACCCCTCGGTCACCCACCAGTCGACCGGGGTACCGGCGCGCCGCGTCGAGCAGCGCGTGAAGGAGGAGAAGGGCAGCGCGCCGCTCTACTTCCACTACCTTTCGGCGTTCGCCTCGAGCTTCGACCAGTGGGATTCGGTGCAAACCATCAACCTGCCGCGCGGCCACGGCATCCTGCAGGCGTACATGGGCCTGCGGCCGACGGACCCGGATACCCTCGAGCACGAGCGCCTGCTGAAGGAAGCCTACGGCGAGAAGAAGGCCGAGGAGTACCTCTCCCGCGGCATCCATCACGTGCTGGTCTATCCGTACCTCTCGGTGCAGTCGCCGCTGCAGCAGCTGCGCTGCCTGCGTCCGATCTCGGCGGACAAGACGCTCTCGGAGATCTGGCATTTCCGGCTGAAGGGCGTGCCGGAGGCGATCTATCGCCGATCGCTCTGGTACTACAACCTGGTGAATTCGCCCGCCACCATGATCAACGCGGACGACCTGGAGAACTGGAGCCGTGGCCAGCGGGGGCTCGAATCCACCGGGATGGACTGGGTGAGCTTCCACCGCAACCTCGGCGGCGACGTCGAGGAGAACGGGGTGCTCTATTCGCGCAACGGCACCTCGGAAGTCGTCATGCGCAACCAGTTCCGCGCCTGGCGGAACTACATGTCCGCCCAATGAGCGCGCCACATCGAGGGAGCAGGCAAATGGAACCCAAGAACTTCGACCAGGCGATCGGCCGCAGCGTGGTGATCGAGGCGGTGGAATCGATGACCGGCGCGCATTCGATCGCGCCGGAGCACCGCGGCCGCGGAGGCGAGGCACCGACCCTGCACGTACCGACGCCCGCGGCGGGTGTCGATGCCGGCCTGCGGCTGGAGGTGGAGATGTTCCTCTACCGGCAGGCGGCGCTGCTGGATGCGCGCCGCTGGCAGGAATGGACCGAGCTCTTCACCGATGACGGCATCTACTGGATGCCGGTGGAACCGGGCCAGCAGGACTGGGTCTCGGAGCCCTCCATCTTCGCGGAGGACCGGCTGCTGATGGAGATCCGCATGGGCCGCCTCAACCATCCGAATGCCTGGTCGCAGGCGGCGATGTGGGGCACCAACCACCTCGTCTCGAACGTCGTCATCGAGTCGGTCGGCGACGGTCCGGAAGGTGCGATCGATGTCTGTTCGCGCTTCCAGATGATGGAGCTGCGCCGGGATGACATGCGCCATTTCGGCGGCACCTATCGCCACCGGCTGGTTCGCACGCCGGCGGGGCTGCGCATCCGGCTGCAACGGGTGGACATGATGAACGGCCAGGCGACCTACGACTACGTGCTCCAGGCCTGGGTCTAGCCAGCGGCCGGACGGCGGTCGCATGCGGCCGCCACGTCCGGCCGGCCGCCGGGATCACCAGGCGGCCGGCGTCGCCCGGGCATGGCCGTCGTGCAGGTCCAGCAGGCGTTCGAACCAGCCCTGCAGTGCCGCCTCGCCGGACAGCACGGCCGGGGCGCCGATGATGCGGCCCCACTGGAAGACGGAGAAGAGCGCGTAGTCGGCATAGGCGGGGGCGGCGCCGGCGAGGAACGGCTGGCGCTTCAGCGTGGCCCGCGCCGGGTCGACCGCGCGGGCAAGCCGCTCGAGGTGGCGAGGCTGCTGCGCGGCAAGCGCTTCGGGGGCCTGGCCGGTCACCCGGGAGATCAGGCTCCCGAAGTGCGCCCGGTCCTCCTCGTCCTGCAGCTCGAGCGCATGAAAGGCGAAGGCCGGGAAGGCGGATGCGAGCACCGTCCGATCCACCCAGTCGTTCACGAAGCGGGCGAGTGCCTGCCCCGTCGGGCCGCCGAACAGGGAGGGCCGGTCCGGATAGCGCGCCTCCAGATGCGTTGCGATCGCCCAGGAGTCGCGCACGACCGTGTCGCCATCGCGGATCACCGGTACCGTGGTGTCGCCGGAGAAAGCGATGGCCGCCTTGTCGGTGAGCCGAACCGGCTGGAATGTCGTCGGGAGGCCCTTGTGCCGCAGCGCCATTCGCGCGCGCCACGAATAGAGGCTGTAGCGGCGGTCGTGCTTTCCGCCCAGCTCCCAGAGCTCGATCATCGCCGCATCCCCCGCGTTACCATGCGGCGATCATAGACTGCGGCGGGCCGCCGCCGGGAGCACGATGGAATCCTCCTCCGACACACAAGCCACCGCGGCCTGCTTCGTCACCTCGGTCCGGGTGGCGTTTGGCGATTGCGATCCGGCCAACATCGTCTACTTCCCCAACTTCTACCGCTGGTTCGACCAGGCCACCCACGACCTCTGCGAGGCTGCCGGATACGAGCTCACCGCGGTCCGGCGGGACCGCGGCTGGGTGGGGTTTCCGATCGCCGAAGCCGGTGCGCGGTTCCTGCGACCGGCGACCATCAACGACCAGCTGCGCATCGAGACCCGGATCCGCGAGTGGCGCGCCAAGATGTTCCTGGTCGAGCACCGGATCCTGCGGGACGGCACGCTGCTGGTCGAGGGCTGGCAGACCCGGTTCATCGGCGTGCGCCTGCCGGAGCAGGGCGGCCGGCTTTCGGCGCTGCCGTTGCCGGCCGAGTTCAAGGCGGCCATGGACCGGCAGATGACCTGAGTCCGGCTGCAGGTCGGTCCGACGGACGGCGGTTGCCCGGAGGCGATATTTCGTCACCATCCTGCAGAACCTGTCATACTTGCCGCCGCATCGACTGATGCGCCGGCCCTGCCGGATCCAATCTTTCAGGAAAGTCAGTGAGTACAGGTACAGTCAAGTGGTTCAATGATTCGAAGGGCTACGGCTTCATCAGCCCGGACGGCGGCGGTGAGGATCTCTTCGCGCACCATTCCGCGATCCAGTCCAACGGATTCCGGTCGCTCCAGGAAAACCAGAAGGTCTCGTTCGACATCGTGACGGGGCCGAAGGGCAAGCAGGCAGCGAACATCAAGCCGCTCTGATCCCGCCCGACGCCGCGGCCGACAAGGCCGCCGCGTCCGGAATGCAGAAGCCCCGGCATGCCGGGGCTTTTTCGTTTCCGGGACGGTCCGCTGCCGAGCCGACCGGGTCAGCTCCGGGGCGTCATCGGTGCCTTCCCGTCCCCGATCGTTCGCCGTTCGATGACGCCGCAGGCCACTCGGGGTCCCGAATCCCCGGCCGGCTGGCTCTTGAGGTCGTCGCGCCCGCCATGCACCACCACGGCGCGGCCCACCACATCCATGGGTCCGCCGGCCAACGACAGCTTGCTGTCGGGCACCGTGATGCTCACCTCGGCATTGCCCCGATCGTCCGCCGTGATGTTCCCGAGGTCGCCGGCATGGTGCTGGCCGCTCTGCCCGTCACCGTGGCGCTGGTCCGGGAGCGCGAAATGCGGACCGGCGCTGGTCGCATCCGGCGCACTGCAGTCGCCCTTCTCGTGGACATGCAGCCCGTGGGCCGACCCCGGTTCGAGCCCCTTGAGCGAAATCGTGATGCGGACGTGGTCCTTGCCCTCGGCCTGGAAGCGCGCGCTTCCCGACACCTTGGAGCCCTTGGTCGGCTCGAGGGTGGCGACCGCGTCGCGGCTCTGGTCGTCGATGGCCGCCAGGGCGGGTGAGCAGGCGAGCGACAGGGCGGCGGCGAGCCCGAACCCGCAGGCCGCGCGTCGGAAGGGAGTTGGGCGCCCGAGGCCGTATGCCATGGTGAATCCTCCAGAATGAAGCCCCGGCGGCAACATGCATGCCCAACCGGGGGGCGAGCGGCTTGCCGGGTGTCCGCTGCCTGCTTGCCGGGGGGCGTCCGCTGTCTGATACTGCGGGCCATGCCGAATTCGGATGGCCCGTTCTGGACCCTGTTCAACTCCTTGCCGGTCGGCGCCGTCCTCTTCGATCCGGACGACGATGGCTTCGTCGAGTTCAATGACGCGGCCTGCGCGCAGCTTGGCTACGACCGGGAGCAGTTCGCCCGCCTGCGGGTCGGCGACATCGATACCGAGCGCACCGGCATCGAGATCCAGCGGGCGCGGGCGCTCCTGCGCCCGGAAGACCGGCCCAGCCGGTTTCATACCCGCCAACGGGCCGCCAACGGCGAGCTCCGCGAGGTCGACGTCACGATCCAGGTCATCGTGCTTGATGGGCGGAAGCTCGGCTATGCGGTCTGGCATGACGTGACCGACCGTGAACGCGCGCTCGCGTCGCTGCGGGCTCGCGAGGCAGAGCTGGCCAGGGCCCAGCGCATCGGCCGGATCGGCGGCTTCGAGGTCGACCTGCGCGACGGGTTCCACAACTACCGGTCACCCGAGTACCTGGCCCTGCACGGATTGCCAGCCGAATCGGTCCACGAAGGGCACGACGACTGGGTGCGGCGGCTCCATCCGGAGGATCGGGACCGGGTCCAGCGCTACTTCAAGGACGCCATCGCCGGCACCGACACCGACTACGCCGCGGAGTACCGGGTGGTTTCCCCGAGCGGGGAGGTGCGCTGGATCTCGGCCTTGGCCGAGATCGAGCGGGACCCCGACGGCAAGCCGCTCCGGATGGTCGGGGCGCACATCGATGTCACGGCGCTGCGCCTGGCGGAGTCGACCCTCGCGAGCCATGCCCGGCGCCTGGAAGAGGCGGATCGCCGCAAGAACGAGTTCCTGGCGATGCTTGCCCACGAGCTTCGCAATCCGCTCGCGCCGATCCTCTCCACCAGCGAATGGCTGCGCCGGAGCCGCGGCACGATGCCCGGAGAGCTCGCATCGGCGCACGAGATGATCGAGCGGCAGGCACGCCATCTTCAGGTGCTGGTCGACGAGCTGCTGGATGTGGCACGGATCACGACGGGGCGGATCGCGCTGAACCGGGCGGTCGTCGACCTGCGCGACGTGGTCCTTTCGGCCGCGGAGCAGGCCCGCGTGCTGGTCGAGGAGCATGGGCATCGGTTGCGCGTCACCATGCCGCCGTCGGACGATGCGACTGCCGGGCTGCTGCAGGTGCACGGCGACTCGGCCCGGCTGATCCAGGTGGTGAGCAACCTGCTCAACAACGCCGCCCGTTACACCGACCGCGGCGGCGATATCCAGCTGCAGGTGACGGCCGATGCGGACCAGGTCGCCATCACCGTGCAGGACAACGGCATCGGCATCGCGCCCGAGGCGCTGCCCTGGGTGTTCGACCGCTTCGGTCCGAGCGACCACGGGCCGGAGCGCGACAGGGGGAACGGCCGCAGCGGCCTGGGCGTGGGGCTGATGCTCGCGCACCGCCTGGTGACCCTCCACGGCGGCACCATCGCCGTGGCGAGCGACGGGCCCCGGCGGGGGAGCCGCTTCACCGTGCGCCTGCCCCGGCACCGTGCCCGGGCTGCGGACGCGGCCGCGAAGGTCGTCAAGGAAGACGCGGCACCGGCACCGCCCGCCCGCAGTTGCCGCATCCTGGTGGTGGACGACAACGTCGACGCGGCCGAGTCGATGGCCATGCTGCTGCAACTCGACGGCCACGAGGTGCGGGTCCTGCACGAGGGTTCGGCGCTGGTCGACACCGCGCGCGCATTCCGCCCCGAGGTCGTCTTCCTCGACATCGGCTTGCCCGGCCGCGACGGATACCAGCTTGCCGGCGACCTCAAGGCCGCATCCGGGCTCGGGCAGTTCACGCTGGTGGCGGTCACCGGCTACGGACAGGAGGATGACCGGCGCAGGACGCGGTCGGCGGGCTTCGACGTGCACCTGGTCAAGCCGGTCGACTTCGCCGAGGTGGCGCGCGTGATCGCGCGCGACGACGACTCCTCGCGCGGCTGACGCGTCCGGCCCGCCGCGGCCATCGCAGGCAGCGCCGGTACAGGCACATCGGTTGCCAGCGCCGCGCATGAACCGGCGACGATGGAATCCGCTGTGGCTGATCCCGCTAGCACTGGTCGGGTTCGTCGTCGTGAGCGACCTGGTCGGATGGTCGTACCTTCGGCGGCCGGCACAGTCGCTGCTCTCGTCCGTGCTCGACCGGCAGGTGACCATCGGAACACCATTCCGGTTGCATCTGCGTCCGCGGATCCCGGTCGAGGTCGGCTCGCTCACCATCGCGGCGCCGGATTGGAGCGACGCGCCGCATTTCGTCGCACTGAAGGGGCTGTCCGGTGAAGTCGGCTGGGGTGCGCTCGTCGGGCGCCGGCCCTGGCTGCCGCGCCTCGCCGTCGAGGAACTGGACGTTCACGCGCGGCGGGAAGCCGACGGCCGCGCCACCTGGGATTTCGCCGAGGACGACGAGCCGCCGCAGCCGGAAGACGAGGCCCCGGTCCTGCCGCGGATCGACCGGCTCGAGATCGGCAGCGCCCGGGTCGCGCTCGACGACCTGCCGAGCGGCCTCGCCATGGAGATCGTCGCCAGCACCCGGGAAGGCGGGCCGGATGCGGCCGCGAGCGCCGAGGATGCCGGCTTCGTAGCCAAGGGCGAGGGTCGCTGGAACGACGCGCCGATCGCCTTCGACCTCAAGACCCCCGGCCTGCTCAACGTGGTCGAAGGCGGCCGGGTGGATGGCGTCGAGCTGAGGGCGCGCCTCGGCGAGACGGAGGCGAGCTTCAACGGGTCGCTCGCGGAGTTGCCTGCGGCTGGCCACATCGCCGGAGACGTCACCATGAGCGGCCCTTCGCTGGCCGATCTCACGCTGCTGCCCGACCTGGTGCTGCCGGACACGCCGGCCTACGAGCTCGCGGCCCGTGTCGAGCGCGCCGGCAAGACGGTGAAGGTGGACGTCGGCAAGGCGGAGATCGGCTCGAGCAGCATGACCGCGCAACTGGAGTACGACACGGCAGCCACGCCGCCGGTACTGCGGGGTGCGCTGGACGCGAGCCGCTTCGTGCTGCAGGACCTCGGGCCGGCGCTCGGGACGGAAGAGGGTGACGACGAACCGGCCGATGCGGCGAAGAACGACGGGGCAAGGACGGACGGCGAGGGCGGCGCGCGCGTGCTGCCGGCTCGGGAATTCAACCTGCCGCGGATGCGGGCGATGAATGCCGAAGTGCGCTTCGATCTGCGGCGCATGGACCTCGGTACCGAAGCGCTGCGTCCCCTGGACTCGGTCCGGGGAACGCTCGTCCTCGACGGCGGCAGGCTGGAGCTGAAGGATCTCAACGCAAGGCTGGCGGAAGGCTCGGTCGAGGGTACGACGGTGCTCGACGCCTCCAGAGAGGAGGCCGACCCGCGCTTCGACGTGCGACTGCGCTGGAGAGCCGTCAATCTGCGCAAATGGGTGCAGGTCGGCGAAGACTTCCTGGTCGCCGGCCGGTTCAGCGGGCGCACCGAGCTGGCCGGGGCCGGCCGTTCCACCGCCGGCATCCTCGGGGCCCTGGATGGCGCGTTGAAGGGAAGGATCGACGGCGGCTCGATCTCGCACCAGTTGATCGAGCTCGCCGGGCTCGACGTCGGGCAATCGCTGGGCGTCCTCGTATCCGGTGACGAGCCGCTCGAGCTGACCTGCGGCCTGGTCGACCTGTCCGCGAAGGACGGCACCGTGCGCTCGGACCTGTTCCTGCTCGACACCCGCGACACGCTCTTCTTCCTCCAGGGCAAGGTGGACCTGGCCGACGAGCGGCTCGACCTGCGGCTGGTGCAGTCGCCCAAGGACTGGAGTCCGCTGAGCCTGCGTGCCCCGCTGCTCCTGCGTGGCACGCTGGGTGAGCCCGATGTCGGCGTCGAGGCTGCACCCATCGCGCTCAAGGTGCTCGGGAGCGTCCTCGCAGGCGCGGTCGCGCCGATCGCCGCCCTGATACCGCTCTTCGAGGCCAAGGACAACAAGGGCCGTGATGGCTGCGGCCCCGCGATCGAGCAGGTCAACAAGAAGGCCGCCGAGCTGCGCGAGAAGGGCAGGGGCGAACCGGGCAATGAATCGGGCGAGGGTGAAGCCGGCGACGAGGGCCTCAAGGCAGGCGCGGCAGGCGCGGCAGGCACCGGCGAGCGCCGGGGGGCCGTGCAGCCGGCGGAGGAAGGAATGCCCCGGGCGAACCCCGGCGGCACGAATCCCCGTCTCGATCCGGCCACCCGTCCGGCTGCGGGCCGGTAGCAAAAGACGATCCGAAAGCGGCAGTCGCGCGCGGCAGGCACCGCACTTGCTTGGCATCGGCCGAGGCGCGAGGGGGCAGCACCAGGGCGCCGTTTCCGTCGAAATGCAGCCGCGGCTGCACAAAGACCCGGTTACCGATCAAGTCAGTCGTCTATTCATCAACCCAGAGGGAATCCATCATGCCGCAAGCGAGCAAAACAGGCACCAAGTCGACGAAGTCGCCGGACGCCATCCAGCTTCTCACCGCCGAGCACAAGGAGGTCGACACGCTTTTCAAGGAGTACGAGAAGCTGATCGACAAGGACGGCTCGGATGAGGAGAAGGAGACACTGGCCCGCCAGATCTGCCTGATGCTGACGGTGCACGCCACGACCGAGGAAGAGATCTTCTATCCCGCCGCGCGCGAGGCGGTGGACGATGATGACCTGCTCGACGAGGCGGAGGTCGAGCATGCGAGCGCGAAGGAACTGATCGCGCAGATCGAGGCCGGCTCGCCGAGCGAGCCGCTCTACGACGCCAAGGTCAAGGTGCTCGGCGAATACGTGCGCCATCACGTGAAGGAAGAGGAAGGCGAGCTGTTTCCGAAGGTGAAGAAGGCCAAGGTTGACCTGGCCGAGCTCGGCCTCGCGATCGCTGCCCGCAAGGAAGAGCTCCTGCCGGAGGTGGCTTCGGAGCAGTAGAGCCGGAATCGAGGCGCGATCCGATGGATGAGAACCGGGCCGCTCTTGCGGTCGTTCAGAACGAAGCCGGGCGATGGGAGTGGCTGCTGAGCTTCAGCGACGACATCAGCCTGCCCAGCCGCCGCGTCTCGGACGACGACTACGCAACCCGCGAGGAAGCCCTGGCGGCCGGAGAAGCGGCCAGGGAGCACTTCCAGGCCCGGTCGATCTGATGCGACGCGCCTGATCCGCCGTCCCGGCGATCACTTCCTACGGGATATCCCGGGGTGCCGAAGCCGGCACTCCGGGATATTGCTGTCTACGACACCGTGTTTCGCTGCGTTACACGAACTCGGAGGTCAATTCCGGCATCCGACTTCGGCGTGGCGCGATGCCCGTCGCATAACCGTCTAGGAGGACGCATGAGCGAAGCACGATCCCTTGGAGACCGCTGGATGGAGTTCCGGCCCACGAAGACGATGACCTTCTGGAGTTGCGTGGTGGTGGCCATCGCCACCATGTTCATCGGCTTCGGCCTGGGTGGTTGGGTCACCGGTGGCACCGCGACGAAGATGGTGGAGGACGCACGGAACGACGCCCGCGCCGAGCTGGTTGCGGATGCCTGCGTTGCCCGCTACACCCAGCGCGATGGTTTCGCCTCCGACCTGGAGACATTGAAGGCCGCCTCCTCCTGGAAGCAGGGCGATATCGTCGCCGAGGGCGGCTGGGCCACGCTTGCCGGCATGAAGGATCCGCTCGATGACGCCGCTCGTCTCTGCGCGAACAAGCTGGTCGCGATGGAGGTGCCGGTAGCCCAGACGACCCAGACCGCCGCGGCAGCCGAGAACGCCGGGAGCTGAACCTCGGGCTTGCGCGCCAGTGCCGCAGGTATGGCGATTGCCCCCCGCTGGCCCGCTATGGCCGGAACCGGGCCGGCCCGATGCGCATCCGGCAGAGGAGGTTCCGTGGCGCCATTGTCCATCGCCAGCCCGGCGGTCCGTCGGATCGTCGTCTTTCGCGCACTCATGCTCGGCGACATGCTGTGCGCCACGCCGGCACTGCGGGCGCTGCGTGCCGGGTATCCCCAGGCTCACATTGCGCTGGTGGGACTGCCATGGGCGGCGGAGCTGGCGCGACGCCTCGCCTGCATCGACGAGTTCATCGAGTTCCCCGGTCACCCGGAGCTGCCGGAGCGGCGGTGCGACGCCGAGACGCTCGCGGCTTTCACGGCGCGGATCCGCGAACGGCGGTTCGATCTCGCGGTGCAGTTGCATGGCAGCGGATCGGTGGTGAATCCGCTGGTGGCGTCCTTCGGGGCCGTCACGACCGCCGGGTTCCGGACTGTCGACGGCTGGTGCCCGGACGCCGATCGGCCGGCGTGGACGTCCTGGCCTGCGCGTGGCCACGAGATCGAACGGCTGCTCGCGTTGACGGATCATCTTGGCCTGCCGCGGCAGGGCCTGCAGCTCGATTTCCCGGTGAACGACGCAGACCGGGCGGCGCTGCGCGAGGCCTGGAGCGGCATCGACGACTCGCGCCCGTTCGTCTGCCTGCATGCCGGTGCGCAGCTCGCATCACGGCGCTGGCGGCCCTCACGCTTTGCCGCGGTGGCGGACGCCCTGCATGCGAGCGGACGCACCGTGGTGCTGACCGGCACGCCGGGGGAAGCCGAGCTGGTCGCGGGGGTTGCGCGCCGCATGCGCGCGCCGGCAATCGATCTCTGCGGCCGGACGACGCTCTGGACACTGGGTGCGCTGCTCGAACGCGCCGAGCTCATCCTCTGCAATGACACCGGCATCTCGCATGTGGCCGCGGCGCTTGCGCGGCCGAGCGTGGTGGTCAGCAGCGGCTCGGACGTGGCGCGCTGGGCGCCGCTCGAGCGCCGGCTGCACGAAGTGCTGTGGCAGGACATGCCCTGCCGGCCCTGCAGCCATTCGGACTGCCCCTGCGCCTCGCACGAATGCGCCGAGGCGGTGACGGTGCAGGACGTGCTCGCCGCGGTCCGCCGCCACGGTACCGGCACCGTGATCCAGCCGCAGGTGTGCCATGCCTAGGCGGCTGCGGATCCTGACGTGGCATGTCCACGGCAACTACCTGTGGTACCTGACGCAGGTACCGCACGACTTCTACCTGGTCACGGATGCCGAACGCTCCACTCATCACTCGGGGCGCAGCGGCAGCCTGCCGTGGGGCGACAACGTGCACGAGGCGCCGGTCGACCGGATCCGGGAAATGGCGTTCGACGTGGTGATCTACCAGTCGCGCGCCGCGTGGGAGGTCGAGCGCGGGCAACTGCTTTCCTCTGCGCAGCAGGCGCTGCCGCGCATCTACCTGGAGCACGATCCGCCCCAGGAGCATCCGACCAACACCGTGCATTGGGTCGACGACCCGGGCGCGCTGCTGGTCCATGTGACGCCGTTCAACGCCCTGATGTGGGATGCCGGGCAGACCCCGGCCTGTGTCGTCGAGCACGGCGTGAAGCCGCTTGCCGAAGCCGAGTACGTGGGCAGGCTCGATCGCGGCATCGTGGTGGTGAACAACGTCGATCGCCGCGGCCGGCGCCTGGGCTTCGACGTCTACCGGCAGGCGGCCGAGGCGATACCGCTCGATCTCGTCGGCATGGGCAGCGAGCGCGCCGGCGGGCTGGGCGAGGTGCCGAACCGGGACCTGCCGGCGCGGCTGGCGCAATACCGCTTCTTCTTCAACCCGATCCGCTACACGAGCCTGGGCCTCGCGGTCATCGAGGCGATGATGGTCGGACTGCCGGTGGTGGCGCTTGCCACCACCGAGATGGCGACACTGGTGCGCAACGGCGTGAACGGATTCGCCGACACGCGGCCGGAGCGGCTGGTGGACGCGATGCGGCTACTGCTCGCGGATCCGCGACTCGCGACGGAGCTCGGCCGGCAGGCGCGACGGGACGCCACGGAGCGCTTCGGCATCGAGCGCTTCGTTCGCGACTGGGAGGCGGTGCTTGCCCGCGTCGCGCGCTGAGGATGCTGCCGAAGCGGCCATCTCGTGCCGGAAGTAGCGGATGGTCCGCGCGAGGCCTTCGTCGAGGCCGATGCGGGGACGCCACCCGAGACGTGCGATCGCGCGGCCGATGTCCGGACAGCGGCGCTTGGGGTCGTCTGTCGGCAGCGGCCGGGTCACGAGCCGCGACGGGCTGCCGGTCAGCCGCAGCACGTGCTCGGCCAGCTCGCGCATGGTGATCTCGTGCGGATTGCCCAGGTTGACCGGCTCGTCGCTGTCGCTCGTCATCAGCCGCACCAGCCCCTCCACCGTGTCCTCCACATAGCAGAAGCAGCGGCTCTGCTCTCCGTCGCCGTAGAGCGTGATGTCCTCGCC
>JAEWEW010000370.1 GCA_023389175.1 Pseudomonadota bacterium | reverse complement strand
TTCCTGGGCGTGCTGATCCCCATGCTGGTCTACAACCTGTGGGGCGTCATCGACATCCTCCTGGTTCCGGTGTCCAAGTGACCACCGTCTCCATCGACCCTCTGCGAGGATCCGAACGATGAGCGCCATCCTCCCACCGTCGGACCGGCTCTGGTACCGACATCCCATCGACCGGGTCGAAGGCACCTGGATCGCCATTGCCCTGACCTGGTGCCTGATCATGTTCGCGATGATGGTCGGCTGGCACATCTGGGGCAACCAGAACCTGTCGACCGAGACCTACCGCACCACGCCTGAGCAGTTCATGGCCAAGGCGCAGGCGATGGTCGACAAGTACAAGGTTCGCACCGAAACCGACGAAGCCATCCCGGTCGTCGCGCCGCCGCCGGGCAGCGACGTCTACCTGCTGGCGCGGCTTTGGGCTTTCTGGCCCATTCTCGAGCTGGAGGTGGGCAAGACCTACCGGCTGCACCTGTCGGCCATGGACTACAACCACGGCCTGTCCGTGCAGCCGGCCAACATCAACATCCAGATGGTGCCCGGTTTCGAGCATGTGGTGACCGTGACGCCCAACCAGTCCGGCGCCTTCGCGCTCGTCTGCAACGAGTTCTGCGGGATCGGCCACCACCTGATGGTGAGCCGACTCTACGTCAAGTGAGACTGCGATGAGCTCGACCACCTACCGCACCTGCCCGCGCTCCGGCCTGCAGTTCGAGAAGCAGGCCGAGCGGCTGATGATGGCAAACGCCTTCGTCGCCGTCGTCTGGCTCCTGATCGGGGGCATCCTCGCCATTGGCGTCGTGCTCACGCGCTGGCCGGCGATCCACTGGCTCGACGCCAGCACGTTCTACATGGTGCTGACCGCGCATGGCCTCGACATGCTGATCTTCTGGATCATCTTCTTCGAGATCGCGGTCCTCTATTTCGCGTCGTCGACGCTGTTGCGCAGCCGGATCGCGACCCCGAAGATCGCCTGGCTCGCCTTTGCACTGATGGTCATCGGATCGATCGTCAACAACATCGCGGTGTTCCGGGGCGGCTCCAGCGTGATGATGACCTCCTACGTGCCGATGATGGCCGAGCCGAACTTCTACCTCGGCCTGATCCTGTTCGCGGTCGGCGCGCTGATCGCATGCTTCGTCTTCTTCGGCACGCTGGTGGTCGCCAAGCGTGAGAAGACCTACGAGGGATCGGTGCCGCTGGTCACCTTCGGGGCCATAACGGCGGCGATCATCGCCGTGTTCACCATCAGCTCCGGCGCGATCATCCTGATTCCGACCTGGCTGCTCTCGCTCGGCGTGGTGAGCCAGGTCGACCCGCTGATGTACCGCACGATCTGGTGGGCATTCGGCCACTCGTCGCAGCAGATCAACGTCGCCGCCCACATCTCGGTGTGGTACCTGGTGGCCGCGATCGCCTTCGGCGCCAAGCCGATGAGCGAGCGCGTGAGCCGGACCGCCTTCCTGTTGTACATCCTCTTCCTGCAGCTCGCGAGTGCGCACCACCTGCTCGCCGATCCGGGGCTGTCGACCGGGTGGAAGGTGATCAACACCAGCTACTTCATGTACTTCGCGGTGCTGGCGTCGATGCTGCACGGGCTCACCATTCCCGGGGCGATGGAGGTGGCGCAGCGGCGCAAGGGCTTCACGAAGGGGCTCTTCGAGTGGCTGCGCAAGGCGCCCTGGGGCAATCCCACCTTCAGCGGCGTGTTCATCTCGATCGTGGGCTTCGGATTCCTCGGCGGCATCTCCGGGGTGATGATGGGCACCGAGCAGCTCAACATGATCATCCACAACACGATCTACGTGCCCGGGCACTTCCACGCCACGGTCGTGATCGGGACCACGCTCACCTTCATGGCGCTGACCTACTACCTGATTCCGGTGCTGTTCCGGCGCGAGATGATCGCGCCGACGCTGGCGAAGTGGCAGCCTTACCTGTTCGGCTTCTCGATGTACTTCTTCGCGCTGGTGATGATGGGCGCGGGCACGCTGGGTGTCTCGCGCCGGCACTGGGACATGGCGTTCCAGGGGGCGGCCCTGGCCTACGAGTGGCCGGGCGCGGCCTACCTGATGATGGGCCTCGTCGGCATCTCGGGCATGGCTGCGATCGTCGGGGGAGGGATCTACGTCTACGTCACGGTCGGGTCGCTGCTGTGGGGGCGCAGGCTCGACGTCGGCCGCACCAGCCCGACCTTCACGCCGGTCGGGCGGGCCGCGCCTACGCTCGCCGCCCAGAGCTACGGTTCGATGGGGTTCGCCGCCCCCGGCACCTTCGTACTGGCGATGGTGTTCCTGGCCTCCTTCGTCCTCTACTACTTCATCAACTGGAAGTACCTGTCCACGTTGTGGGGCCTGAGCTGAGGCAACGATGGAGACCACCACCGCCCCATCCGTCGCACCGCCGGCTGCCGTTGCCCGCTGGCGCACGGTGGTCAGCGTGTTCAAGCTGCGCATCGGCGTGCTGATCATGCTCACGGCCCTGGCCGGGATGGCGATCTCGCCGGCGCCGGCGCCGGCGGCATGGCAGGTGTTGCTGGTGGCGATCGCGGTGCTGGTCGCCTCGGCCAGCGCGGGCGCCTTCAACCAGTTCGTGGAGGCCGACGCCGACCGGCTGATGAAGCGGACTTGCCAGCGCGCCTTCGCGACCGGAGCGCTGCGAGCCGGGCCAGGCTGGATGGCGCTGATCGTCGGCCTTCTGGCGGTTTCGGTATGCGCCACCTGGCTGGCGATCAATGCGGTGGCCGCGCTGTTCCTCTTCCTCGGGGCCTTCACCTACGCGGTGATCTACACCGTCGTGCTCAAGCGCCGAACCTGGCTCAACATCGTCTTCGGCGGCCTGGCCGGCAGCTTCGCGGTGCTGACCGGGGCCGCCGCGGCCGACCCGGCAATCGGCGTGTTGCCGCTGCTGCTGGCGCTGGTGCTGTTTCTCTGGACGCCGCCCCACTTCTGGAGCCTGGCGATCGCCTATCGCGACGACTACGCCCGGGCGGGTGTCCCGATGCTCCCGGTGGTGATGGGGCCGGCGCGGGCCGCGCGCATCGTGCACGCCAACGCCTGGCTGCTGGTGGCGGCTTCGCTGCTGCCCTCGCTCTTCGGCGCCGGGCCGCTCTACCTCGTCGCGGCACTGCTCGGCGGCGCGCACTTCCTGAGCCGGACGCACGCGCTTGCGGGCGATCCACAGCGCAGCACGGCGATGCGCGCCTTCTTCGCGTCGATGGTGCAGCTCGCCGTGCTGGTCGCCGGGGTGGCTGCAGATGCCGCGCTGCGCTGAGCTGCTTGCGGCAGCCGGGTTGCTGTTCGCGCTGGCGGCCGCGCCGGGGCCCGCGCGCGCCGAGGGAGTGCCGCGGCTGGACGAGCGCGCGGCGCTGCAGGCCAGCCTGGACGCGGTTGGCACCACGCCGCCCGACTTCACCCTGCTGGACCGCCGCGGCCGCGCGGTGAGGCTCTCCGATTACCGCGGCAAGCCGCTGCTGGTGAGCTTCATCTACACCGGCTGCTTCACCGTCTGCCCGCTGCAGACCCGTGCTCTGCACGATGCCGTGCGCGGACTGGATCGCATGCTCGGGCCGCGGCAGTTCAACGTGGTCAGCATCGGTTTCAACCAGCCCTTCGATTCGCCGCAGGCGCTGCGCGACTTCGCCGCGCAGCATCGCATCGACTACCCGAACTGGGAGTTCCTCAGTCCGCATCGCGACCAGGTATCGTCGCTGATGCAGTCCTTCGGATTCATGGCCGTGCAGACGCCAGCTGGCTTCGACCATGTGCTGGGCGTGACCGTGGTGGATGGGCACGGCCGCATCCACAGCCAGGTCTTCGGCGGCCGGATGACCGCCGAGCTGCTGGGCGTGCCGCTGCGGCAGCTGATCCTGTCCGCGCCGCCGGCCGGGCGGCTGCCGACGCTGGACGAGCTGATCGAGCGGGTGCGCATCCTGTGCACGGTGTACGACGCCGACAGCGGCGAGTACCGCTACGACTGGAAGCTGCTGCTGGAGATCTTCGGCGGCCTGATGTTCTTCGCTACCGTCGGCGTCTACCTGTGGCGGGAGCGGCGCGGCCGCCGCCCCGGACGCGCCGGGGTGCGCGTCGGCGTCGGCTGAAGGACCGGCCGTGGCGACCGAAGCAATCGCTCCAGCACCGCTCGGCCGGGCCGCATTGGCAGGGCGGGTCCTGCTGTATTGCCTGTTCGCCCTTGCCGTCGGCGCGTTTTCGCAGTGGCCGTCGTATCGGCACCTGGAGAGCGACGCGGCGCTGATCAAGCTGAGCTTGGTGCATGTCGGCAAGCGGTTGTCCGACTGCCGGCCGCTGTCCGCGCAGGAGCTCGCCAGGCTGGCCCCGAACATGCGCGCGCCGGATTGTCCGCGCGAGCGCTCGCCCGTGACGGTGGAGCTCGACATCGACGGCGCGCCGGCCGCCCGGGTCGTGTCGGTGCCTTCGGGGCTGTCGCGCGACGGCGCTTCGGCCATCTATCAACGATTGCCGGTCAAGGCCGGCGAGCGGCTGCTCCGGGTCCGGCTGCGCGACGACCTGCGCAGCGAGGGCTTCGGCTACACCCTGGAGCGCCGCGTGACGCTCGCGCCGGCGCAGGTGCTGGTCATCGACTTCGACGCAGGGAAGGGAGGCATCACGCTGCAATGAGCACCGTCGTCACGCCTTCGCTGGGTGCGGTGCACGCGCCGAGCCCGAGCGCGCCGGCCGCCTACCGCCTGCCGGTCGATGCCGCGCGCCAGGCGCTGGCCCGCGGCTGGCTGCTGCTGGCGATGGCCGCGCTGGTCGGCGCGGGCCTGTTCTCGCTGCTGCTGGTGCTGGCGCGCACCCCGGGCATCAACGCGTGGCTGCCCGGCGTCGACTTCTTCCACGTGGCGCTGGTGGTCCATGTCGACCTGTCGGTGCTGGTGTGGTTCTTCGCGATCGGCGGCCTCCTGTGGACGCTGCAGGGCGGCCGCGGCGGCGAGGCGTGGGGGCGCGCTGCACTGGGCATCGTCGGGGCCGGCACGCTGATGATGGCGCTCGCACCCTTCGTCGACCCGGGGGTGCCGGTGATGGCCAACTACATCCCTGTCATCGAGTCACGGGGGTTCCTCGGCGGCCTGGCGGTGTTCGGCATCGGCTGCGCGGTGCTGGTGGGCCGGGCGCTGGTCGACATTCCGTCGCTGCGCTCCCTCGACGGCGCGGCGGCGCTGCGGGTCGGGCTGTATGCCGCTGCGGTGGCGGCCGCCACCGCGCTGGCCGCGCTCGCCTGGTCGCTGGTCGAGGTGCCGGTGGGACTGGACAGCAAGGCCTACTGGGAGCTGCTCTTCTGGGGCGGTGGCCATGCGCTGCAGTTCACCTGGACGCTGCTGATGCTGGTGGCCTGGCTGTGGCTGGCGCAGGGCGCGGGAGCGACCGTGCCGCTGAGCGCGCGCGTGAGCATCCTGCTGTTCCTGATCGCGCTCGCGGCGGTGTTCGTCACGCCCTATGCTTACCTGGCGCACCACGTCCTGACCATGGAACATCGCCAGCTGCACACCTGGGGTATGCGCGTCGGCGGCGGCCTCGCGATCCTGCCGATCGCGCTCGCGGTGATCGTCGCGCTGGCGCGTCAGCGGCACAGCCGCATGATCGCCGACGAGGCGCGGCCGCTGCGCGCAGCCTTGGTCGCTTCCATCACGCTGTTCGCGGCCGGCGGCCTGGTCGGCATCGCCATCAACGGCAGCAACGTCCGGATCCCGGCGCATTACCACGGCTGCATCGTCGGCGTGACGCTGGCGCTGATGGGCCTGGTCTATCACCTGTTGCCGAAGCTCGGTGGCCGCGCGCCGCGCGGCCGGCTCGCCACCGCCCAGCCGCTGCTCTACGGACTCGGACAGCTCATGCACATCGCCGGCCTGGTCTGGTCCGGCGGCTATGGCGTGCAACGCAAGGTGGCCGGCGCCGAGCAGGTGCTGCGCAGCCCGGGCGAGGTGGTGGGCATGGGCCTGATGGGACTCGGTGGACTGCTCGCCATTGTCGGCGGACTGCTCTTCGTCGTCGTCGTCTGGCGCGCCTGGCGGGCGCCGGCTGCCTGATGAGCGCGGCGGGTCCACGGTGAACCTTTCGCCGCGTCGGCTGCTGCGCGAGGCCTTCATGCAGGCCGACGCGCTGTTCAACCGCGCCTTCGGCGACCGGCTCAACCCGCTGTACCACCTCGGATCCCTGAGCTTCTTCCTGTTCTGCGTGGTCTCCGTCACCGGGGTGTACCTGTACGTCTTCTTCGACACCAGCGTCTCCGGCGCCTACCGTTCGGTGGAGGCACTGTCCGGCCAGCGCTGGACCGGCGGGGTCATGCGCAGCGTGCACCGCTACGCCTCGGATGCAATGGTCGTCACGATGCTCTTCCATCTGCTGCGCTACTGGGCCTTCGACCGCCTGCGCGGCTTCCGCTGGTTCTCCTGGGTCACGGGGGTGGTGCTGCTCTGGCTCGTGTCCGTCGCCGGCGCCAACGGCTACATGCTGCCCTGGGACCGCCTGGCCCAGTTCGTCACCCAGGCGAGCTTCGAATGGCTGGACTGGCTGCCGGGCTTCGGTGGCACGCTGGTGCGAAACTTCATCGTCGACGCCAACGTCAGCGACCGGCTGTTCTCGCTGCTGGTGTTCATCCACATCGGCGTGCCGCTGCTCACCCTGCTGCTGACCTGGGTGCATGTGCAGCGCGTGCCGCGGGCGAGCTTGCAGCCGCCGCGGCCAATCGCGCTCGGCACCACGGCAATGCTGCTGGCGCTGGCGCTGGTGCTGCCGGTGTTCAGCCAGGGCGGTCCGGCGCGTCTTGCCGAGGCGCCGACGGTGCTGGCACTCGACTGGTACCTGCTTGCGCTCTATCCGCTGGTGTACGCCTGGCCGGTGGGCGGGGTCTGGCTGCTCGTGCTCGGCGCGACCGCGCTGCTGGTCGCCGCGCCCTGGCTGCCGCCGCGCCGCGGCGGTGCCGGTGCCGGCCACCGGCTGACCGTGCATCCC
>JAEWEW010000335.1 GCA_023389175.1 Pseudomonadota bacterium | reverse complement strand
GTCCGGGCCGGGGCGGCAGCCGGCGCCGGTGCGGCCCGGGCGGTCGCGACCTCGCGGCCGGCCTCCGGGGCCGCTCCGGCCGCCGCAGCACCGGCAGCCTCGGGCGGGGCCATGCCGCGGCCCTGCTGCAGCCAACGCGCGTAGTCCTCGAGATCGCCGTCGAAGGGGCGCAGCACGCCCTGGTCGACCAGCAGGAACTCGTCCACCGTCGCGCGAAGCAGGTAACGGTCGTGCGAGACCAGGAGCAGCGGCCCCTCGAAATCGGCCAGCGCATCGGCGAGCGCGTCGCGGGTCACCGCGTCCAGGTGGTTGGTCGGTTCGTCCAGCACCAGGAAGCCGGGTCGCCGCCACACCATCATCGCAAGGCCGAGGCGGGCCTTCTCGCCGCCCGACATCGGCCCCACCGGTCGGGTGGCATCCTCGCCGCCGAAGCCGAAGCGGCCCAGCCAGCCGCGCAGCACCTGCTCTCGCTGGTCGGGCGCGATGCGGGCGAACTGCTGCAGCGCCGACTCGTCACCGCGCAACTGCTCGACGCTCTGCTGCGCGAGGTAGCCGACGGCGAGCGTCGGCGCGCGCACCAGCTCGCCGCCGAGCGGACTCAGCTCGCCGAGCAGGGTGCGGATGAGGGTGGTCTTGCCGCTGCCGTTGCGGCCGAGGATGCCGATGCGCGCGCCGCGCCGGATCACCAGCTCCGGCACCCGGATGACCGGATGCCCCGGCTCGTAGCCGCAGGCGAGGTCGGCGGCCCGGATCAGCGGATCGGGACCCCGCGGCGGATCCGGGAACTCGAAGTCGATGCCGCTCGCCGCACGCAGCGGCGCGAGCACCTGGATGCGCTCGAGCTGCTTCAGGCGGCTCTGCGCCTGGCGCGCCTTGGTCGCCTTGGCGCGGAACCGGCTGACGTACGCATTCAGGTGCTCGATGCGCTGCTGCTGCGCGCGACGATCGCGCTCGCGCTGCGCCGCATGCTCGGCCCGGATCGCCTCGCTCGCCGAATAGCCGCCGGGATACCGCAGCAGCCGGCCGTGCTCGATCACCAGGCAGGCGGTCGCCACCCGGTCGAGAAAGTCGCGATCGTGCGAGACGATCAGCTGGATCGCCGGATGGCGCAGGAGCTGCCGCTCCAGCCACAGCACCGCGTCGAGGTCGAGGTGGTTGGTCGGCTCGTCGAGCAGGAGCAGGTCGGCCGGGACCATCAGCACGCAGGCAAGGTTGAGCCGCATCTTCCAGCCGCCCGAAAGCTCGTCGACCGCGCGCTGCTGCAGCGCCTCGTCGAAGCCGAGCCCGGAGAGCAGCTCTGCCGCCCGTGCCTCGGCGGACGGGCCGCCGACCTCCACCCAGTGGTCGTAGGCGAGCGCGATGGCGTTGCCGTCGCCGTCGGCCTGCGCCTCGGCCACCGACCGCTCTGCCGCCGCGAGCTCGAGGTCGGCGGCCATCACGTGGCGCAGCGCGCTCAGGCTCGAGCGCGGCGGCTGCTGGGCAAGCCAGCCGATCCGCAGCGGCGGCATCTGGACGTCGCCCGCTTCGGGCGGCAGCTCGCCGCGCAGGACATCGATCAGGGAGCTCTTGCCGCTGCCGTTCGCGCCGATCAGCGCGAGCCGCTCCTGCGGGTTGATGACGAGCGAGGCGCCTGTGAAGAGCGGCTTCCCCGCGCGGGCAACCGTCAGGTCGACGAGCCGGATCACCGCCGGCGAATCCGCGGGCCGGCCGTCGTCGCGAATGCCTCGCGCAGGGCGGACGCGCCCACGGCGACGATCCGGTCCTCGCCCTGCGCGACGCCGATCCAGGCCCACTCCAGCCGGTCGAAGCGGCGCGCGAAGTGCCGCGCCTCGTGGCCGATCTCGACCACCAGCAGCCCGTCGGGCTGGAGGTAGCCGGGCGCGGCCGCGAGGATCCGCGCGACCAGTTCCATGCCGTCCTCGCCGCCCGCAAGCGCTCCCTGCGGCTCGGCGCGGAACTCCGCCGGCAGGGCCGCCATCGAGCGCGCATTCACGTAGGGCGGGTTGCAGAGGATCAGGTCGAAGCGCTGGCGACCGAGCCCGGCGAAGAGGTCGCCCTGCACCAGCTGCAGCCGGTCGCCCAGCCCGTAGTCGGCGACGTTCTCGGCCGCGAGCGCGAGTGCCGGGGCGCTCAGGTCGCTGCCGGTCACCTCGGCCTCCGGCCAGGCGGTCGCGGCGATGATCGCGAGACTGCCGCCACCGGTGCAGAGGTCGAGGATGCGCGCGCCGTCGCCGTCGCCCGACCGCAGCCGCGGCGGCAGGTGCAGCGCCAGCGCGCCTTCGGCCAGCGCCTCGGCGATCAGCGAGCGCGGCACCAGTGCCCGGGCGTCGCAGCGGAAGCGGTAGCCCATCAGCCAGGCCTCGCCGACGAGATAGGCGAGCGGCCTGCGCTCGGCGCAGCGACGCTCGAGCAGGTCCAGCACCGCGCGGACCTCGGCCCAGGCGACCGCGCCGTCGGCCAGCGCGACGTAGTGCGCAACCGGCAGGTGCAGCACCCAGCAGACCAGCCAGATCGCCTCGTCGTGGACATCGTCGGTGCCGTGGCCGAAGGCGACCTGCGCCTGGCACAGGCGGCTTACCGCATGCCGGACCAGGTCCCTGACCGTGCGCAGGCTGCTGGCCGCATCCTCGCTCGAAGCCACCACCCGCCGCGGCGGCTGCGGGAGCGCCGAAGGCGCCCGGGCGGCGGGCACTATCGCGCCTCGGCCGGCAGGAGCGCGGCGGCCAGCCGCTGTGCGGAGAATCCGAGCTGCAGGCCGTCGTCGAGCACGATCACCGGCCGCTTGACCAGCGTGGGATGCGCCAGCATCAGCTCCACCGCGCTCGCCTGGTCGACCACCTGGGCGCGGGCGGCGTCGTCCAGGCCGCGCCAGGTGAGCCCGCGTCGGTTCAGCAGCGAGTTCCAGGGCAGGTGGCTGCACCAGCGCTCGAGCATGCCGCGATCGAGTCCGTCCACCCGGAAATCGTGGAAGCGATGCGCGATGTCGTGCTCTCGCAGCCATGCCAGGGCCTTGCGGCACTGGTCGCAGTTGGCGATTCCGTAGACGGTGACAGCCATCAGATGTTGAGCAGGAACTCGGAGAAGGAGGCGCCTTCGGCGGTTGCCGGCACCTTGACGCCGGAATCGTCGGCGGGCCGCGGGCGGCGGGGATCGGCAGCCGGGGCCGGCTCCATGCCGGCCGGCAGCGAGATCCCCGGCATCCCGATCGGTTGCGCCGCGGCCGCCGGCTGCGCGGCGCGGTTCTCCAGCAGCCAGAGCAGGTTGGTCGGGGAGTCGCTGTTGGCGAGCGCATCGTCGCGCGTCACCTTGCC
Source organism: Pseudomonadota bacterium (assembly GCA_023389175.1). Lineage (GTDB taxonomy): Bacteria > Pseudomonadota > Gammaproteobacteria > Burkholderiales > Burkholderiaceae_E > Lautropia. The sequence goes on along the minus strand of JAEWEW010000335.1, from coordinate 892 downwards.
GCTCTGGATGAGCGAGATCAGCGCTTCCTCGAAGGTCTGCGAGCCGGCGGCCATGCTGTTGGCCATCGCCTCCTTGATCTCGGAGATGCGGCCCTGCTCGATCAGCTCGGCCATGTGGTTGTTGTTGAGCAGCACCTCGACCGCCGGCACCCGGCCGCCGTCCACCGACTTGAGCAGCCGCTGCGAGACCACCGCCCGCAGCGTGGTGGAGAGGTCGGACAGCAGCACCCGCCGGTTCTCCGGCGAATAGAAGCTCACGATCCGGTTGAGCGCGTGGCTCGCGCTGTTGGCATGCATGGTGGCCAGCACCAGGTGGCCGGATTGGGCATAGGCGATGGCCGCGCCCATGGTCTCCACGTCGCGGATCTCGCCGATCAGGATGCAGTCGGGCGCCTGCCGCAGCGCGTTGCGCAGCGCCGTCTGCAGGTTGGCGGTGTCGGTGCCGATCTGACGCTGGTTGACGATGGAGCGCTTGTTCCTGAAGACGAACTCGATCGGGTCTTCCAGCGTGAGGATGTGGCCGGTGCGCTGCTCGTTGCGATAGTCGATCAGCGAGGCGAGCGTGGTGGTCTTGCCCGAGCCGGTCGCGCCGACCACGAGCAGCAGGCCGCGCTTCTGCAGGATCAGCTCGGTCAGCACCGGCGGCAGCCCCAACGTGGGGAACGCCGGGATGTCGCCCGGGATGTAGCGGACCACCGCGGCGGTGCTGCCGCGCTGGCGGAAGATCGAGAAGCGGAAGCTGCCCACGCCCTTGATGCCGTAGCCGAGGTTCAGTTCCTGGGTCTCGGCGAACTGCGCCCACTGGCGCTCGGAGACCACCTCGCGCAGGAGCGCCTCGACCTGCTGCTGCTCCAGCCGGTTCTGGTTGACCGGGACCGTCACGCCGTTCAGC
>JAEWEW010000311.1 GCA_023389175.1 Pseudomonadota bacterium | reverse complement strand
GCATGGACCCGCTCGCCTGGTGGAAGATGCTCCAGGGCAACTTCGAGCAGATCGCGCGCATGGCGAGCGGCCAGGGCGACGGCGACGCGCTCCGCGCCTCGGCCGGGAAGCCGCCTGCGGGCCGGCGCGGCAGATCGGCAAAGGCCAGGGCCGGCACGGCTCCGGCGGAAGCGGCGACGTCGACAGGCACGAAACCTGCGCCGCGACGCAAGGGCAGGCAGGGGGCGAGCGGCAAGCCTTCGAAGGCCGGCACCGCGGCTGACGCCAAGTCCCGGGAGGAACGATGAAATCCCTGTTCCGCTACGGTCATGCCACGCACCCGCAATGGCGCCTCTGCGCGGAGCTCGCGCTCGCGCAGGTGGAAGCCCAGGCGCGGGATCCCCAATACATCAGCCAGGGCAATCTCGGCTTCCTCTACCTCACCGCGCCGCTCGCCCAGGATGCCGACGAGATCCTCGCGCTGGTGAAGAGCCGCACCGGCGTCGAGCACTGGGTGGGGACGGTGGGCGCAGCCATCCTCTCCAGCGGCGTCGAGTACCGCGACGAGCCGGCGGTCGCCATCATGCTGGCCTCGCTTCCGCCCGGCAGCTTCAGCATCTACTCCGGCACCACCCGGCTGCCCGCCCCCGGCACCCGGACCGACAGCGGCGCCGAGGCGGCCTGGACGGCGCTGGTGCATGCCGATCCCGGCCTGCCGGACATCGAGAGCCTGGTGCACGATCTCTCCGCCAAGGTGGAGACCGGCTATCTCTTCGGCGGCCTCTCCAGCGGCGACGCGCCGCCGCTGCCGCAGATCGCGGACCAGACCGTGTGGGGCGGCATGTCGGGAGTCGCATTCGCCAGCGATGTCGGCATGCGCACGCGGGTCACCCAGGGCTGCTCGCCGCTTTCGGCGGACCACCTGATCACCGCCTGCGAAGGCAACCTGATCACCACGCTGGACGACGCGCCGGCGCTGGACACCTTGCTCACGGACCTGGACGTCGCGGACGAGATCCGGGTGAGCCGCGACGGCGAGGCGCTGCTGGAGGCGCTGCCGGCCAAGCGCCTGCGCAACGGACTCTTCGCCGGCCTCGCCTCGGCCAATGCCCAGCGCGGCTTCGGCTTCTCCGACTACCGCGTACGCAATGTCGTCGGCATCGATCCGCTGAACCGGCTGGTGGCGATCGCGGAGCAGCCCCAGGTAGGCGAGCGCCTGGTGTTCTGCACGCGGGATGCGCAGGCGGCACGCCAGGACCTGATCCGGATGGCCACGGAGCTGCGCGAGGAAATCGAGTCCGAGGGCGATGCCATCCGCGGCGGCATCTATGTGTCCTGCGTGGCCCGTGGCCAGGCGCTCTTCGGCGAGCCCGGCCACGAGATGGCGCTGATCAAGGCAAACCTGGGGGAGTTCCCGCTGGTGGGGTTCTACGCCAACGGGGAGATCGCCCGGGACACGCTGTACGGATATACCGGCGTCCTCACCCTCTTCATCTGACAGGCCGCGACTCCGTTGGATACCGTCCCGGCCAGCGCGCTCGCTTCCGATGACGGCGACACCCCCGCGGCCGGGCCGCGCATCGCCCTGGTCGCCGGCGCCACCGGCCTGGTCGGCACCGAGCTCTGCCGCCAGCTCCGCGACGACCCCGCCTTCTCGCAGGTGATCGTGCTCGCGCGGCGGCTGCCGCCGATGGCCGAGCCGCCCCTGCAGCCGGCGGTGGTGGACTTCTCGCGGATCGGCGAATGGGAGCCGGACGTCGCGCTCGACACGGTCTTCTGCGCGCTCGGCACCACCATCGCGAAGGCCGGCAGCGAGGCTGCCTTCCGGGCGGTCGACTTCGACCTGGTCGTCGCGATGGCCCGGCTTGCACAGCGCGGCCGCGCGCGGCACTTCGTGATGGTGAGCTCGCTCGGCGCCGATCCTGGCTCGCGGATGTTCTATCTGCGGGTCAAGGGCGAGGCCGAGGAGGCGGTCCGTGCGATCGGGTTGCCGCATGTCGCGGTGTTGCGCCCGTCCGTGCTCGAAGGCGACCGTGCCGAGCCTCGCCCCGGCGAGCGTGCCGCGAGCGTCGCGGGGCGCTTCCTGCGCCCGGTTCTGGTCGGGCCGCTGGCGAAGTACCGGCCGACGCCGGCGGTGCGGGTCGCCGAGGCGATGCGCTATGTCGCGCGTCCGGGCCGCGAAGGCTTCGAGGTGCTCGACCCGGTCGACATCGCGCGCTGGCGGGAACGGGTCGGGCTGCTCGCCTGAGAGCCGGCGCGGGCGCGGCGGGATGGCGGACTTGCTGGAGCAGACACGGCGCGCCCGCGCGTAGCAGCGCTCGGGGCAAGGCCAGCCCGTCCGCTTACTTCCGGGCGGGCGCGTGTTCGCGCAGGAACGCGGCGATCTGCTCGCGCTCGAACCGGCCCGCATCCCACTCCCCCGGCTCGACCTTCGCGTCGGCGACGAAGAGATAGGCATCGGCCGCCAGCAGGCGGGTGGCCTGCGGAGTGCCGGCGGTCGGAGCCGCAGTCACTTGCACCGGGATGCGCCGGTAGTCTTCGCCCTCGAACGCGTCCAGCGCCGCGAGATCGGCGGGGGTGACGTCGAGGTACAGGATGCCGCCGACCGCATGCCCCTCGCAGCGCCGCAGGGACGGATAGCTCGCGCCGCGCACGCGCTGCCGGCGAAAGCCCTGCAGGGTTGCGGGCAGGCGATCGTAGCGGCCGGCGACCACCTGTCCCCAGACCTGCTCGAACATCAGCGAGCCGTAGGTGAAGACCGATCGCGCCACGACGGTGGGCGCCTGCGCGCCGTCAGCCCGACGCGCCCTGCGTCGGCTGGGCCGGCACGATCCGGATCTGCTCCGGGTTGACCTGCCGCGAGATGCGTCCGGGATCCGGCATGTCGCCGACCAGCCCGGGCAGCCAGCCCGCGGCCCGCCCGAGCAGGATCAGGTTCAGCACGATCAGGGCGGGGATGAGGTAGCGCAGCATGGTGCGGGATTGTCGCATCCGCCGACCAGCTCGGCACCCAGCAGGAGCAGCTCGGCATCGCCACCCGGCCTTCCGATCAGTTGCATGCCGACGGGCAGGCCGTCGATGGTCGCGAGCGGCAGCGACACCGCCGGCTGGCCGGTGAGGTTTGCCAGGGCGGTGAACGGCGAGTACCGGACCACGCCCTGCGGACCGAGCCGGTAGCCCAGGTAGTCCGGGTTGTCCATGGCGAATCGGCCGAGCAGCGCCGGCGGCTCGGCGAGCGTCGGCGTGAGCACGGCGTCGAGCCCGCCCCAGGCCGCGGCCACGGTCCGCGCTACCTGGTTGAAGCGCGCGAGGCAATCGATGTAGGCCGCGGCGGAGAGCGCCTGCCCTGCCCGCAGCGCCCCCCAGGTGCCCGGCTCGAGCGCATCGGGCGGCAGTCTCGCGGGATCGAGGCCCTTGGCGCGGCAGAAGGCTTCGATGCCGGCCGCGGCCCAGCAGGTCATCACCCGCACCACCGGCTCCATCACCTCGTCCGTGGTGACGGCGAGGCGGGCCGGCTCGACCCGGTGCCCCAGCGATTCCAGCCGCCGGCCCACTTCGCGCACCGCGCCGGCCACCCGCGCATCGATCGCCGTACCCTCCAGTCGGCTGTCGATGAGGCCGATGCGCAACCGGGGGGCATTGGCCAGACCGTCCGGCCCTGCCAGGCGCTGCAGGAGGTCGCGCCGGATCGCCGGCGCCGGATGGGGCGCGCCGGGATCCGCGCCTGCGGTCACCGCCAGCGCGATCGCCGAGTCGCGCACCGATCTCGCCAGCACGTGCTCGGTCGCCAGTCCCGCCCACACCTCGCCCGCAGCCGGCCCGGCCGGCATCAGGTCGCGGCTCGGCTTGAGGCCGACCAGACCGCAACAGCTTGCGGGGATGCGGATCGATCCCGCGCCGTCCGACGCATGGGCGATCGGAACCAGCCCGCCCGCCACCGCCGCGCCGGCACCGCCGCTCGAGCCGCCCGCGCTGCGCTCGAGGTTCCACGGGTTTCGGGTCGGCCTCCCATACGCCCGGGTCTCGGTGCTGGCGTTGATGCCGAGCTCCGGGCTTGCGCTGCGTCCGAACGGCACGAGACCGGCGACCCGGTAACGTCGCACCAGCTCGCCATCGGCGGACCAGTGGATCGGCCCCCCGGTCAGCTCGCCGAACAGCCGCGAGCCCATCCGCGAGGGCAGGCCGACCGCCGGGGTGCCGAGATCCTTGAGCAGGAACGGAACACCGGCGAAGGGCCGGCGCGCGAGCAGCGCGCGCTGCCCCTCCGGATCCCGCCCGAGCGAGGCGACCTCGCGATCGATCGCGCGGGCGGCCTCCCGTCCCGCCTCCGGGGCGAGCCAGCAGACCGCGCCGAGCTCGCCGTCGCGCTCGGCAATCCGCTCGAGCGACGCCTCCAGCAGCGATTCCGCGGAGAGCTCGCCGCGCACCACCCGGGTGGCGATGCCGTGCGCATCCTCGCCGAGCAGCGCCTGGACCGCGCGATCGCGCTCGGCCGCGGTCATGGCGCGGCCTCGGCACCCACGGCGAAGCGGGGGCCGAGCGGCCGCAGCCGGATGCCGTGGCGCAGCCGCTTCCAGTCGAAATCGGTCGGATCCGCGAGCGCCGGGCCGGGCGAGCGCACCACCAGCACCTCGCGGGCGATCGGCTGGAAATCGGCACGGAAGTGCACCGAGCTCTTGACCGCGACAATGCGGTTGCGGACGGGCTCGATGCCAACGTGCCGGAACATCGCCTGGTCGGCGGCCTGGCACTTCACCGAGGCGAGCACCACCCGCACGCCCGAGCGCTCCTCCCGCAGCAGTGCCATCGGCCCAAGGTTCATGCGAAACCCCTTGAACATCGGCCCGGTGCAGGTGAAGCGGCCGTCGGCCAGGCGCTCGACGGCGAAGCGGCCGGCGAACGGGCTGTGACCGGCCATGCCGGAGATCGCGCCGAGCGCGAAGTCGCCGCTCGCCCCCGCACCGATGCCGTGCGCCCGGGCGGCGCTTTCCGGATCGATCAGCAGGCCGAGCACCGCCTCCGGCGCCCGGGCCGCCACCAGCGCGGCGAGCAAACCGGTGGTGTCGCCGTTGCCGCCCGCCCCCGGGTTGTCCTGGGTGTCGGCAAGCACCACCGGCTTGCCGGGCTCGCCCCGGGACGCGGCATGGGCGACCGCGTCCGGCGGCGTCCACAGCGTCAGCGCGAAATCCGGCTCGGCCTCCTGCACCGCCCCGCTGAAGCGCGCGAGCGCGGATTGCGCGACCTCCGCGCTCGGCGAGTAGCAGACCGCGCTCATCTGGCATTCGGGGAAGTCCGCCATCGGAAACCCCTGCGCGAAGTCCAGCCAGACCCCCTCCTCCTCCTCGATCCGCGCGAGCAGGCGATAGAGGTCGCCGGCAGGCTCCGCGAGCGTGCACTGCGAGGGGATCGGCGTGAGGAAATCGAAGGCGTGGAACGCCTTGTGCGGTCGCCGCCCCCCGGCAGCGAGGTGCAGCAGGCGCCGGGCCGCGCGGGCGCCGGTTTCGGCCATGTCGACATGCGGATAGGTGCGGTAGATGGTGAGCGCATCGGCCATGCGCACCATCCGGGCGGTCACGTTGGCATGCAGGTCCAGGCTCGCCACCACCGGCACGCCGGTGCCGACCACCTCCCGCACCCGCGCGAGGATCTCGCCCTCGCCGTCGTCGACATGCTCGCAGACCATCGCCCCGTGCAGGTCCAGATAGACGCCGTCGACCGGCATCGCCTGGCGCAGTCGCTCGACGAGCGCGCCGACGATCGTCTCGAACGCCTCCCGGGTCACATGCGCCGATGGCGAGGCCGCCCCCCATGCGAGCGCGACCGGCGTGTGGCCGCCCGCGCGGATCGTCTCGATCGCGCCGGCGACCGGGAGGTTGGCCCCGGCCACCGCATCGAAGAGGCCTTCGTCGTACTGCACCGTGGGCCAGCCGCCGCCGGCGATGAAGGCGCCGAGATCCGCGCGGGTCGGCGCGAAGGTATTGGTCTCGTGCTGCATTCCGCCGACGGCGATCCTCATGCGCGGGCTCCTTCTCCTGCCTGAAGCGATCCAACGTTCCCGCGGCGCCGCTGCGCCGGGCGAAGAGGCGAGATTGTATGCGCGCCGGCGGACCACTTTCGGCCCCGGGCCGCGGATGCGCTAACCTGAAGCCGCATCGGGACAGAGGAGAGGAGGAGACATCGTGACGGACCAGGCACCAACCCAGGGAACGAGCGACCCGTGTCGCATGAGTGCGCGCGAGCTGGTCGCCAACTACGCGGCACGATCGTTCTCGCCGGTGGAGGTCACCCGCGCGACGCTCGAGCGCATCGACGCGTTGAACCCGCGGATCAACGCCTATTGCCTGGTCGACCACGAGTCGGCGATGGCGGCGGCCCGCGCATCCGAGGCCCGCTGGATGCAGGGCCGGCCGCTCGGGCGACTCGACGGCGTGCCGGCCTCCATCAAGGACCTGATCCTCACGCGCGGATGGCCGACGCTGCGAGGATCCCGCACCATCGATCCGGACCAGGCCTGGGAGGACGATGCGCCGGCCACCGCGCGGCTGCGCGAGGCCGGCGCAGTGCTTCTCGGCAAGACCACCACGCCGGAGTTCGGCTGGCGGGCGAGCACGGATTCGGCGCTGACCGGCATCACGCGCAACCCGTGGAACGCCGACCTCACGCCCGGCGGATCGTCGGGCGGCGCCGCCGCGTCGGTGGCCGCCGGCATGGGCGCGCTCGCCGTGGGCACCGACGGCGGCGGCTCCATCCGGATACCGGCCGCGTTCACCGGCACCGTCGGCATCAAGCCCCAGTTCGGCCGGGTGCCGGCCTGGCCGGCCTCGCCGATGGGCACGGTGGCGCACCTCGGGCCCCATGCGCGCACCGTCGCGGACGCCGCCGCCATGCTCGACGTGCTCGCGCGCCCCGACCCTCGCGACGGCTGGTCCCTGCCACCCACCGACCATGAGTTCGCGCTCGATGCCTTCGCGCCCGGCAGCGAGGCCGCGCCGGACCTGCGCGGCCTGCGGATCGCCTACAGCCCGACACTGGGCCATGTCGACTGCCTGGCGCCGGAGATCGCGGCCGCGCTCGACGCCGCGGCCCGCACCTTCGAGGCGCTCGGCGCGATCGTCGAAGCCAGGGATCCGGGTTTTCCCGACTGCCATGACACCTTCATGGTGCACTGGATGGCGAGCGCGCGCGTCATGGTGCAGAAGATCCCGCAGGAGAAGCGGCGGCTGCTCGATCCAGGACTGCTCGCGGCCACCGATGCTGCCGCCCGCTACACGCTCGCGGACTTTCTCGACGCGCAGGACCAGCGGTTGCGCATCGCCGTCGCGATGCGGCGGCTCGCGCTCACTCATGACCTGCTGCTCACGCCCGCCACTGCGGTGCTGCCGTTCGAAGCCGGGCTGGTCGCGCCAGCCGCCGAAGGCCGCACCCGGCGCGCGGTCGCGGCCTTCGACTGGACCTGGTGGACACCCTACTCCACGCCGTTCAACCTCAGCCAGCAGCCTGCGATCGTGCTGCCGTGCGGGCGCAGCGCGAGCGGCCTGCCGATCTCGCTGCAGCTGGTGGCCAGGCACCATGACGAGGCTTCATGCATCGTCGCGGCCGCGGCGTACCAGGCGGCGACGCACTGGCATCGCGATGCGCCGCCCTGTTGACAGGGTATCGTTGGGCTGCACAATAGCCGCTCCAACAATCGATACGAATCGCGAGCGTGCACACGCGACCATCGGAGGAACACATGGGCATGGCTGAGACATCGGAGGGCGCAATCGCCCGCGGAGCAGGTCGGTTCTTCGGGCGCGCCGCGCGCTTCGGCCAGGTGCGGGGCCTGGTCGCCGCCACCCTGGCCGCGGCGCTGCTCGCGGCCGGCGCGCTGTCGCCGGCACCCGCGCAGGCGCAGACCACGCTGCGCGCGGTCATGCACTCGGACCTGAAGATCGTGGATCCGATCTTCACCACCGCGTACATCACCCGCAACCACGGCTACATGATCTACGACACGCTGTTCGCCACCGACGCGAACGGCGAGGTCAAGCCGCAGATGGTCGACAAGTACAGCGTCTCGGACGACAAGCTGAAATGGACCTTCACCCTGCGTGACGGCCTGCTGTTCCACGACGACAAGCCGGTCACCAGCGAGGACGTGATCGCCTCGCTGCAGCGCTGGGGCAGCCGCGACGCCACCGGCCAGAAGCTGATGAGCTTCGTGAAGGAGATGAAGGCGGTCGACGACAAGACCTTCGAGATCTCGCTCAACTCGCCCACCGGCCTGATGCTGCTCGCGCTCGGCAAGCCGTCGTCGCAGGTGCCCTTCATCATGCCCAAGCGCATCGCCCAGACCCCGGGCGGCGAGCAGATCAAGGAGTACATCGGCTCCGGGCCGTTCGTCTTCAAGGTGGACGAGTGGAAGCCGGGTGACCGGGCGGTCTACGTCAAGTTCGCCAAGTACAAGCC
>JAEWEW010000227.1 GCA_023389175.1 Pseudomonadota bacterium | reverse complement strand
CCTTCACGGTGAAGAAGATCGGCCACCTCCTCCACTACCCGCTGCACCGACGCGTCAACCTCGGCGGCATGGTTGTTTGACATCACGGCCACTCGGAGGTCGCGCAGATGCCGCGTGCGAGGCCCGGCAAGCGTGAGCCTGAGGCCTGCGGCATCGATCTCGTCCGGGCCGGCGATCACCTTCAACGCGACCTCGAGATCCTCGGCGCTCCGGGCAAGCGGACCGATGACCGAGATGTCCGCACCTCCGAGATGGCCGGGAATGGCGTGGCCCTGGGGGGGACAGATACCCCAGGTCGGCTTGTGCCCGTAGATCCCGCAATAGTGCGCAGGATTGCGGATGGATGCCCCTATGTCGCTCCCGATCTCGAGTCCGCTCAGTCCGGCCGCGACGGCAGCGGCGCCGCCACCGGAAGAGCCGCCGGGTGTGCGGGCAACGTCCCAGGGGTTGCGCGTGGTGCCGTAGATCGGGTTGAACGTCTGCCAGTCTGCCAGCAGCACCGGAACGTTGGTCTTCCCGAAGATGTTCGCGCCGGCTGCCATCAGGCGGTCCACGGCGAGCGCGTTCGTAGCCGCTCGATGATCTCGGTACGCCGACAGGCCCCAGGTCGTCGGCTGGCCGGCGAGATCGAATGACTCCTTCACGGTCATCGGCACGCCGGCAAGCGGCCCCGGCTGGAAGGACGGGCTAGCCAGGAGGGCATCCATCCGCTTCGCCCGCGCCCGGGCCACGTCGAAATCGCGCACCACGACGGCGTTGATCCGCTCGTCGAGACGCTCGACACGACCGATGAAGACGTCGAGGAGTTCGACGCAGCCCACGTGTCTCTTCCGCACCAGTCGGGACAACTCGACGGCGCCAAGGAATGGAAGCTCGGATTCGGAGGGCACGGCGGACATGGCAGTCGCTATCGGTGAAGGCAAGGGGGAACGGGGCGGATTCGTAAGCGGCATCCGTCAGCGTCTCGCCGCAGCGCGCTGCGGCAGGCGACCGGAACCGCTTCCTCCGGCGCTCCGCTGGATGCGCGCATAGCGCGGCCTGATCCCCAGTTCCTTGAAGAACCGCTCGGCGCCGGGATGCAAGGGCGCCGTCAGACCGTCCAGAACCATGTCGCCGCCCAGGCCTTCGTAGACTGGCGACAACTGGCCGAGCGTCTCGCGCCGTTCGAAAATCGTGCGCGCCAAGTCGTACACCTCCTCTTCCGGTCGATCTGCCCGGCACGCAAGGACGGTCGGCACCGACAACGTGGCCATGTCGGCCGTAAGCCAGTTCGGGCAGGACTCGCTGCGGACCAGGCCGTTCCGGTAGCCGGGATTCCGCTGAAGCAGGCTCTTGATCGTTCCGGGGTCGAGCGGGAACAGCCGGGACGACATCGACGTCTCGAGATCGCGAACCAGGGGATTGGATACCGTGGTCATCCACGCGACGGCATCGACGTTGCCGGCTTCGAACTGACGCTTGCCTTCCGGGTAATCGAGATAAACGAGCGCGCCTTTCCTGCGACTCGAAGCCCCCGGGTCGACGCCCGCGACGCCGAGCACATCCTGGAACGCCTGCGCCCCCGAGAAACCCTGCTCGCCGGGAGAGACGCGAAGACGCGCCAGATCGCCCGGCCGCTTCAGATGCAGATCGGCCCGCACGATGATCAGGAACTGCAACTCGGGGAGGTGCATCACGGTTCGCAGACGCTCGTGTCGGTAGGCGAACTGGCCGCGTCCCTCGCGCGCATCGAACAGGCTCGACGCGACGGTCAGTCCGTAGGCGCCCATCCCCCGGTCCACGTCGTCGAGATTGCGGCCGCCACCCCCGAGCGCCGGCGTGATCTCCAGCGAAGGATGCTTCTCGCGCAGGAGGCCGCTGATCGCGCCGATGGCATCCTGCCAGCTCCCGACGCTCGCCCCGCCGAGCAGCTTGGTTCCGAGTCGAAGCGCGAGCAGTCGGCTGGCCTCGCGTACCAGCCCCCCCAGCCTTCGTTCCTGTCCCGCGCCAAGCCGATGCATCGGCACCACGAACGCGATGCTACCGGGCACTGCGCCGTCTGCATCGCGCACGCCGGCAGCAATCATCATCGCCGATCCCACCTCGCTTGCGCGCATCACCGCATAGCCGTTGGATTCCGCCGATGACACCAACGCGCCGGTCTCGCCTGACAGGCGCAGCCGCAGCGCCCTGAGCGTCGCCTGCCGCTCTCCGCTGGACATGGCGGCAAGGATGGCGATGCCACAGGCGCTTTCCGTCAGGCCCTTCACGCGCCCGAGCGGCGCAATATACCTTGATGCGTTCGGTGACTCGCTCTCCGCGATGTACGCGATGCGGTGCTGCTCGCTGTCGTAGAGCGCCAGCCAGACGCCTTCTTCCGTGCGCTCCGTGAGATCGCGCATGACCGGCAGCGCCACCTGACGCAGCCCATGGCGCTGCATGACTGCCGCGGCGAGCCGCGCGAACTCGAATCCGATCTTGTACTTCTGCAGGTCCGAGTCGTAGCCGACAAAGCCTTCCATGCGCAGACGCGAAAGCAGGCGATGGACCGTGCTGGGTGGCATCTGCAATGCGGCACCCAACTCCCGAACTCCCCATTCGCTTTGCCCGTCCACGAACGAGCGCAGCGTTGCCAGCGCCTTCGCGACCGTGGCAACGGGTTCGGGCGTCCGCGACTTGCTCGCCATCATCCGATCAGGGCATGCCTGCGCTCATGGGCAGGCGGGGTGCGCATCGCAGCCTGTGATCGACATTCGAAAGGCGAGGTTCCGGGCAGGCAGAGTCGGCGATCGAGTATAGCAGCCGCCCGCACGTGTTCCTGCGGGTGGACCTGGCCTCGCGCTCGCAGCCGCTCGCGCTGGGCAGATGCTCAC
>JAEWEW010000184.1 GCA_023389175.1 Pseudomonadota bacterium | reverse complement strand
ATGCGGTTCTTCAGCCGGTCTGAGGATTAGCCGTACCCCGGACTGTCCATAAACTGACCATAACTGCCTCTCCGATTCGAGGCTCGAATGCAGCTCATGGGCGACCGGCTGAACTACTTCGAGAGCCTCGACTATCGTGATCCTGGACGCTTCCTGAGCAGGCTTCTGGTGCTCAGCGATGAGGTCGCCAAGTCGGATCTGCCTCCCCGCGTTAGGAACCTACGCACCAACAGCCTGAAGACGGTGCGTGAGATGCGGCAGGCGGCGCTGTTTTGCTACGGCATGTCGTTCCACATCGGAACCCCGGTCTACGTGGCGATCGACGAGGCGCAGGACCACGATGCCGTGGCGATGTGGGACCTAGCCGATGGCCGGCATTTTCGAGCGTTCCAGTTGAAGGAGGTCGTTCCCTCCCACCTTAACCCTCGCGCCTCAGTTCAAGCTGTGGTCGACAGCCTCGCCAAGTATGCAGACAGCAAGGACATCTGCGTTGCAATCTACGTCAACCAGAGGACTCGATTCGAACCGGCGAGCCTGCAGATCGCGCCGCTGCGCGTCGGAGAGATTTGGGTTTTCGGGTCAGTTTCGGACGATCAGTCGCGGTGGTTCATGTGCGGTGACCTTATGTCGAGCGAACCGGTAATGATCCAGTTCGATCATCCACCCGCTCTTGATCCAGGCCACTGGCCGGAGGAGCCCGTCGAATGAGTGACGAAGCTGACGAGAACATCCTCCAGCTCCATGCGATCGTCAGCTTTCAGAGTTACATGCTGGAGATGCTCCCAGCCGGCGAAATGGCAGCCGCTCCCGATGGAAAGGAACGACTTGAGTGGATGTCCCAAGAGATTCAGCAGCGAATCCGCTATAAGACGACAGTCCCGCGCGCCCTACCGATCTAGAGACTCAGGTAGACATGCAAGCGCGGATTCTCTTAGTTGCATCGCGATTCTTTGCTCGTGCCGAAGAGCGTCGAGCAGACATCGTTCGACAGCAGTCAACGGACCAGGGATGACAGCTTCGGGGCCGGAACGCCCCAGCGCCGCAGTCAGCGCGCGCTTCGGAACCGGTCTCGGAGTTCCTTCCAATTGAACCCAATACCCGCGCAACGTCGGCGCGCAATGCGTTACTGGGTACCCTCTGGTCGCTGAAGCAGGAAGTGATCCGCTTCCAAGCCAGGAAGCACCCTCATGAGGCGATCCATCGGCAATTCCCAGGTTCTTGCGGCGCTCGCGCTGCTCTGCCGCGCAACCTCAGGAAGGTTGACTTGCCTTCGCTTGAGTCCAGCGCTGCAGCTTCTCGCGGGCGCCGTTGCGTACCGGATCCATCAGGTCGTCGTGGTTCGAGCGTTTGGCGCACAACTCGATGACATAGCCGTTGGGGTCGCGAAAGCAGATCGAGTCGATCATGCCGTGATCGGAAGGTCCGCGAACCTCGATATCGCGCTCGCGCCCCTTGACGAGCATCGGCTGTAGAACGTCAGGTTCAACCTCCAGGGCGATGTGCAGATCGAAGTCGTGTTGCCGCTTGAACTCAAACGGCATGTCAAGCGCCTCGAAGAATGCGAGGTGCGAGCCGTCGTCCAGGCGGTAGAAAGTATGCAGCGTGCGCGTTGCTCGCCCGGTTTTGCTTTCGGCGATTTCCAGCGTAGCAACCAGAAGCAGGCCGAGAAACTCCTCGTAGAACTGCCTGGTCTGCTCCGAGTCCCGGCAGCGGTAGGCGTTGTGGTGCAGCTTGCGAATCATGGTGTCCTCCACTTCGGGGCGACCCATTCCGGGGTGAGGTCCATCAGCGGGCAATGAAGCGTTCGGCCTTGCCGTTGGTTTCGACGTTCCCCCGGAATCTGAACAGTTCTGAACTAGGGTGAGGTCGCTCGTGACGGGTCGTCTTGCTGACGCCCTGGGCCGACACGACGGCTGCGCAGGGCCTTTAGCGGCGACCGGCGCTCAAGGTTCTGGCAAGTCGCCAGTCATGCGTCGGTGTTGCCCTTGTTCGTCTCGATGTCGTTCACAACGCCCTTGAGCGCTCGCGTCGCCGCCAGCACCTCGGCCTTGGCCGCCGCCAGTTCGATCCTCTGTTCTGCCGTAAGCGGCCCTCCGCCCGCTCTTGGCGTGGCAGCAGCCAGTCTTCCTCTCGCGACTTCCAACCGACGGACCGCCTTCTGCTCCTCTTCGGATGGTGTCGCCATGAAGCCTTCTTCCGCGTTGTCCTTTCTTGAAGCCGTCGGGCGGGGGTAAGGTTAGATCGCTAGTCGGACCAGTCCATTCTTCGCTCGGTCCTCCAGCAGCCGTCCGTAGTGCCTTGCATCATATCAACCTTGGCGCCGCTCATTCGAGCGACCGTTGGCGTCGGTAGCCGATGCTTGACCTCTTCAGCTTCCCTGCCCATTGCTTCCATCCTGTAGCTCGCCTGTGCGGACTGGACGCCCTCCTCCACTATACTGACCGCAGCCCCTCACCATAAGAGAGGCTCTGGAGACAAATCATGTCCGCTCGCCGCATCGTGCTCGCGCTCGCCTCCTCTTTCGCCTTCGTCGCATTCGCGGCGCAAGCGCAGGCGCCGGCTTGGCCGACCAAGACCGTTCGGATCCTGGTGGGCTCCCCGCCCGGCGGGCCGTCGGACATCACGAGCCGGTTGTTTGCCGCCCAACTGCAGCAGCGCACGGGCCAGTCGGTCGTGGTGGAGAATCGTCCGGGCGCGGGCAACAACCTCGCGGCCCAGGCAGTCGCGCAGTCCGAACCCGACGGACACACGCTGGTGCTGAGCCCCGATACGGTCGTCACCACCAACCCGATCGTCTATCGCAACCTGGCCTTCGATGCCAGGAAGGACCTCGTCAATGTCTCGGTAGTGGCGACGTTCACCCAGCTGCTGGTGTGCAACCCGGGCGTCGGAGCGAAGTCGGTGTCGGATTTGGTCAGGATGGCCAAAGAGAAGTCGATGACCTACGCCTCCGGCGGTCCGGCCGTGCCCGGACATCTTGCAGCGGAGATGTTCCTCCAGACGGCCGGGATCAGGATGCAGCACGTCCCCTACAAGGGTCCGGCACCGGCGACGATTGCCGTCATGTCCGGAGAGGTGGACTGCGGCTTCCTCGCCACGCCCACGGTCATCCCACATACCAAGGCCGGCAAGCTGAGCCCGCTTGCCATCTCCTCGGCCGAGCCGTCGGCGCTGGCTCCCGAAATACCGACGTTGCCGAAGGCGCTGAACCAGCCCGACGCCGACATCACCTTCAAGCTGGTGCTGCAGGCGCGGCGCGGCATTCCGCAGCCGGTCCTCGCGGAGCTAGAGAGGCAGGTCGCGGAGATCATGAAGCAGCCCGAGATCCAGGCCAAGCTGCAGACGTCCGACCTGAAGGTGGTGGGCAGCACCAGCGCCGAAGCCGAAGAAGCGATGCGTGTCGATATCGCGCGCTGGGAGCCGGTGGTCAGGCGCCTGGGCTTGAAGATGGACTAGCCTGTAGAGGCTCCGCCTGGGACCGGCGCGGTTGGAACCTCCTTCTGCGGGGCTCACCGTCGCCGCTCGGCCGCGCGGCGCTGGCCCGCCCGTACCGGATGGGCCGATCGATTCTGCTCTATGCCCGACTACGGGTAATCCCGACATCACAAAAACGGACGCGGCGTCCAATATCAGCGCATGGCCGACAAGCCAACCGTCCAGTCCCTCTCCCGCACCGACGAGCGCATCCTGCAGTCCGACATCTTCGGCCGGGTTGGCGAACGTCCGCCCCGTCCGGACCATGGCACCTGGCAGGATCCGTCGCGCACGCTGAAGGTCTACGACGACACCGAGGTGCTGGTCGTCGGCGGCGGCCCATCGGGCACGGCGGCAGCGGCCGCGGCCGCCCGGCTGGGCGCGCGCGTCACCCTGCTGGAGCGCTACAACCACCTCGGCGGCCTCTCCACCGGCGGCCTGGTACTGTGGATCGACCGCATGACCGACTGGACCGGACGGCTCGTGATCCGGGGGTTCGCCGAAGAGCTCTTCGATCGCCTGCCGGCCGACGCGGTCGCAGGCCCGGACCCGGCGGATTGGGGCTCCACGGATCCGGCCAAGGCCGCGCACTGGGCGCAGCGCACCGCGGCCTACCACGGCATTGTCACCTGGTCGCCCACGATCGATCCCGAGCGGCTCAAGCTGCTCAGCCAGGAGATCCTGCTCGAGCGCCACGTGAAGCTGGTCTACCACGCCTGGGCCTGCGAACCGATCGTGGATGGCGGTACCGTCACCGGCGTCACCTTCGAGAGCAAGGAAGGCCGCATGGCAATCCGCGCCCGGGTCGTGATCGACGCCACCGGTGATGGCGACCTCTTCGGCCGCGCCGGGGCCGAGTTCGAGAGCGACATCGTGAAGGACGACGTCCACCATTGCATGAACACCGCCTGGCTGTTCGGCGGCGTGGACATGAAGCGCTGGATCGACTTCCGCAGCGGCCAGCCGGAGGCCTTCGCCGCCTTCATGGCGGCCGGGCGCGAAGCCTGCGGCTTGTTCGAGCGGCCTTTCGTCTCCTGGCGCGACGACATCGCCCTCTTCATGGGACCGCGCCTGACCGGCTACTCGGCGCTTGACATCGACGACCTGAGCGCGGTGGAGGTGCGCTCGCACCGGGCGATGGACCAGCACCTGGCGTTCTACCGGGCCAACGCTCCCGGGTTCGAACGCGCGCACCTGCTGCTGAGCGCCCCGCAGATCGGCGTGCGTCATTCGCGACGGCTCAAGGGCGTCGACGCCGTGCTGCGACGGCGCTGGCCGGAAGGCACGCCGCTGCCGGACGAAGTGGCGGTCACGCCCGCGGTCAGCCCCAAGTTCCCCAACATCAGCATTCCCTACGGCGCGCTGGTTCCGCTGAGGCTCGACGGCCTGCTCGCCTGTGGCCGGCACATCAGCTGCGACCCGAACTCGCACGGCTTCATGCGCGAGATCCCGCAGTGCTGGCTGACCGGACAGGCCGCAGGCGCGGCTGCCGCGCTGGCGGTCCAGTCAGGCGTCCAGCCCCGGGCAGTCGACGTGCCGGCGCTGCAGCAGGCACTGCTTTCCCAGGGTGCCTACCTGCGCAGCGGCGCCGACGCGGTGTCGGCGGCGGCCTGAGGTTTGCGATGGGCAACGAGACCGTCGCCGCGCTCGACCGCGGCCTCGCGCTGATGAAATGCTTCAATGACTCGCGGCGTGTCCTGTCGCCGACCGAGCTCTCGCGCCTGACCGGCATCCCGCGGCCCTCCGTGGTGCGGCTGGCGACCACGCTGCAGCAACACCGCTGGTTGCAGCCGGAACCGGCAGGCGACGGGTACATGCTGGGGGCGGGCGTCGTCGCGCTGGCACAGACCTTCCTCGCCGGGTTGGACGTGCGCGCGGCCGCGCGGCCGCAGATGCAGGAATACGCCGACCGGATCGGCGGCTCCGTCTACCTCTCGCTGCGCGACGGACTGGAGCTGGTCGTCGTCGAGGTCTGCCGGTCGCGTTCGGCGATGCTCGCCGCGCGCATCGACGTCGGCTCGCGCCTGCCGATACCGAACTCCGCAAGTGGCCGCGCCTACCTCGCCGCGCTGCCGGGAGCGGAGCGCAAGACGCTGATCGATTCGCTGCAACCGGCATTCGGCGATGACTGGGCGACCATGGCCGCCGGGGTGCAGGCGGCGCTTGCCGAACATGCGGCGAACGGCTGGTGCACGGCCATCGGCAGCTTCCACGGCGACATCAACTCGGTGTCGGTCGCGCTGACCGAGCCGCGCGGACAGGTCATCGTCCTCAACTGCGGCGGACCGGCGTTCGCGTTCACGGCCGAGCGCCTGCGCAAGGACGTGGCCCCGGCGCTGCAGGCGCTGGCGCGCCAGGTGGCCGACGAAATCGGCGGCTCACCGGCCTGGACGGCAGACCGCATCCGACGCCGCGCCGGGAGCGAGGCAGCGTGAGGCTCACCGACGTCGAGAAGGCCATGCGCGACGGCGAGCACGGTCGCGCCATTGCACGCGCCATGGACCTGCTGGTGCGCTACGGCGAAGCGCTGGGCGCCGAGCGCCTGGTCGAGACCCGCAACGTCTGCGGCACGGTTACCGCGAGCACCCCGTTCCTGCGCGACTTCGCCGCCAGGTACGGCGGCCTGGACGCGGTCTTCAGCGAGTTCAACCTTGACAGCACCGAGGTCGTCCCGGTGCCCAAGGTCCGCGCCTTCAGCACCCACCTGCAGCTCGGCTTCGACCCCCACCATCCGGCCGACATGGGCGTCGACGAGGCGGTGGTGAACTTCTACCACCGCAGTGAGGCCATGGTGGCGAAGATGGGCGTGCAGATGGCCAACACCTGCACGCCCTACCAGGTGGGCAACGTTCCGACACGCGGGGAGCATTGCGCCTGGATGGAGTCGTCCGCCGTGGTGTACGTGAACTCGGTGCTGGGCGCGCGGACCAACACCGAAGGCCGCGAGAGCGCCAGCGCCGCGATGCTGACCTGCCGCATCCCGGACTGGGGCCTGCACCGCGACGAGCCGCGGCGCGCCACGCAGGGCGTGGTGCTGGAGATGCCGGTGGAGTCGGTCGAGGACTGGGGCTTGCTCGGCTACTGGATGGGCGAGTGGGTGCAGGAGCGCGTGCCCGCGGTGCGTGGCCTCACCATGGTCCCGAACCTGCCCCGGCTGAAGCACTTCGGCGCGGCGGCCTCGTCGTCCGGCGGCGTGGAGATGTACCACCTGGTCGGCGTGACGCCCGAAGCGCCGACCTGGGAGGCCGCCTTCGGCGGCAATGCGCCCCAGGAGGTGCGGGCCTACGGGCCGCGCGAGCGCGCCGAGACGCTGGCGCGCATCAACGCCATGGGCGCCGATCGCCAGGTGGACTACGTGATGCTCGGCTGCCCCCACTACACCATCGAGCAGATCTGGGAGGCGGCACAGCTGCTCGAGGGCCGGCGCGTGCATGCCAATTCCGCGCTGTGGATCTGGACGCCCCGCGCGATCAAGGACCTGGCCGACCGCAACGGCTACACCGCGATCATCGAAGCCGCCGGCGGGCGGATCATGACCGACAGTTGCTCGGCCATGAGCCGCGCCGTGCCGCCCGGCACGAAGGTGGTCGCCTGCGACTCCGCGAAGCAGGCCCACTACCTCCCGGCCATCCTGGGCGTGCAGGCCTGGTTCGGCACCACGGCGCAGTGCGTCGAGGCTGCGTGCACCGGGAGATGGGTCGCTTGAATGAAGCCCGCTGAGTTGAAGCCCTCCAAGCCCGCCGAGTTGAAGCCCGCCGAGCCGGAGATCATCACGATCAGCGGCCGCAAGGTGGTCGGCGGCGTCGCCGAAGGCGAAGCGCTGGTGACCACCGACCGCATCTCGGGCTGGGGCGGGGTCGACCCCCGAACCGGCACCGTGGTCGAGACGCGGCATCAGCTGCGCGGCCAGAGCTTTGCCGGCAAGGTGCTCGTGTTCCCGGGCGCGAAGGGCTCGTCCGGCTGGTCGGCCCAGTTCCACATGACGCGCATGCTGGGCACCGCGCCGGCGGCCTGGCTCTTCAACGAGATGACGACCAAGGTGGCGCTCGGCGCCGTGGTCAGCCATGCGCCGGCGATGACCGATTTCGACCGCGACCCCTTGACGCTGATCCGCACCGGCGACCATGTCCGGGTGGACGCCGATGCCGGCGTCGTCACGATCACCAGGAGACCGCCATGAGCCTGCCCGTGAACCTGCAGTTCCGCCCGCTGCACGCGGACTTTGGCGCAGAGGCCAGCGGGCTCGACCTGACGCAGCCGCTCAGCCCGGCGCAGGTCGAGGCCGTGGACCGCGCCATGGATCGCTACGGCGTCCTGCTCTTTCGCGGCCAGTTGCTCACGCCCGACCAGCAGATGGCCTTCACCCGGCAGTTCGGCCCGTTGGACGCGGGCTTTCGCCGCGTGCGCAAGGGACCGGGCATCGGGCCCCACCGCTTCGACTACGACGAGCTGGCCGACATCTCCAACGTCCAGGCCGACGGCAGCATCGCGCAACGCGAATCGCGCAAGATCGTCGGCAACATCGCGAACCAGCTGTGGCATGCCGACAGCTCGTTCCAGCGTCCGCGCGCGAAGTACTCCATGCTGCATGCGGTGGTGCTGACCAGCTGGGGCGGCAGCACCGAGTACGCCGACATGCGCAACGCCTGGGACCGGCTGGATGCCCGCATGAAGGCCCACCTGCGTCCGCTGGTGGCCGAGCACTTCGCATTGCACTCGCGCTTCATGCTGGGCGACGACGACTACACCCCGGAGCAGATCGCCGCCATTCCGCCTGCCCGCTGGCCGCTGGTCCAGCGCCACAGCGGCTCGGGACGCGAGCACCTCTACATCGGGGCGCACGCCCGCGCCATCGACGGCATGACGGTGGCCGAGGCGCGCATGCTGCTCGCCGACCTGCTGGAGCATGCCACGCATCCGGACCACGTCTACCGTCATGAGTGGCAGGTCGGCGATCTCGTCATCTGGGACAACCGCTGCATGCTCCATCGCGGCCGCGCCTACGACCTGTCGGAACGCCGCGAGCTGCGCCGCTCGACGACGCTGGACACCGAGTCCGAACACCGTTTCACCCCCGAAGAGGCGCTCCGGCCCAACTGAGCCCGCCACCAGAGACCCGAGGAGACACCCATGGATCTTGCCCGCCGCCGCATCCTGATCGCCGCCGCCGCGGCTTCGGTCGCCCCGTCCGGCTTCGCGCAGAAGCCCAACTGGCCGCGCAACTTCGCGGTCGTGACGCCGATCGTCGGCACCGCCAACCACTCGCTGGCGGTGGCCTGGTCGTCGAAGTTCCAGGCCGCGACCGGCGTGCGCGTCGCGGTGCTGCCGGCGCCCAACGGCTTCGCGCGCGCCAATTGGCTGAACACCGGCGAAGGCCGCATCAGCATGCTGCAGGCCTCGGACTACTTCGACCAGATGGACGCGGTCCAGGGCTACGGCTCGGTGGACAGCGGCCCGTCGGACACGCGCGTGGCGTTCATGAACATGGTGACGCCCTGGGGCTTCGTGACGCGGGGCGACACCGCCATCAAGAGCTTCGACGACGTGAAGCCGGGCACCCGCATCGCCCTCGCCAAGAGCTCGTCCTTCCTCGTCGTCGCGGTGCAGGCGCTGCTCGCCTACCGGGGGCTGAAGGAGAGCGACGTGAACATCGTCGAGGTGGGCAGCTACGGGGCGAATACCGCGGTGCTGGCCGAAGGCCGGGTGGACCTGGCGTTCACCTCGCCGATCTCCGGCCCGTCTTACCAGGCCGAAGCCAATCCCGCCGGCCTGCGCTGGCTGCCGCTGCCGGCGCGGGACAAGGACCCGGCGGCCTATGATCGTTACCGCCGGCTGATGTCGGGCTACGTTCCGCAGACGACGGTCTCCGGCGTGAAATCGTCGCTGAACATCCCGATGGACCATGCCTTCCAGTGCAGCCATGTGCGGGCCGACGAGGACCCGGACTTCGTCTACCACCTGATCAAGTGGCTGGACGAGAACCACGACAGCTACAAGAAGGACTTCACCCACGCGCACCTGATGACGGTGGACAACCTGGTCGTGTTCCTCGACAGCGGCGCGCTGCAGCCGCTTCACGAAGGCACGATCCGCTACCTGAAGGAGAAGAACCGCTGGAAACCGGCGTACCAGGCGCGTCAGGACAAGCTGGTGGAGTTGGCCAAGAAGCGCGTGGTCGACTTCCAGGCGGCGGTCGCGGAGGCGAAGAAGGCCGGGCTGAAGGTTGCCGCCGGCGATGAGGCCTGGGTTAAGTTCTGGGCCGACTACCGCGCCAAGCACAAGCTGAACGTGCCCTTCGGCGAAGCCGTGCTGGGACTTGGCTGAGCCGATGAGCGACAGCCCCGGCACGGCCGCGATCCCCGAGGGGTTCGTCGATCGCAGCGTCGAGCGCTACCAGGCGCTCGCCGCGCCGATGCGGGCGCTTCTCCTGGCGCTCACCGGAATCGGCATCGCGCTGTCGGTCGTCTACATCTTCGGCCTCGTGCCGTTGCTGGACGTCACCTATTACTTCCTGCTGATGGCCGTCTTCCTGCCGATGTCCTTCGTCTTCCTGCCGGCCTACAAGGGCGAGGCGAAGGTGGGCTGGGGCAGCTGGTTGCCGGCGGCCGCTACCCTGGCCGTCACGCTGTTCCTTGCCTGGAAGTCGCAGGATCTCGTCTACCAGACCTGGGTGCCGGTCAGCGAGGACTGGCAGCTGGTGGTCGCCGTGATCCTGTTCGTCCTGATCCTGGAGGCCGCGCGTCGCTCCGGCGGCTGGACCTTCCTCGGCATCGTGCTCGTGCTCGCGCTCTACCCAATCTACGCCGACTGGATGCCCGGCATGTTCTGGGGCCCGCCAACCAAGCTCTCCCGCACGCTGGCCTTCAATGTCTATTCGTCCGACGCCCTGCTCGGCGTGGTCACCCGCGTGGTCGGCGAGACCATCATCGGCTTCCTGATCCTGGCCGCCCTGCTGGTCGCCACCGGCGCTGCCGATTTCTTCCTCAAGCTGGCCATGGCGCTGATGGGCGGTGCGCGCGGCGGCCCGGCCAAGGTGAGCGTGCTGGCGAGCGGCTTCTTCGGCAGCCTCTCGGGCAGCATCTTCGGCAACGTGGTCAGCACCGGCGCGGTCACCATCCCGGCGATGAAGCGTGGTGGCTTTCCCGCCCACTATGCCGGCGCGCTCGAGGCCTGTGCTTCCACCGGAGGCATGCTGATGCCGCCGGTCATGGGGGCGGTGGCCTTCATCATGGCCGATTTCACCAACACCGAGTACGGCGTCATCGTGCTGGCGGCGATCATTCCCAGCGTGCTGTACTACGTGGGCCTCTACTTCCACGTCGACGGCTATGCGGCGCGCCACGGCATGGTCGGACTGCCGGCGGCGGATCTGCCCAAGGTGCGCGATACGCTGCGTGACGGCTGGCCCTACCTGCTGATCGTTGCCTTCCTGGTCTGGGGCCTGGTCGCCATGCGCTGGGAGCGGCTGACGCCGTACTACGCCTCGGCGCTCCTGATTGCCCTCACCTTCGTGAAGAAGGAGATGCGGCTCGACGCCAGGCGCCTGCGCGACATGGGGCTGGAATGCGCCAAGCTCCTGAGCCAGACCGTGGCCCTGCTGCTTCCGACCAGCTTCATCCTGGGCGGCCTGATGGCGACCGGCGTGGCGCCGGCAATCGCCGCGGAGCTCGTCCAGATGGGCGGCTCCAGCGTGGTGCTGATCCTGGCCATCGGCATCGGCGTCTGCGTCATCTTCGGCATGCTGGGGCTCATCGTTGCAGCCTACCTGATGCTGGCCCTGACGCTGGCGCCGGCTCTCGAGCAGGCGGCGGGCCTGAACACGCTGGCCGTGCACCTCTTCATCGCCTACTACGCGACGCTGGCGGCGATCACGCCGCCGGTCGCGCTGGCCGCGTTCCTGGCTTCGCGCATCAGCGGCTCGGACCCCATCAAGACCAGCTGGCATGCGGCCCGGCTCGGGATCGTGCTCTACTTCATCCCGATCTTCTTCCTCTTCGAGCCGTCGCTGATCATGCAGGGGCCGTGGCACCAGACCGTGATCTGGACCCTGATGAACCTGATCGCCATCGTGCTGATCGCCGGCGCCTCCGAAGGCTACCTGTACCGGCTGGGCCTGCTGCGCGGCTGGGCGCGTGGGGTACTGTTCGTTGCCGGACTGCTGATCGGCTTTCCGAAGTGGACGACAACCGTGATCGGCTTCGCGATGGTGGCAGCGGTGGTGATCCTGGCGCGCTGGGCGGTGCTGCCGCGGGTCGTGCCGCGACCAGCCTGAACGAATGTGCCGACTTCGTCCCTGAGTCGACGCCCTTCGGACCGGCTCAGGATCCCATGGCCTGGTCGCGCGAAACCAACCCGAGCGGCTCCGGACGCCAGTACCAGATCGATCCGCTTTCGTCGGCCTTGGTCGCATGCGCCGGCCGGAACCGGATCCGTATCCGCCGCCACGGCGTGACGTCGACCTCGACGAGCTGGGGTTGGGCCTGTGGGCCTGCCGGTGGCAGAGCGAGAGGAACCGAAAAATAGCCTGTGGCTTCCACGCCGTTGAATCCTTCTTTCCTGCGGACAGCGTAGTCTCCGGTCCCCCGCGTCGGACATGGTGCAGCGCAGACCGGCGGCCTTGCGGACAGACCGACGGCGCGACCCGCCGCAGGCATACGACGCTTCGTTTCCGCGATCGTCCATGGCCGACGTGCGCCGGTACGCGATCGTCGTCGGTACCATACGCAACCAGCCTGCCCCCGCAAACGGCTACGGGCAGCAGTTCGTTGTGCCACTTGGAGACAGCATGAGCACCCCGTACCGTTCACCGCAGTCTGCTTCCGCTGGCCGGCGCGCCGCCGTGCTCCTCGCTCTCGGCTCCCTGGCAGCGACCTGCTTCACGCCTGCCTTCGCGCAGGCCGACTACCCCACCCGACCCTTGCGCCTGCTGGTCGGCTTCTCGCCCGGGGGCAGCAGCGACACCGTCGCTCGTCTGATCGCCAAGCCGCTGTCGGAGCGCCTCGGCCAGAACGTCGTCGTGGAGAACCGGCCGGGCGCGGGCGGAAACATCGCGGCGGAGCTGGTGGCGAAGGCCGCCCCCGATGGCTACACGCTGATCCTCCTGCCGAGCGGACACGCCAGCAACGCGGCAATGAAGAAGACGCTCCCGTTCGATCCGATCAAGGACTTCGCCTGGGTCTCCCTGATCACCACCTACCCGCTGACCCTGTCTGTCTCCCCGCAGTCCGAGCTCAGGAGCTTCGACGATCTGCTCAAGCGCATCCGCTCCGGGCGTGACCAGACGACGTACACCTCCGTCGGCGTCGGGACTGCGATGCACCTGGTCGGCGAATGGCTGATGGCCGAGAGCGGCGGAAGCGCGACCCATGTACCCTTCCGGGGCGGCACGGCGCCCCTGATGGAGCTGCTGGCCGGACGCGTCGACGTGATGATCGACACGATGACGACCACGGCCCCGCTCCTCAAGGACGGGCGCGTGCGCGTGCTGGCGGTCACCTCGCCCAAGGGTGAGAGTCCGCTTCCGGGCGTACCCAGCGTGGCCGACAAGTTCCCGGAGGTGGTCTTCGAATCCTGGCTCGGGGTGGCCGCCTCGCCGGGCACGCCGGCGGCCGTCGTCGAGCGCCTGAATCGCGAGCTGCGAGCCATCGTTCAGCAGGACGATGTCAGGAAGCAGCTCATCGCGCTCGGGGGGTCACCCCGCACCGATCCGCCCGAGGTGTTCAAGGCTCGGGTCGAGAGCGACATCCGGAACCTGCGCCGGGTCGTCACGGACAGGAACCTCGCTACCGAGTGACCTGAGACCGCGACGACGCGAGGGCCGCCACCGAGCCTCAACGCATCGTGCCGCGAAGCAGTGCGCGCAGCGCCGGCAACGGCCGGGTGTTCAGGACGTCCGAGGCCTCCAGCCAGCCGCGACGCGCCTGTCCGATGCCGTATTCGAGGTTCACGAAGTCCTGCACGTCGTGCGAGTCCGATCCGATCGCGACCAGCACGCCCTCGTCCCTTGCCAGCGTGCAGTAGCGATCCTCCAGGTCCAGCCGATCCGGCTGTCCGTTCAGCTCGAGGAAGCAGCCGCGCCGGGCCGCTTCCCGGACGATCGCCTGCATGTCGAACTCGATCGGCTCGCGCCGGCCGATCAGGCGCCCACCCGGATGTGCGAGTATCGAAAAATGGCGGTTGGCCATTGCCCGCTGCAGGCGGAGCGTCTGCGCGCCGCGTGCCAGCCCGTACCCCGTGTGGACCGCACCCACCACCAGGTCCAGCCGCGACAGCACCGAATCCGGCAGATCCAGCCGCCCGTCGGGCAGGATGTCCACCTCGATGCCCTTGAGCAGGCGGATCCCGTCGAGCTGCTCGTTGAGGCGGTCGATCTCGTCGAGCTGCCGGGCCAGGCGCCGCGGGTCGAGTCCGTGGGCAACCGCGAGTCGCCTGGAGTGATCGGTGATCGCGACATACGACAGGCCGGCTTGGCGCGCCGCAGCCGCCATCTGTGAGATCGTTGCGCGGCCATCGCTCGCCTTGCTGTGCACATGCAGGTCGCCGGCCAGGTCGCTGCGCTCGATCAGGCGCGGCAGCCGGTGCGCGCTCGCCGCGTCGATCTCCCCACGATCCTCCCGCAGCTCCGGCGCTATCCAGTCCAGCCCGACCGCGCGATAGACGGACTCCTCGGTCGCGCCGGCGATCCGCCGCGTGCCGCGGAATACGCCGTACTCGTTCATCTTCAGCCCCCGGTCCTGCGCCCGCCGCCGCAGCGCGATGTTGTGCGCCTTCGAGCCGGTGAAGTACTGCAGCGCCGCGCCGCCCGACTGCGGCGGGACCACCCGCAGGTCGACCTGCAGGCCCCCGCGCAGCAGGACCGTCGCCCGGGTATCGCCGTGGGCGAGCACCTGCGCGACATCCTCGTCCGCGCACAATGCGTTAGTCACGGCCGGGCCATCGTTCCCGATCGCGATCAGGTCGACGTCCCCGACCGTCTCCCGCTGCCGGCGCAGGCTCCCGGCAGGCATCACCTGGCGCACGCCCGGCACTTCCTGCAGCCGGGTGATGAGCGGAAGGGCATACTGCCGCGCCAGCGGCAGGCTGAAGCGACGGGGTTCGCCGCGGCGCTTGGCGACGGCTTCGCGGATCCGCTGCACCGTCTTCTCGCCGAAGCCGGGAACGGTTGCGATGCGTCCGCTGCGCAGCGCCCGCTCCAGGTCTTCGACCGACTCGATCCGCAGTGCCGAATGCAGCGTCTGCACCCGCTTCGGCCCCAGCGCCGGAAGCGACAGGAGCGCGCCGATCCCGGGCGGCAGCGTCCGGTGCAGGCGCGACAGCGCATCGCAGCTGCCGGTCGCGCAGATCTCCGCGATCTTTCCCGCCAGGTCGTCACCGATGCCCGGCAGCCTGGGCAGCCCCGCGCCGCTATCGATCAGCGTCTTGAGGTCCTGCGGATAGCGCTCCACCGTGCGCGCGGCATTGCGATAGGCCCGAACGCGAAACGGATTCTCGCCCCCGATCTCGAGCAGATCGGCGATCTGGTCGAAGACCGAGGCAATATCGATGTTGTGGACGGCCATCGGCAGCGCCCCTGCGCCCCGGCCGCGGCTCAGGCCGCCGCGTCGGCCGGCCGGCTCGAATAGAACGTCCGGCATTCGGACTCGCGGCCCCGGACCACCCGCTTGCCGGCAAGCGGGCCGCGCTCCTCGGTGACGATCGTGTGTTGCCCTTCGGCATGCTCGTCGTCGTAGAAATAGACGACGACCCAATCGCGCACACGGCCCAGCGCATGGGCGCGAGCGGTATTGGAGAACAGCGCGGTGAAGTGCCACGCCGCTCGATTCGTATGCATCACCGGCAGCCATGCCGCTCCGTCCGGATTGAAGCGCCTCGGCGCGATCTTCGGCAACGACCCGGCGGCGGCACGCTCCCGATACGCCCGGTCGATCTCGAGCAGCAGCGCGACCGGCGGCTGCTGCGACGGCGTGAGCAGCCGCCCCGAGCGCCGCATCGCTCGCCGGCGGTCGAGCATCGCGGTGAGAGCCGCGCCGATCGCCTCGGCCCTGCGCGCGCCGATTCCCGGAACCGTTGCCAGGCGGCCGTCGGCGCATGCGAGCTCGAGCGCCTCGAGCGTCTCGACGTGGAGCGACTCGACGATCTGGTGCGCGAGCTCCGGCCCGATGCCCGGCACCAGCCGGAACAGTCGCTCGGGATCGGTTTCCCCCCGCAGCCGCTGCAGCTGCGCCCAGCGCCCGGTGACCAGCATCTCGGCGATCGAGGCTGCCAGTCCGCGGCCGATACCGGGCAGCGTGTCGAGGCCGTCGATTCCCTCGCGGTCGAACAGCGCGCGGACCGGCTCGTCCAGGCGCTCGACCGTCTCGGCCGCCTTCCGGTACGCCCCGATGCGGAACGGATTCGCGCCCTGCGCGTCGAGCAGCGCCGCCGCCTCGCGCAGCCGCGCGGCAATCGCGCGGTTCTCCGCCGCCAGCCCGCTATCCACTGCGGGTCAGCCCTTGATGCACGCGAGCGGCCGCAGGAACGCGACGCGGCGTGCCAGGCCCGCGCCCTCCGTCGCGGCAGCCACCGCGTCGACGTCCTTGTAGGCGCCCGGAGCCTCCTCGGCGAGGCCCCGCATCGAACGCGTGCGCACGAAGATTCCGCGTTCGCGCAGCGAATCGACCAGCGCCCGCCCCTGCCAGTGGCGCAGAGCCTGGTGCCGGCTCATCGCGCGGCCCGCGCCATGGCTGGCCGAGCTCCACGCCCGCGCCTCGCTCGACGCGAGCCCCGCGAGCACGTAGGAGCCGGTGCCCATGCTGCCGCCGATGATCACCGGCTGCCCGATCGCGCGATAGCGGGCCGGAACCTCCGGATGGCCGGGCCCGTAGGCGCGGGTGGCGCCCTTGCGGTGCACGTACAGCAGCCGGGACTTGCCGTCGACCTCATGCTGCTCGGCCTTGCAGGTGTTGTGCGAGACGTCATACAGCGTCTCGACGCGTGCCTGCGGGAAGTACCGGTGGAATGCGACCCGCGCCAGGTGGGTGAGGATCTGTCGGTTCGCGAGCGCGCAGTTGATGGCGGCGTTCATCGCGCCGAGGTACTGCTGGCCTTCGGGGGATTCGACCGGCGCGCAGGCGAGCTCGCGATCGGGCAGGTCCACGCCCAGCCGGGCGGCCGCCTTGGCGAGGCTCACCAGGAACTCGCTGCCGATCTGGTGGCCGAGCCCGCGCGAGCCGCAGTGGATGGAGATCAGCACCTGGCCGGAACGCAGCCCGTAAGCCTCGGCGGCCGCCTCGTCGAAGATCCGGTCGACCACCTGCACCTCGAGGTAGTGGTTGCCCGAGCCCAGCGTTCCCATCTCGCCGCGCTGCCGGCGCTTGGCGAGCGGCGAGACGTTCGCCGGTACCGCGCCGGCGATCCGTCCGCCCTCCTCGATGTACTCGAGGTCCGAAGCGTCGCCGTACCCCTTGCGGACCGCCCACGCGGCCCCCTCGAGCAGCACCTCGTCCAGCTCGGCGGGTGCCAGCTCCAGCTCGCCTTCCACCCCGACGCCGGCCGGCACGTCGCGAAACAGCGTGTCGGCAAGCGCCGCCGCCACGGGCATCACGGCGGCGGCCTGCTGGTCGGTACGCAGGCAGCGGATGCCGCAGGAGATGTCGAAGCCGACGCCGCCCGCCGATACGATGCCGCCGCGCTTCGGGTCGAACGCGGCGACGCCGCCGATCGGGAAACCGTAGCCCCAGTGGGCATCCGGCATTGCGAAGGCGCACCCGACCAGCCCGGGGAGGCGGGCGACGTTGCCGATCTGCTCCAGGACCTTGTCGTCCATCGATGCCAGGAGCCCGGCATCGCCGTAGAGGATGGCGTCGGCACGCGGCGGGTCCCCCGCCCTGCGGCCGACCCGCCACGTCCATTGGTCCAGGCGCTCGAGCTGCTCCAGCTTCATGCGAACCCCGTCAGACGTCCACGACGCAGCGCGCCTGCCAGCCCGCCGCGTCCTGCGAAACCGACAGCGCCGTCAGCGTCGCACCCTTGACCTCGACACCCCGGTCGAGGCGTGGCGACCATCGCTCTCCCCACGCCCGTCCGACCCAGTGCGGGCCGTCGCGGGTCAGCGAGAACCGACGCAGCGCAAGTCCCCGCTCGCGGGAGGCTCCGATCAGTCCGTTCAGCCACTGCACCAGCGCGAGCTCGAGGTCGTCCTCATGGAAGCCGATGTCGATCGACTCGAGCTCGCGGACCCGCTGCGGCTCGGCCATCAACGCAAACGTCGCAGCGGCAGCGGACTCGAACGCCTGCTCCAGCGTCTTGCCACGGCCGATGATCCCGATGTCGGCATCATGGTCGAAGTAGTCGTCGCGCGATGGCACCGGTGGCTCGTCCTCCCGCGCCGATGGTGCGCCTACGGTGCGCCGGCGGGTTGATCCGGATCAACGAACGCACCCGGTTGACCCAGGTCAAGCCATCGCCGCCAGCCGCATGCGTCAATGCGTGGAATCCACGCTCGTTCAGGTCGAACAACGCCATGCTGCCTGCTCCCGAGACCATCGACCACCTGACGCAGATGCTCGCCGACGCAACCGAGGTCCGGGCGCTGGTGTGCAGCCGACCCATCGACGCCCTGGCCGATGACCGCGTGACCTGCCTGGCAGTCGAGCGGCTGCTGCAGCGGATCGCGGACACCGCCGGGCGCATCGACGCGACCGCGCGCGATTCCCTGCCGGGCGTTCCGTGGCAGCGCCTCGAGCAGCTGCGCCGTACCGTGGCGACCGACCATCGGGCGGTCGATCCCCGACTGCTGTACGCGATCGGCTCGCGCGACGCGCCGGAGCTGATCAAGGCGCTGCAGACGGCGCTTCCGAGCGACGACGACTGACGCGATCGCCGCGGGCCGGCGTCGGCGATCAGTCGCCGCTGCGCCCCGCCAGGTAGTCGACGGCGCCGTTGAGCGTCCGCAGCGACGGATAGTCCCGTTCCGGGATATCGATGCCAAGCCGCTGGTGCAACCGCTGCACCAGCGTCAGGAAATCGAACGAATCGAGGTCGATCTGCTCGCGCAGCGGGGCGTCCGGATCCAGCGTCTGCGGATCGACCTCGGGCGCCGTCTCGGCGAGGACCTCGAGCAGCGCGGCACGCATCTCGCCGCGATCGCCCGGTGTCATCGCGCGGCTCCGAGCCCATCGGGCGACTGGAGCAGCCGGTCGAGCTCGTTCAGGAATGCCGCGCCGCGCTGCCCGTCGCTCGCCCGGTGGTCGGCCGCGACCGACACGCCGATCACCTTGCGCACCGTCACCACCCCGTCCACGACCCAGGGACGATCGGCGGGTCGGCCCAGCCCGATGATCGCGACCTGCGGCGGATAGATGACGCCGAAGACCCGCTCGACGCCCAGATCGCCGAGGTTCGTCAGCGTGACCGTGGCGTCGGTGAGCTCGGAGCTTCGCAGGCGTCCACCCCGGACCCGTGTGACCAGGTCGCGCAGGTCAGCCATCAGCTCGTCCAGGTCCTTGGCATGCGCATCGTGGATGGCCGGCGCCACCAGGCCGCCGCCGCGCATCGCGATCGCCATCCCCAGGTGCACGGCCGAAGCCGGCCGATGCGCGCCCTCCTGCCAGGTGCCGTTCAGCTCCGGCACCGTGCGCAGCGCGAGCGCTACCGCCTTCATCAACGGAACCACCGGCAGCAGGCGGCGTTCCACCGGCCGGCGTTCGTTCTCCTCGGCAAGCCAGGCGAAGGTGCGGCCGACATCGATGTCGGTACCGAGGTAGTAGTGCGGGATCTCCCGCTTGGAGCGCGCCATTGCCGCGGCAATCGCGCGACGCATCGGCACGCGCCAATCCTCCCGCTCGGCGCCCGGCATCGGCTGCTCCGGCGCGGCAGCGGCCGCCTGCCCGGCAGGCCGCCCGGGAGCCGCTCGCCCGGCAGGGCCGCGATCGGAGCCTGCGAGCCCGGAACCTGGGGACCCGATACCTGCCCGGCCCGCCCGCTCGACATCCTCGAGCGACACCACGCCGGCGGGGCCGGCGGCCTCGAGCGCGGCGAGGTCGATTCCCAACTCGGCCGCGCGCTTGCGCGCCGCGGGCGACACCCGGAGGCGGCCGGCGGAGGCCGCATCCGGACTCGGCGGCGCTGCCGCGGCTGGCATCGGGACTACAACGGCCGCCTCCTGCG
>JAEWEW010000182.1 GCA_023389175.1 Pseudomonadota bacterium | reverse complement strand
CTGCTGATCAGCCTGGTGGGATTCGTGGAAAGCGTGTCGGTGGCCCAGTCGCTCGCGCTCCGGCGCCGCCAGCGCATCGAACCGGACCGGGAGCTGCTCGGGCTTGGCGCGGCCAACGTCGCCAGCGCGCTCTCCGGCGGCTTCCCGGTCACCGGCGGCTTCGCCCGCTCCGTGGTCAACTTCGATGCAGGCGCGCGCACGCCGCTCGCCGGCGTGATCTCGGCCGTGCTCATGGCGATCGTGCTCGTGGGTCTCACCGGGCTCTTCCACTTCCTGCCGCATGCGGTGCTCGCGGCCACGATCATCGTGGCGGTCACCTCGCTGGTGGACCTGCATGCGCTCCGGCAGGCCTGGCGCTATGACCGCGCGGACGGCCTGTCCCTGCTCGCCACCGCGGCCGGCGTCGTGCTGCTCGGCGTGGAAGGCGGCATCCTGCTGGGCGTCGCGCTGTCGCTCGGCGTGCTGGTCTGGCGCAGCAGCCGCCCGCACATCGCGGTCATCGGACGGGTGCCCGGCACCGAGCATTTCCGCAACGTCGAGCGGCACGATGTGCAGACGGTGCCGGGATTGCTCGCGGTGCGCATCGACGAAAGCCTCTACTTCGCCAATGCAACCGCCGTGGACGACCGGATCGAGTCGCTGCTCGCCGGTCATCCCGGCATCCGCCGCGTCCTGCTCGCCTGCTCGGCCGTCAACCAGCTCGATACCACCTCGCTGGAGGTGCTTTCGCAGCTGGAGAGCAGGCTGGCCGCGAGGGGCATCGAGCTGCTGCTTGCCGAGGTGAAGGGCCCGGTCATGGACCGGCTCGAGACCACCGATCTCGGCGAGCGATTGCGGGACCGCATCTACCTGAGCGTGCACGACGCGTTCGTCGCTGCGGCGCGCTCGGAACCGACGCGCTGACCTGTCGCGGGTCGCGCCCGCCCCTTGGCACCTTCGGCGTGCGGCAGCTACCGATCGGACGACGATCGGTCCGGCAGGCCGCCGAGTGCCCGGGCGATCGCAAGTCCTTCCGCCGGAGTGTCGCTGCTCGCGGCCGGCCTGCCGGCGCGGTGGTACCAGTAGTCGGCATTGGCGAGGTCGCCTTCGACCCGATGCAGCCAGGCATGCACCCACGCGCTGTCGCGATCGTCCTGGACCTGGACGATCTCGTGCGCGGCCTGCCAGTCGCCGCGCAGGCCGTGCCAGAGGGCGAGCAGCGGCGGCGAGCCGCCTGCCGGCGGCGTCCCGGCGTCGAGGCTCGCTTCGAAGGCGGAGGCAGGGTCGTCGGACATGACCGGTCACTGTACTCCGATACCGGCCGCGGCGGATACCACCCCCTGATCACGCCTGACGCGCGCGCGCCGCGCTTGCCATCCGGCAGCAGATCCCGAACGCCTGCTCCAACCCGTCGACCCGCGCGACGCCCTTGCCGGCGATGTCGAATGCACTGCCGCTCGCCGAGGTCGCGACCGGTACCGGCAGCCCGCCGTGCAGCGTCACGCCCTGCTCGAAGCCGAGCAGCTTCATCGCAATCTGCCCCTGGTCGTGGTACATCGAGACCACCGCGTCGAAGTCGCCGCGCCGCGCCGCGACGAACACGGTATCCGGCGACCACGGCCCGCTCGCGTTCACGCCTTCGGCCTGCATCGACCGGATCGCGGGTGCGATCACCTCGATCTCCTCGGTGCCGATGGAGCCGCCGTCCCCGGCATGCGGATTGAGCCCGGACACCGCGATCCGCGGCTCGGCCACCCCGGCGCTGCGCAAGGCGTGATCAATGATCCGGACCGCGTCGCACACCGCGGCTTCCGTGACCTGGTCGGCCACCTGTCGCACCGGCACGTGGGAGGTGACTCGCGAGGTCCACAGCTTGCCGGTGATGTTGAACTCGCAGACGAAGCCGTCCACCGCGAGGCGCCGCTGCATGTAGCGCAGCTCGTCCTCCTCGGTCATGCCGCCCAGGCGCAGCGAATGCTTGTTGAACGGCGCGAAGACGATGCCGTCGCACCGGGCGGCGGCCACCGCATCCAGTGCCGCATCGAGCGACGCGAGCACCGAGCGCCCGGCTTCCGCGCTGCAGACCCCCACCGGAGCGGCGACGCCTTCCAGCGAATCCTGCGCCAGGAAGAGGAGCCGCCCGGCCTGCGGCTCCTCGCCCGCCGCCGGGAATCGGTCCACGGGCGTGACCGCCAGCCGACCCTGGCCGACGATCCGCTCGCCGGCCTGCACCACCAGCGGATCCGCGACCAGCACCAGCTCGGCCTTGGCGAGGTTCGCCTTTCGCTGCAATAGCCGGACCGTCATCTCCGGACCGACGCCGGCCGGGTCCCCCGGCAGGACGGCCAGGCGAGGCACGCTCGAGAGCACGACGCCATCCTGCATCACGCCATCCCGCCTTCTCACTCGGCCTTGATGCTCGCCGCCTTGATGAGCGCGCCGTAGCGCTCGAACTCACGCTGGTTGAACGCGGCGAACTCCTCCACCGTCATGGCCTGCGTGCTGCCGCCGAGCCCGCCGATCCGCGCCTTCACGTCCGGATGCTGATGCGCGGTGGCTAGCGCCTCGCTCAGCCGCTTCGTGACCTCGGCCGGCACGCCGGCGGTGGTGAGCAGCCCGTACCAGGTAGCGACGTTGGCGCCTTGGACGCCTTCCTCGGCCAGCGTCGGCACGTCGGGCAATTCGGCGAGGCGCTTGTCGTTGCTCACGGCGAGCGGCCGGAACTTGCCCGCCTTGATCTGCGACATCGCCGAAGAGATCGAGTCCAGCATCATCTCCACCTGCCCGCCGATGATGTCGACGTGGGCCTGCGAGCTGCCCTTGTACGGAATGTGGGTCGCCTGCACGCCGGTGGAGAGCTTGAAGGCCTCGCCGGCGATGTGCTGGGTGCTGCCGATCCCGGAGGAAGCGTACTTGAACGTGCCCGGCCGCGCCTTCATCGCCGCCACCAGGTCCTTCACCGACTTGTAGGGCGAGTCGACCGACACCACCAGCACATTCGGCATGATCGCGACCAGGCCGATCGGCTGCAGGTCCTTCAGCGGATCGTATTTCAGCCGCAGCAGATGCGGCGCGATTGCCTGGCCGGTGTTGGTCGCCACCAGCAGGGTATGGCCGTCCGGCTTGGCGCGCGCGGTCATCTCCGCGGCGATCGTGTTGGAGGCGCCCGGACGATTCTCGACCACGAACGACTGCTTCATGTCCTGCTCGAAGCGGGCCGCGAGCATCCGGGCCAGGATGTCGGTACCGCCGCCCGCCGAGGCGCCGACGATGATCCGGACCGGCTCGGTCGGATACGAGGCAGCCGTCTGCGCCGCGGCTGTCCCGGCCAATCCGAGCTGCAGGGCAAAGGGCAGGGCGATCGCGATGATCAGGCGCCTACGGGTAGCGGACATTCTCGTCTCCTCGTTGGATAGGTGCGGCGGCAGCAGTGGCGCGGCGCCCCCGGGCGGAAATCAGGCATTCCCGAGCCAGCGCAGCCGGAGGACGCGTTCACGCGAAGCGTAGACCGGCGACGGATTCCATTCCAATGGCAATTCGGCATTCATCCATATACTTCCGCTTATGCCAGCATCGCCCGGCCCCACCGACCTTTCGCTCCTGCTGCGATTGCGGACCCGGCAGCTCGCGCTGGCGGCACTCCTGGATGTCGAGCGCAACCTCGGCCGCGCCGCGGGCGCGCTCAACATCAGCCAGCCGGCTGCGAGCAAGCTGCTGCTCCAGATGGAGGACACCCTGGGCGTGCGGCTCTTCGAGCGGCTGCCCCGCGGCATGACGCCGACGCCGTCAGGCGAGGCGCTGGTGCGGTATGCCAGGAGCGTGCTCGCCGACTTCACTGCCACCCGTGACGAGATGGCCGCCATCGGCTCGGGCCTGCGCGGCACCCTGCGCCTCGGCTGCGTGGCCGGCGCCGTCCCGGGCCTGCTCGCCGACGTGGTGCGCGAATACAAGGAGCGTCATCCCCGGGTGGCGCTCAGCATTGCCGTGAGCACCAGCGACCGCGTCATCGAGCAGCTTGCCGACGGCGAGTTCGACCTGGTGCTGGGCCGGCTACAGAACCAGGCGCTCTCGGACGAATTCCGGATCGTCCCGCTTCTGGACGAGCAGCAGGTGGTGGTGGTCCGCGCGGCCCATCCGCTGACCCTGCGCTCGCGAATCACCCTGGAGGACCTGATCGCCTTTCCGCTGATCCTCCAGCCGGCCGGATCGCCGCAGCGCACGCTGTTCGATTCGCTGCTGCGCGACGCCGGCGTGACCCGGGCGCTCAACATCACGGAGACGGTATCGACCATCGTCACCACCAGCCTCCTCGAAGCCTCCGACATGGTGGCGATCATGCCGAGCTCGGTCGCCGCGCACTACGGGCGCCTGGGGATGCTGTGCAGCCTGTCGCTGAACACCGTGCTGCGGGTGCCGCCGATCGGCCTGATCACCCGGGAGGGACGCAAGCCGTCGGCGGCCATGGTGCGGTTCGTGAGGCTGCTGCGCAGCCGCTCGGGCGGGCGGACGCTCGGGGTCAACGGTTCCACGGACGGGTTCTCGGAGGCGGGAGGCGCTATCCCGGGCCGCAGTCACGGTGCCCGATGAGACCGGAACGAACTCGACATTGTCATCGCTTGCCTTGCGCCCGCTTTCGCCGGAGGAAAGCCGGCGTCGCTTCGGAAGCCAAGGCGTCCGGCGCCATCGATTCCGACTTGGCAGCCAGCCGGTCGTTCAGCCGCCGGCTCGAGTAGAGTGCTTCCTTGAGGATGCGCGCCTGTTCCCGGGAAGCCGCGATTCCCTGCATCGTCTGCAGCATCGCGCCCAGCCAGGGATTGGCGCCGAACTCGCGCATCGCTTCGGCGAGGATGCGATCGACCGTGGCCCAGTCGCCTGCGGCAGCCGCGGCGCGCATGCGGAGCAGCCACGCGGCAGCCGTCAGCTCGGCGATCCGACGCGCGACCAACTCGTCAGCCGGCAAGGCGGCGAAGGCCTCGGGCGCCAGGCGCCGAAGCTTCAGTTCGCCGGAGACGACGGTGGTCGTCACAGCCTCCAGTTCGCGACCCGAGATCGACACGCTTGCCAGCCGTATGACGCTTTTCGGTTCGCGAGCCATCGCCTCCGGTACGGTGAGCTGCATCACCGCCCATGCCTCGGAGCCCCACGCGAGATCCGGAAGCGCCCAACCGCCGCCCACCGGGCGCAACTCGCTCACCATCCGCACCGCGACGCCGGGCTCCGGCTGGACGCGAATCACGACCTCGCGCAGGCAGAGGTTGCCGAGCAGCTCGAGCTCCTGCTGGAACGGCTCCATGAGGTCCTCGGCCGAGTCACCGTAGTAGTGATTGCCGCCGCCCGCACGCGCCATGGCGATCATCAGCTCCTCGTTGAAGCCGTTGCCCAGGCCATACGTGCTGGTGGTGATGCCGCGTGCCGCCCGCTCCGCGCATTGTGCGGTGATGGTCGACGTGTCGGTGAGGCCGACGTTGGCCTGGCCGTCCGACAGCAGGATGACCCGACGCACGCCTTCACCGGAGACCGAAGCCAGTGACTCGGCACCGTCCTGCCAGCCGCCGTGAAGGTTGGTGCTGCCACCCGAGCGGATCGTGTCGATTGCCGCATGGACCGCCCGGCCGTCGCCGAGAGGCACCGGCGGCCAGAGACGGCGCACCTTGTCGTCGAAGCTGACCAGGCCGATCGAGTCCACCGGCCTCATCCGCTCCACCACGAAGTGGGCGCAGCGCAATGCCTCGGCGAGCGGGTGGCCGCTCATCGATCCGGAACGGTCGATGACCAGCGTCACCGCTTGCGGTGGCCTCGCCCCCGGCTTCGCGGCCGGTGCGTCAGGCGCCTGCAGGCGCACCAGCACGTCCACGGTGCTCGAAGCGCCTGCGGCAACGCCGGCGTAAAGCGGGGTCAGGACAAGTTCAAGGTCGGGCCGGGCGGTCGCGTTCGTGTTCGTCATGGCACTTTCTCCGGGACAGCGGATGCGGGAACGCATCGATGACGCCCATCGTGGCAGTCGCGAGGCTCAGGAGGTGAGCCAGCCGAGCGACCGGTCGGCGGCCGCTGCGGCTCGATCACCCCCTGCGCGGTGGCTGACGTC
Source organism: Pseudomonadota bacterium (assembly GCA_023389175.1). Taxonomy (GTDB): domain Bacteria; phylum Pseudomonadota; class Gammaproteobacteria; order Burkholderiales; family Burkholderiaceae_E; genus Lautropia. Next base: position 3,058 of record JAEWEW010000182.1, on the reverse strand, counting down.
CGGGGTCGCGCGCTATACCGGATTACTGGCTCAACTGGTGAGCGACCCGATTCCGCCATGGCAAGAACCGACCGCATCTACCGGATCGAAAGCCTCATCCGCAGCCGCCGCCACATCGGATTCAAGGCGCTCCTCGATGAGCTCGAAGTCTCGCCGGCGACGCTGAAGCGAGATCTCGCCTATCTGCGCGACCGGCTCTGCGCGCCGATCGAGTACGACCGCGAGCTGAATGCCTACCGCTTCGGCACGGCCGGCCCCGGTCCGCGCTACGAGCTGCCCGGGCTCTGGTTCAGCGAACCAGAGCTCTACTCGCTGCTCGCTTCCCACCAGCTCCTGGATTCCCTCGATGGCAACGGCGTGCTCGCCCGCCACCTGAAACCGCTGCAGGACCGGATCAGGCAACTGCTGGGTGCCGACGGACAGGAGGCCGATGCGCTGCTGGAACGCGTGCAGATCGTGAATGCGGCGAGGCGTCCCGTGCCATCGCGCTACTTCGAGCTCCTTGGCGATGCGCTGCTGCGCCGCCGCCGGGTGCGGTTGCGGTACCTGACCCGTGGGCGGGGTGTGATCAGCAGCCGCCAGGTTTCGCCGCAACGGCTGATTCACTATCGCGGTACCTGGTACCTCGATGCCTGGTGCCATGCCAGGCAGAGCTTGCGTCGTTTCTCGCTCGACGCGATCCGCGATGCACGAGTGCTCGACCAGCCGGCACGAGAGGTGCCGATCGCCGATGTCGAGGCCGCGATGGATGCCGGATATGGCGCTTATGGCGGCGCGGCGACCTGGCATGCGGCGCTCAGGTTCTCGCCAACCTCCGCGCGCTGGGTCGCGCACGAGATCTGGCATCCGGAGCAGCGGGGCGAGTTCCTTTCCGACGGCAGCTATCGGCTGGAGATCGCCTACGCCGATCCCACCGAGCTCGCGATGGACGTGATGCGCCACGGGGACCAGGTCGCGATCGTGCAGGACGACGGGCCGCTCACCGCGGAGGTGGCGCGGCGCGCCAGGGCGGCGTGGGAGGCACTGGGGCGCATCCAGGGCAGCCAGCCAGCTCGCCGCGACGCAGTCTGACTGACCCGCCGGCAAGGAACGACTATGGTGGCGGAAACCGCCCCGCATTGACCGCCAGCTTCTCCTGTCCCGCGGCCACCACGTCGATCCCCAGGGCATTGCCCAGCTGGACCAGGTACAGCAGCACGTCCGCCATCTCTCCCCGCACCTCGGCGAGCTTCTCCGGCGACAGGTTTCGGCTCTCCGCCTCCGTCATCCACTGGAAATGCTCCAGCAGCTCGCCCGCCTCGACGATCAGCGCGCTGGCAAGGTTCTTGGGCGCGTGGTACTTGTGCCAATCGCGCTCGGCGGCGAAGCGGTCCAGGTCGCGGGCGAGCTCGCTGAGGGAGTCGGGCATGGTCTCGGCACTCCGTCGACAACCGATGTAGTCTATTGAAGTCCTGAAGTCGAACGAGGCGATCATACAGTCGCTGCGCAGTGCCGCTGCCTCGTCGAACCGTCGCGACCGCTCGCCGCCATGCCCGTCCGTCCAATCCTCGCCTACCCCGACCCCCGACTGCGCCAGGCCGCGGCCCCGGTGACCGCGTTCGACGACGCGCTTCGCTCGCTTGCGGCCGACCTCGTCGATACCTTGCGGGACGCACAGGCGCTCGGCATCACCGCGCCCCACGTAGGGGAACTGATGCAGTTGATGGTGATCAAGCTTGACGAGACGAGCCGCGCACGCATCTACGTGAATCCGCACATCGTCTCCGCCTCCGCGGAAACAGCCCGCCACGAGGAAGGCAGCGTCTCGATGCCCGGCCTCACCGAGAAGCTGGAGCGACCGGCGCGGATCCAGGTCGCGTACCAGGATCTCCAGGGCGAGCGGCACACCGAGGAAGCGGAGGGCCTGCTCGCGGTCTGCCAGCAGCACGAGATCGACCAGCTCGCCGGTATCTTCTGGATCGATCGGCTGTCGCGCCTGAAGCGGGACCGGTTGCTGAGGCGATACTCGAAGCGCTAGCGGGCAGCCTTGCGCAGGATCATCCCGGTCGAGGTCGCACGCGCAAGGAGCGGCGCGTCCTCGCCGTCATGCTCCCGGAGCTCCGCCTGGAGAAAGGCCACGCGACCGCCCCAGCGCACGACGCGCGCCTCGACCACCACCGGCCCGGGTGCCACCCGCTCCAGGAACGACACGTTGATGTCCAACGATGCGAGCGCGGCGCCATCCTCGCGCATGCGCACCGCGACCGCCATCGAATGGTCCAGCCAGGACGTGATGAAACCGCCCTGGACCACTCGGCCGTTGGAGTGCGAATGCTCCGGTCGTGCCACGTAGCGCACCACCGCAATGCCTGCCGGATCGGTCCGCAGCACGGCGTCGAACCCGATCGCTCGCATCAGGTCTGTGGGGAAGAAGGCGGGATCGGTTCCGTGTGGTTCCATGAATAAGTCGGGCTCGCGTGGATGGTTGCTCGTTGGATTGCTGGCTTCCGGGCGGCCTTGCTGCTCGCGCCGGCCTCGAGCCTGTCTGCCCGCAGTTTATCCACCGCATCATCGGCGGGACCCCCATCGGCTTGTCGGATTCCGCCTCCTGGCGCAGACTCCACCGCGAGGCCGCGATCGGCACCCCCATCTCGCCACGGCGCGAGAACGACACAAGAATCGCTGGAGACGCTACATGACCCACTCCGCCGGCAACCGCAACCAGGACCACGGCCCGCGCTATCGCGATCCCGCCGACATGGACTGGGAGACCCTGCGCTTCCCCGGACAGACCAGCAAGATGGTGTTCCACCCGACCGCGGACGAACCCACCGTACCCAACACCGGCCTGGTCCGCTACGAGCCCGGCGCGTTCCATCCGCGCCACCGGCATGACTTCGCCCAGGTCTGGTACATCCTGGAAGGCACCTTCAGGATCGGCGACCGCACCTGCGGCCCGGGCACCGTGGTCTTCCATCCGGATGCGCATTTCGAGGAGGACCTGAGTACCGAGACCGGCGGAACGATGTTCTTCGTGCAGTACCAGGGCCCCACCACCGGCCAGCGGCCGATCTACGAC
>JAEWEW010000150.1 GCA_023389175.1 Pseudomonadota bacterium | reverse complement strand
GGGGGGGCGCGGGGGGCGCTTGGGTATTGGCTCGAGAGGGCCGGCCGGCTCGCCGGGGGCTGGCGCGCCGAAGCAGAGCGGGTCCGGTCCTCGGACCAGGTCCCGATGCGTCCCGAACGCATCTGCCGTGAGCTCACCGAGGTGCTGCCGCGGGACGCCGTGCTGGTCGCGGATACCGGCTACTCCGCCCTCCTGACCGGCACGCTCGTCCATCTGCGCCATCCCGGCCAGCGCTACTTCCGTGCAGCGGGGTCGCTCGGCTGGGCATTTCCCGCCGCCCTCGGCGCGAAATGCGCCGCGCCCGGCAAACCCGTCATCTGCTTCACCGGCGATGGCGGATTCATGTATCACCTTGCCGAGCTGGAGACCGCGCGCCGCCGGAAGATCAAGACCGTGACCATCGTCAACAACAACAGTTGCCTCGGGCAGGGCCTTCGCAACCTCACGTTGGCCTACCAGGGCTATGACGAGGCACGCAAGGGCGAGTGCTACCAGTTCGGCGACACGGACTTCGCCCGCATCGCGCAGACCTTCGACTGCTTCGGTGCCACGGTCGAGAAGCCCCAGGAGTTCGCCAGGGCATTCGAGGCTGCGATGGCCTCGGACCTTCCGGCAGTGATCGACGTGAGGTCGGACCCTGCGGCAAGCGTCGCCTTGCCGTGGGCGCCTGCCTGACCGGTACTGCACCCTCCCCTTTCCCGCCGAACCACCCGTCACGGAGACTAAGATGATGTCGATTCATCAAGTGCTTTCGAGGTTGCTTCCGAAGCTCGCCGTCGCGGTGCTGACGACGCTCTGCGCAGCCGCGGTGCAGGCCCAGGCCTACCCGGCGAAGCCGATCCGGTTCGTCGTGGGGTTTGCCCCCGGGGGCTCGATCGATGCGATCGCACGCATCCTTGCGTCGCACCTCACCAGGAAGCTGGGCCAGCCGGTGACCGTCGAGAACAAGACCGGTGCGAACGGCGTGATCTCGGGCCTCGAGCTCGCTCGCGCGCAGCCCGATGGCTATACGGTCCTGATCAGCAATGCGAGCATGATCACCGTCACGCCGCTGCTGTCGCGCAAGCCGCAGTACGACGTGGAGAAGGACTTCGAGCCCGTTTCGCTAATCGCCTCCTTCCCGTTCATCCTCATGGTGAATCCGGAGAACAAGAAGACCGCATCGGTCGGCTCGCTGGCCGAGCTGATCGAGAGGGTCCGCGCCAAGCCGGGCGAGTACACCTACGGCTCCAACGGCGGGCCGGGGAACCTCGCGCATCTCAGCTTCGAGCTGCTCGACAGGATGGCAGGGACGCGGATGGTCAACGTGCCCTACAAGGGCGCGGCCGAATCCCAGATGGCCCTGCTGTCCCAGAGCGTCGACCTCACCTTCGACAACCCCTCCGTGATGCCGCAGATCGTCGCCGGCAAGCTGAAGCCCCTGGCCGTATCCACCACGCAGCGTTGGCGAGACCTTCCCGACGTGCCGACGATCGACGAGATCGGATACAAGGGCTTCGATACGTCGGCCTGGGCCGGGGCGTTCGTGCGGGCGGGCACCCCGCCCGAAGCGGTACGAACGCTCTTCGAGGCGATGCGTTCCGCCGGAGACGACCCGGAGATGCGCGAGAGGCTCAAGCCCTACGGCGAGTTGCACCTGTTCGGCCCGCAGCAGTTCGCCGCCCGGATCAAGGCGGAGACCGGCACCTACGCCGAAATCATCAAGAGCGCGAACATCCAGTTGCAGGACCGAAGACCGTGGAACGGCTCGCCCGCAAGCTGCCTGCCGAGAAGTGACGCCAACTACCGCATCTTCTCCGGCAACCAGGCGATCAGCTCGGGGAAGAGGTACATCACGACCACGAAGCCCAGGATGATGGCGACGAAGGGCAGCGCGCCGGTGGCGATGTCCTTCAGCGGCACGTCCCCGCTGGTTCCCTTGAGCACGAAGAGCACCATGCCAACGGGCGGCGTGATCAGCCCGAGCTCCACCATGATGACGAGGAAGATGCCGAACCAGATCGGGTCGAAGCCGAGCGCCGTGACCAGCGGGAAGGTCACCGGCAGGGTCATCAGCATCATCGAGATCGACTCCACGAACATGCCGAGGACGACGTAGATGAGCGCGACCAGGGCGATCACCATCCAGGGGGCGAGCGCCGCGTCCCGGACCGCCTCCGTGAGTGCACGAGGCAGCCGAAGGTAGTCGAACACCCAGCTGAGCGCGGCGGCGCAGGTGACGATCAGCAGGATGAACGCGGTGACCGCGACGGTCTCGACCGCCACCTCGTAGAGCATGCGCCAGCTGAAGGTGCGAAAGACGATGCAGAGCACCACCGCCATGGCGACGCCCATCGCCCCGGCCTCGGTGGGCGTCGCGATGCCGGCGTAGAGCGACCCCAGCACCGCGACGATCACGGCGCCGAACGGCAGGACGTTGGCCAGCGAGCCGAGCTTCTCCGGCATCGGATAGCGGTTGCCCTTGGGCGCGGCACCGGGGACGCCGAGAGACCAGACCAGCGCCCCTGCCATGAACGCGGCGGCGAGCAGCAGGCCAGGCACGATGCCGGCGATGAAGAGCAGGTCCACCGGCGCGCCGACGGTGCTGCCGTAGATGATCATGGCGATGCTGGGCGGGATCATGATGCCAAGCGTCGCACCGGCCGCGGTCACGCCGTAGGTGAGCCGGGCGCTGTAGCCGCGCCGGGTCATCTCGGGACAGGCAACCGTCCCGAGCGTCGCCGCGGTGGCGATGCTGGAGCCGGACACGGCGGCGAAGATCGCCGAGGCGCCGACGCTTGCATGGGCGAGGCCGCCGGGCGTGCGGCCGAACCACTTGACCAGCGAATCGAACATGCGGCTGGTTACGCCGCTGCGCAGCAGCAGCGAGCTCATCATCACGAACATCGGCACCGCGGTCAGGGTGAAGACATTCACGCTGGACCAGGCCCGTTCCGCCAGCGACGCGAGCTGCGGCTTCGGCAGCAGGAAGTACAGGCCGAACATGGCCACCACGCCGAGCGCGAGCGCGATCCGCACCCCGGCGAGCAGGAAGACCAGGATCGATGCCGCGAGCACCAGGCCGGTCACCCAGAGTGGCGAGCCGCGCACCAGCCAGAAGGCGGCGCCGAGCGCGGCCAGCAGCGCGAGGACGGCGAGCAGCGTGCGCGGACCGCTCCATGCGCAGACCATGACCGCGACCGCCAGGCAGATGGCGACGGTGCCGAAGTCGTGACGGGTACCGGCGATCGGCACGGGCAACCGGCCGAGCAGGAACAGCACGACGACCAGCGCGACGAGCGCGACCTGCGCGATCCAGAACCGAGCGAGGCCCGGCGGCGGTCGCATGCGGTAGCTGTCCGAGAGCAGCGCCAGCGCGAAGAGGACGAAGCCGACTGCGATCGGGACCTGCGGCAGCCACTGGGGCGTTGCCAGCAGCCCCCAGCTGCGCGAATCGGCGATGTACTCGCCAGCGGTGAAGGCGGCCGCCTGCCAGGCGCAGAAGACGACGAAGAAGAAGCCGACCCAGTTGACCACCAGCTGCAGCTCGGCCACGATCCGCGCCGGCAGCATGCCGAGGAGCAGCTCGACCTGGATGTGGGCGCCGGATCGCTGCGCCGCGGCCAGCCCGAGAAACGCGATCGCCACCAGCAGGTACGCCGCCACCTCGGCCACCCAGGAGGTCGGCGAGTTGAACAGGTAGCGGGCGAAGACCTCGTAGCAGATGACGCCGATCATCCCGAGCAGGGCGAGCGCGCTGACCACGCCGGACAGCGACGTCGCCCCGTCGCTCAGGCGGATGAGACCTGGCGTTTGCGAGGCCGCCGTCTCCGGCGGCGCGTCGGAGACCATGGTGGCCGTCACCGCACCCCCGCCGCCGTTCCCCGGCTCAGCGCCCCAGCGTCGACCGGATGCGGTCGATGTAGGCGTTGCCGTCGAAGCCGACCTGCTTCGCGCGCTTGTACCAGGAGTCGTACGTCGGATTCACGAACTTCTCCGCGAAGAGCTGCTGCCGGACGTCGGGCGGCGCGGTCCAGAGCTTGGCACCACCGGCCTTCATGCGCTCCAGCGCCGCATTGTCGTACTTGGCGTGGTTGTCGAGCGCCTCCTTCTGCAGCGCCATCATTTCCTTGCCGATGGCGTCCTTCATCGCGCCCGGGATCTTGTCCCAGACGTCGGCGTTGACGATGACCGCCCATCCCGTGATCGGACCGAGCCCCCAGTCCTGCACGTGTGGCGCCACCCGCCAGTACTCCTGGCCGTCGCCGTAGCAGGCGGAGGTGAACAGGCCATCGATCACGCCACGCTCGAGCGACGGCATCACCTCCGGCAGCGCAAGCGGCACCGGCTTCGCGCCCATGGCGTTCATCAGTTCGGCCGTCTGCGGATTGTGGACCCGCAGCCGCTTGTTGCGGAAGTCCTCCACGGACTGGATCGGCGTCTTGGAGAAGAGCCGCTGCGAGCACCAGGCGCCTTCGGCGAGGACCACGGACTTGTAGCGCTCCTTCCAGATCTTGTGCGTGTCGGCGAACCAGAAGCCCTCGCCCACCTTCTTGTAGTCCGGCATTCCGCCGATCAGCCCGGGCAGGTTGAAGATGCCGAAGCGCGGCTCCTCCGCCGCCAGGTAGGTGTGCAGCGCGGCCGACATGTCGACCCGGCCGTCGCGCACCGCCGACACGATCTGCCCGCCGGGCACGAGCGAGTCGCTGATGGTCACCTTCACCTTGCCGCCGGTGGCCCGCGCGAAGCGCTCCGGCACCGTGGAGGTGAGGCTGCTGTAGGCATCTCCCGGCGCGGGGATAACGGCCATGGTGAGATCCATCGTCTGCGCCACCGCGGCTGCGCCGGGCAGCGTCGCGCCGACCCCGATCGCGGCGAGCGCGAGCGCGAGCGATGCGATGCGGCGAAGCGGGCCGGACACCGGCCGGGAAGTGATGCCGCGGGTCATCCTGTCGATCATCGTGCTCATGTCTCCTCCTTCATGGGTAAAGGGTGTGCCGTGGTCGCACCGGCATGCCGGCGCCACGGCGTGCTGCTCACCGCATCAGGCGGCCTTCCCGGAGCCGGGACCGGCCCAGTGCTCGATGGACTTGACCAGCTCCGTCATGTCGCGCTGCATGCCGTCCTGCTTGCCGGCGAGGTTCCAGAGCTGCCGCGCCGTGTTGCCGACCCACATCGGCACGCCGAGCGCCTCGCACTCCTGGATGGCGAGTCCGATGTCCTTGCAGACGCTGGCAATCGGGAAGCCGAAGTCGAAGGTGCCGGGCAGCACCTGCTTCATGAACTTGTCCTGGGAAGCGCCGCTGCGCCCGCTGCCGGCATTGATGGCAGCCATCATCACCTGCGGATCCAGCCCGCCCTTGACGCCCGCGACGAATGCCTCGGAGGTGATCGCGAAAGCGGTGGAGGACAGCATGTTGTTGAGCAGCTTGAGCAGCTGCGCCTGGCCGGGTTCCGGCCCCACCATGAACAGCTTGCCGAAGATCTCCAGGAGATCGCGCACCTGCGCCACTGCTTGCGGCCGGCCCGCCACCATGACCGCCAGCGTCGCCTGACGGGCGCCCGCCGCCCCACCGCTGACCGGTGCATCGACCAGGTCGATGCCCTTTTCCAGGAGGCCGGCGGCCGCCTGCCGGGTGGCTCTCGAGCCGACGGTGGAGAGGTCGACCATGATCCGGACCGCCGTGCCGTCCTTCACGCCGCCCTCGCCGAGCGCGACCTGCAGGAACACCTCGGGGCTGGGCAGGCTCGTGAAGACGACCGGGGCCGAGTCCACCACCTCGGCGATGCTGGCGGCGACCGTCGCGCCGGCATCCCGCGCCTGCGCCATGGCGGCCGCGCTCTTGTCGTAGACCACCACCTCGTGGCCGCGGTCGATCAGGTGCCTGGACATGGGCGTGCCCATGACGCCGACGCCGATGAACCCCAGGGTACGCTTCGCAGTCATCTCGCCGCTTCCCATCTCCCCGCTTCCCCTCAGATGCCCATGTCCTTGAACACCTGGCGTGCCACCTTGAAGCTGCCGAGCCCCGCCGGCATGCCGCAGTAGACCGCCACCTGCAGCAGCGCCTCCCGGATCTCCTCCTTGGTGAGGCCGTTGTTGATCGCGCCCCGGATGTGGGTGGCGAGCTCCTCGGGTCGGTTGAGCGCGGCGATCATGCCGAGGTTGAGCAGGCTGCGGCCGCGCCGATCCAGCCCGGGCCGCGACCAGACGTCACCCCAGCAGTACTGGGTCACCAGCTCCTGCATCGGTTGGCTGAACTCGTCTGCATTCCTGAGCGAAGCGTCGACATAGGCGTCGCCGACGACCTCGCGACGAATCTTGAGGCCCTTCTCGTACAGATCCTTGTTCATCGAGTGACTCCGGTTGCTTGGGGTATCGGCTCCTGGACCGGTGCTGCCGCAAGCGGCATCAGCGATCCGGCATCGGCGCGGCGATCGAGCGCCCACAGCGCATCGATGAGCGGCTGGGGCGCACAACCCGAGCCGCCCCAGGCGGCCAGGCTGCGCAGCTTGTCCTCCAGCGCCGCGTCATCGAGGGGTGCCGCGAGGCTGCCGCGGGCCGCCGCGACATGGCGGGACAGCCGCCTGCCGTCCCGCAGGTGGAGCGTGACCGTCGCCGACTCGACCGGAAAGCGGTCGTCGTCGATGAAGACCAGCCTGTCGGCGATGCCCCCCGCCGGCGGATCGGCGACACAGGCGTCGCTGAATTCGTCGAGCCCGGCCCTGCCGAGGATCAGGCTCACGGCCACGGCATGCTGCGCGCTGACCTGCGCCTCGCGGCCCGACCTCGGGGCCGGCCGATCCGTTCGTTCGCGCAGCAGGGAATGGCCGGTGAGCTCGATGCGCGCGACGTCCGACGCCACCGTCGCGGCATCCTGATGCAGCGCGAGGCAGGCCTCGATGACCGGGTTCAGCACCACGCCGCACGGATACGGCTTGTAGGTGTTGCACGTCACCTCCCAGCGCTCGCCGAGCCCCTCGATCACCGATTGCAGGTCCGGCCGTTCTCCCGTCACGTGCAGGAAGCCGCGCGGGCCCTCGATCGGCTGTGCCGGCCCTTCGAAGCCTTCAGCCGCGAGCAGCGCCGCGAGCAGGCCGTTCGATGCGGCGTTGCCGACACCGATGCTCTTCGCCATGCTGCCCAGCGTCTCCACGAGGCCGGACGACTGCGCCGACGCATTGCCAAGCGCCCAGGCGATGCGGGTTCGCTCCAGCCCTAGCAGGCGTGCACAGGCGGCGGCCGAACCGAAGACACCGCAGGTCGACGTGATGTGCCAGCCGCGCTGGTAGTGGCCGGGCGAGATCGCCTTGCCAAGCCGGCATTCGATCTCCATCCCCACCAGGAACGCGAGCAGCAGATCCTGGCCCGACACCGGACGGACCTGGCTCAACGCCAGCAGCGCCGGCGCGACCGGCGCGGTGGGATGGATGATGGTGGGCAGGTGGGTGTCGTCGAAATCGAAGACATTGCCGCTCATCGCGTTGAGCGACGCGGCGTGGAGCGCGTCGGTCGGCTGGCCGCGGCCGATGACGGTGCATTGATCGCCCGCGCGAAACCGCGCGAACACGGAGGCGGCTGCGGCGACCGCCGGGTCGCGGCAGCCCGCGAGCGCGGTTGCGAAGAAATTGACCAGGGCGCGCTTTGCCTCGTGGCGCACTGCTTCGGGCACCGCTTCCCAGCGCGCGTCCACGGCGAAGCCCGCCAGCGCGGCCGTGACGGCCTGGGCGGCCGGCCTGCTCAGCTCGCGAGCCATCCGCCTTCCACGGGAAGCATGGCCCCGGTGATATCGCCGCTGGCCGGCCCGCAGAGGAACAGGACGAGCTCGGCGACATGGGCAGGGTCGATGAAGCGCTGCGTCGGCTGCTTGCCTTCGAGGAAGCCCTGCATCGCGGCGTCACGGGCCAATCCGTGCTCCTCCATGAGCGCGCGGATGCGCGATTCGCTCGTGGGGGTGAGCACCGCGCCGGGACAGATGGCGTTGCAGGTGATGCCCTGGTTGATGGTCTCCAGCGCCACCACTCGCGTCATCGCGATCAGCGCGGCCTTGGAGGTCACATAGTCGATCCGGTTGGCGACCGCCCGCACGCCATAGACGGACGCCATGTTGAAGATCCGCCCCCAGCCGCGCTCCCGCATGCCTGGCAGGCTGAGCCGGATGGTATGGAACGCCGCGCTCACGTTGACGGCGATGGCGCGGTCCCAGGCCGCGACCGGGAAGGTCTCGGTGGGCGCGAAGTGGCGCGTGACCGCATTGTTCACCAGGATGTCCACGCCGCCGTGGCGCCTGCCCACCTCGCGAAACAGTGCGACGATCGCCTCCGGATCCGCCAGGTCCGCCTGCAGATAGACGGCCTCCACTCCATGGCCGCGCGAGAGCGAGGCGCATTGCTCGGCCAGGCCCTCCGCCGCGGCCAGCCCATGCAGCACGATGTTGCAGCCGGCCCGCGCGAGCCCCTCGGCAATCGCGAATCCGAGCCCGCCCGATGAGCCGGTAACCAGGGCCGTCTTGCCTCTGACGCTCAATGTCTCCCCGCCACGAGAAGCGGCGCAGCTCCACCGGCGCCGTCTTGATACCGGTAACACTAACCGAAATGCCGACGCTCCGCAAGCGCCGCAGCCGAGGCGCGTCCGGGCCTAGGTGCTTTCGCGCTGGATGATCTCGAACCCGAGGTCGAGCCGGATCGGGCCCGCATCCTGCCCGCGGATGCGCTCCAGCAAGGCTTCCGCCCCGCGCCGACCGATCTCCAGCCGAGGCAGCCGCAGGCAGGTGAGGCGCGGAACCGTATGCTGCAGGATGTCGAGATCGTCGAAGCCGGCGATGGCGATGCGTTCGGGCACCTTCCAGCCGCGGCGCTGCGCCTCGAACAGTGCTCCGATGGCGAGCACGTCGCCGGCGAAGAAGATCGCGTCGACATCCGGCGCGCGGGTCAGCATGTCGACCATGGCGTGGGCACCGGAGGTGAGGCCCGGCCCCACTTCAGCGATCAGCCGCGGATCCTTCCGGATGCCGAGCGACCTCATCGCCGCGAGGAAGCCGCGCTGCCGCTCCGACGCCCGCCGGTTGATCCGGGTCTCCAGGCTGACGAATCCGACCCGCCGGTAGCCGCGGGCGGCGAGGTGCAGGGTCATCGCCTTGGCCGCTTCCGCGTTGGAGTAGCTCACCACCATGTCGATCGGATCCGCGGGAACGTCGCCGGTCTCGATGACGGGCACGCCCGCGCGCTGGATCATCTTCACCGCGCGCGGTGTGTGGTCGGTGTTGTGCAGGATGAGGCCGCTCACCCGTTGGGCGAGCAGCGCCCCGATGAGCGCCTCCTCCTCCTCGAGCGAATAGCCGCTGTCGGCGAGCACGAGATGAAGGCCCGCGCTGCGCAGGACGTCGGCCGTGCCCTTGACCGTCGCCGCGTAGAGCGAGTTCTGGATGCTCGGCACGATCTGCCCGACCACGCTGGACCGGTTCGACGCAAGGTTGGCCGCGATGCCGTTCGGCATGTAGCCGATGCGCTGGACCGCCTTGATGACTGCCCGCCGGGTCTTCTCCGACACCTTGTCGGGCTCGCGCAGGGCGCGCGAGACGGTCATCACCGAAACGCCGGCGGCGCTCGCGACATCGCGCATTCGCGCGCCGCTACCGCCCGGACGACCACGGCCGCTCCTGGCTACGGCCATCCGATCCGATCCCGCCGACGGTCCGACACGCCTTCCCCCCTGCAGCCGACCGCGCGGCCGCCTGTTTCGCATGGCGCAATTATAGGGAAAAGGCCGGCACCGGCGCAGGGGCTGATAGCGGTATCATCCCGCGCTGAGCTTCGTGGAGGAGACCACCATGCCAGCCGCCAGCGACGCGTACCGCGTCTATGCCATCAAGTACGCCCACCACGAACGGCTGTCCTCGGCGAACTTCCTGGGCGGCGACAGCCATGACGTGCCGATGCCGCTCGACTACTTCGTCTGGGCGATCGTCGGGGAGTCGCGGACCTTCCTGGTGGACAGCGGCTTCGACGAGGAGGCCGCCGTCAAGCGTGGCCGCCGCATCACCCGTCCGGTCGCCGACGGGCTGAAGGCGATCGGCATCGATCCCGGCTCGGTCGAGGACGTGATCCTCACCCACATGCACTACGACCATGCCGGCAACCGGGACCTCTTTCCAAAGGCGCGCTACCACGTGCAGGACCGCGAGATGGCCTACTGCACCGGGCGCTGCATGTGCCACGCGACCCTGAGCCATGCCTTCGAGCCGGCGGACGTGGCACGCATGGTGCACCGGGTCTTCGACGGCCGCGTCCGGTTCCATGACGGCGACTCGCAGGTTGCGCCGGGCCTGAGCGTGCATCGGGTCGGCGGTCACACCGACGGCCTGCAGGTCGTCCGGGTGCGCACGCAGGCGGGCTGGCTCGTGCTGGCATCCGACGCATCGCACCTGTACGCGAACATGGACCAGCTCCGGCCGTTCCCGGTCGTCTACAACGTCGGCGACATGCTGGAGGGTTATGCGCGGATCCACGCCCTCGCGGACGCCCCGCAGCTCGTCGTGCCCGGGCACGATCCGGACGTCCTGCGTCGCTTCCCGGCCGGCAGTCGCGAGCACGAAGGCTGGATCGTCCGGCTCGACACCGGCCCAGCCTGACGCGGCAGGCCGGCTGCCCGGATCAGATGATGCGGCGGTGGCCCCCGCGGCGGCCCTTCGCCGGCGCGGAGGCCTGGGCGCCGGCTGCAGACCTGGCTCCGATCCGGCTCTCCTTGCCCGCGAGCAGGTTGCCGATGTTGCGGCGGTGGCGCCAGACCAGCAGGATGCTCATCACGAGGATCGGCAGGACCTGGACGCTCGCGCCGTAGAGCAGCACCCAGTAGAACGGGGCGAACGCCGCCGACACCAGCGCGGCGAGCGACGAATAGCGGAAGAAGAACGCGATGATGAGCCAGGTGGCCAGCGTGGCGATGCCGTGGATCGGGGCGAGGGCAAGCAGCACCCCGCCGGCGGTGGCCACGCCCTTGCCGCCGGCGAAGCGGTGGAACACCGGGTACAGGTGGCCGACGAACGCCGCGAGGCCGACCAGCACGATGGTGACCGGCGCCAGCCCCAGGCCGGGCGCGAGCCACCTCGCAAGCAGCACCGCCGCCACGCCCTTCAGCACGTCGCCCGCCAGCGTCAGCGCCGCGGCCTTGCGGTTGCCGGTACGCAGCACGTTGGTCGCGCCGGGGTTGCCCGAGCCGTAGGTGTGCGGATCCGCGAGCCCCATCAGCCGGCTCACGACCACGGCGAAGGACACCGAGCCGACGAGATAGGCGACCGCGATCGCGAGCAGGTCGTACCAGATGGAGTCGCCCGGATTCATCAGCCTGCCGTCCGCTCCCTGAGTGCGCATTCCACGGCGGTCGCCTGCAGGTGCGTGGTGAGCACCGACGGCTCGATCTCGAGCAGGTAGCCGCGACGGCCGCCGTTGACCAGCAGCGACGGCAGCTCGAGCACGCTGCGTTCCGCGTAGACCGGCAGCCGCTTGCGCGTGCCGAACGGCGAGATGCCGCCGACGAAGTAGCCGGTGGCCCGCTGTGCCTGCTCCGGCGTGCAGGGCGTCACCGATTTCGCGCCGATCGAGCGCGCGAGGTTGCGCGTCGAGACGGAGCAGTCGCCGTGCATCAGGATGATCAGCTCCGCGCCACGGTCATCGCGCATCACCAGGGTCTTCACGATGCGCGACTCCTCGATGCCGAGCTGCCGGGCGGCCTCGGCCGTTCCGCCATGGTCGACATAGTCGTAGAGGTGCTCCCGCCAGCTGACACCGGCGCGGCGCAACGCCTGGGTGGCGGGGGTCGCGCTGACGTGGCGGGGAGCGGCCATTGGCAGGCGGCTAGTAGAGCCCGAGCTGGCGGGCCCGCAGGCGCGCGAGCCCGAACAGCGTGCGGATGTGCGGCACCTCGACCTTCATGCGGCCGGCGATCTCGACGACGCTGCCCACGAGCGCGTCGAGCTCGATCGGCCGCCCGGCTTCCACGTCCTGCAGCATGGAGGTCTTGAAGGCGCCGAGCTGCGCGGCCACCGCATGCCGCTCCTCGGGCGTGACCGGCAGCCGGATGCCGAAGCGCTGCGCCACGTCGCCGGCCTCCAGCATCGCCCGCGACATGAAGCCGCGCACGTCGTCGTCGCGCAGGATCACGTCCATGGTGGCGCCGGTGAGCGCCGACACCGGGTTCATCGTCATGTTGCCCCAGAGCTTGTACCAGACGTCGGCATGGATGTCCTCGCTCGTCACCGCGTCCATGCCGGAGGCCCTGAAGACCTCGACGATCGGACCCACCCTGCCGGGCGAGCCGCTGCCGCGTGCCATCGGATCCCCGAGCAGGAAGCGGTTGCCGAAGGCATGCACCACCAGGCCGGGCTCCGGCATGCTGGCGGCCAGGTGCAGCACGCAACCGATGCAGCGCTCCGGCGGCAGGGCGGCGCTGACCGCCCCGCCCGGATCCACCGATTCGAGCGGGGTGCGCGCCTGCTCCGTGTCGAGGCCGTGGAAGAACCACCACGGCACGCCGTTCATCGCGGCGACGACCAGGGTCTGCGGGCCGATCATCGGGGTGATGCGTCGCGCGATCGCCGGCAGCGAGGTCGCCTTCACCGAGAGCACCACCACGTCCTGCGGCCCGAGCTCGGCCGGATCGTCGCTGGCGGCAACGGCATGGGCGGTGCGACGTCCCTCGCTCTCCAGCCGCAGGCCGTCCCGGCGCAATGGCTCGAGGTGGCGTGGCGTCACCAGCGCGGTGGGAGCGAATCCGGCCGCCAGCATCCGCGCAGCCATGTAGCCGCCCATGGCGCCCAGCCCCACCACCGCAATCTTCATCCGCACCCGCTCCCGCTGCATCGCCTGGTTCGCGGGATGAAACCATGCGGCTCGCGGCCGGGTCAAACCGGGCTCGCGCCCCGCGCGCGGCGCGAGCGTCGTCAGCCGCGGGGGTGATGCCCGCGATGCAGGGACTTCAGCCGCTCGCGGGCGACGTGGGTGTAGATCTGGGTGGTGGAAATGTCGGCGTGGCCGAGCAGCATCTGCACCGCGCGCAGGTCTGCGCCGTGATTCAGCAGGTGCGTGGCAAAGGCATGGCGCAGCGTGTGCGGCGAGAGCGCCGCCCCGATGCCGGCCACGGTCGCGTAGCGGCGCACGATGTTCCAGAACATCTGCCGCGTCATGCCGCTGCCGCGGCCGGTCACGAACACCGCATCGGCCGCGCGGCCGGCAAGGATCTCGCGGCGGCCGGTGGCCATGAAGCGCTCGAGCCACCAGCGCGCCTCCTCGCCGAGCGGCACCAGCCGCTCCTTCGATCCCTTGCCGACGATGCGCACCACGCCGTCCACCATGGACACCTCCACCGTCTGCAGGCCGACGAGCTCGCTCACCCGCAGGCCGGTGGCGTAGAGCACCTCCAGCATCGCCCGGTCGCGCAATCCCAGCGGCGTGCCGGTGTCGGGAGCACCGAGGAGCGATTCCACCTGTGCCTCGGTGAGCGACTTGGGGAACCGGGCAGGCTGCCGGGCGGAGCGGATCCGCACGGTCGGGTCGTCTGGGCGGATGCGCTCGCGCACCAGATAGCGGTAGAAGCGCCGGAAGGCGGCGAGCCGGCGGTTGCTGGAGGTGGCGCGCGCCCCGGCGTGGCGCGCGGCGATGTAGGCGAGCAGGTCGCTCTCGGAGGCGGACTCGAGCGAGACGCTGCCGTCCCTGCGGGCGAGCCAGGACGCGAGGCCCTGCAGGTCGCGGCGGTAGGCGGCAAGGCTGTTCTTCGCCAGCCCGTCCTCGAGCCAGATAGCATCACAGAACGCCGCGATCGACGATGCGGCCGCGGCGATGGCGGGATGCTCCGCGCCTTCGCCGCCTTCGCCGCCTTCGCCGCCGACCCCGTCCACGCCCCCGCGCTGCCCGCGCCTGCCCCGCTCCATGAATCCGTTCCTGCTCCTCCTGCCCGACATCGCGCTGATCGCGATCGGCTTCGCATTGTCGCGCAAGGCGGACTGGGGATCGGACCTCTGGCCCGGCATCGAGAAGCTCACCTACTACGCGCTGTTCCCCGCCCTGCTGTTCGGCTCGCTGGTGCGCGACCCGGTGCAGTGGAGCATCGCGCGCGATCTCGGGCTCGGCGTCCTGGTGGTGATCGCGGCGTCGGCCCTGGCCGGAGCGGTGGCGCTGCCGGCGCTGCGTCCGCCGGCCCTGCGCATGGCATCCTCGCTGCAATGCGCCTACCGCTTCAATTCCTACGTCGCGATGGCCGTGTCGCAGCGCCTCGGGGGCAGCGAGGGCCTCGCGCTCTGCGCGGTGTGCCTGGGCATCGCCATCCCGGTGGTCAACCTGCTCGCGGTCAGCTCGCTCGCCCGCCACAGCCGGGCGGGGCTGGTTGCCGAGTGCCTGCGCAATCCGCTCATCCTAGCCACCGTTGCCGGCCTGCTCGCGGCCCGGGCCGGCTTCACACTGCCGGAGTCGCTGGACACCCTGCTCTCGCGCATGGGCGCGGCGGCGATCGGGCTCGGCCTGATGTCGGTGGGCGCTGGCCTGCAGGTGTCCGCCGTCGGCAGCGACCGCGCGCTCGCCGCGTGGCTCTGCGCCGCGAAGCTGCTGATCGCGCCGGCCGCGGCACTCGCGGCGGGGCGATGGCTCCAGCTCGGCCCCGACGCCCGGATGGTGCTGCTGGTGTTCGGGGCCGTGCCGACCGCCTCGTCCGCCTACATCCTGGCGAACCGGATGGGTGGCGACGGCCCGTTCGTCGCCGTCTGTATCACCGCCTCGACGCTGGCCGCGGTGCTCACCCTGCCCTTGTGGCTCGCCGTCGCATAGCAACCCCGCCCGGAGGTGGGCGAATATCGGAGAATATGTCGTGGTGACACAACACGGCGATCGCGGCGAGGCGGCCGGATGGCTGCTGCCGGATGAGGATGCCACCCGCGCCTGGGGGGCGGCACTGGCGCGGGCGCTCGACCCGGAACTCCTTGGCAAACAAGCGTTTGCCGTTCACCTGTCCGGCGATCTCGGCGCCGGCAAGACGGCGCTGGTGCGCGCGGTCTTGCGCGCAGCAGGCTTCGACGGCCCTGTCAAGAGCCCGACGTTCGCCCTGCTCGAAACCTATAATCTGACGAAGTTTTTTGTCTATCACTTTGATTTGTATAGATTCTCGTCCAGTGAGCAGTGGTTCGATGCAGGTTTCGACGACATCCTTGCCGCCCCCGGCCTGGTGCTCGTCGAATGGCCGGAGAAGGCCGCCGACGCGCTCGGTGCGCCCGACCTGCGGTTGCTGCTCGCGCCCACTAGCCGTGACGGCGAGCGCCGCCTGCAGGCCTTCGCCTTCGGGGAGGCTGGTCGCCAATGCCTGAGCAAGCTGCGCGTCGATCGGGCGATCACGGAATGGTCGATGACGGGCTGAGGCAGCGACGCGCCACGCCGGGCGGCGGCGCGCGCCGTCGCCTGCTCAAGGTCGGCGCGGCAGGCCTGCTCGGATTCGAATGGCGGCTCGCCCGGGCCGGCGTGGTGGCCGCGGTGCGGGTCTGGCCTGCCCGCGAGTACACGCGGGTGACGCTCGAGCTGGAGGAGCCGCTTGCGCATTCGCACTTCATGATGGCGGATCCGCTCAGGGTGGTGCTGGACCTGCAGGGCGGCGCGGTCGATCCGCCGCTGCGCGAGCTGGTGGCCAAGGTGGCGCCGTCCGATCCCTACATCGCGCAGATCAGGGTGGGACAGTTCAATCCCCAGACGATGCGCCTGGTCTTCGACCTGAAGCAGTCCGTGAAGCCGCAGATCTTCACGCTCGCGCCGGTGGCGCAGTACAAGCACCGGCTCGTGATCGACCTGTACCCGCTGCGCCCGCCGGACCCGCTGGACCTGCTGATCGCGCAAACCGAGGCGAGCGTGCTGATGCGCGAGTCGCTGCCCGCGGTCGAAGAGGGGCAGCCCGAGGCGCTGGCCGATGCCCTCCCGGAGCCGCAGCCCGCGCCCGGCATTCCGAGCAAGCGACCGCTGGCACGCGGCGGCCCGCGTCGCACGGCACCGCCCGCGGTGTCGCGGCTGGTCACGGTGGCGATCGATCCCGGCCACGGCGGCGAGGATCCCGGCGCCGTCGGACGGCGCGGGACCCTGGAGAAGGACGTCGTGCTCGCGATCGCGAAGCGCGTGCGGAGCAAGCTCGCCAGGGAACGGAACATGCGGCCGTTCCTCACGCGCGACGACGACTACTTCGTGCCGCTTGCCACCCGCGTCGCCAAGGCGCGCGCGATCAAGTCGGACCTCTTCGTCTCGATCCATGCGGATGCCTTCGTGGAGCCGAGGGCCCGCGGCTCGTCGGTCTACGTGCTCTCCGACCGCGGCGCGACCAGCGTCGGCGCGCGCTGGCTCGCCAGCAAGGAGAACGACGCGGACCTGGTGGGCGGCGTCAACCTGCGCCGGCGCAACAAGGAGGCGGCCCAGCTGCTGATGGAGCTGATGACCACTTCGCAGATTCGCGACAGCAAGCGGCTGGCGAACTCGGTGCTGGCCGAGCTCGGCGACATCGGCGACGTGCACAAGCCCCGCGTCGAGCAGGCCGGCTTCGCGGTGCTGAAGGCGCCGGACATTCCGTCCATCCTGGTCGAGACCGCCTTCATCAGCAATCCGCAGGAGGAGATGAAGCTGCGCAGCCCGCGCTACCAGGACCAGGTCGCGGATGCGATCGTGCGCGGCGTGCGGGCGTACTTCGCCGGCCACCCGGTCGGCCCGCGCGGCAAGGCGCTGTAGGAGGGCTCGGTTCGTCTCCACCCCGGCCGAAGACCGTCGTACGATTGACCCCCACTCACCCAGCGACCGCCGTGGATCGGGCTCTGCCCGGCCACAGGCGGTGCCCCCCAGTGGGGGGAGGCGGGCCGATGGCCCGCTTCGGGGGCGTCTTTAAGCCGGGCGCCGCCTGAAGAGCGTGTGCCGCAGCACCTCGAAGACCGCGGGCAGGCCGGGGATGATGATCATCCCCAGCGCCACCCACTCGAAGTTCTCCTTCACCCAGGGCGTGTTGCCGAGGAGGAAGCCGAGCGTCGTGAGGCTGACCACCCAGAGAATGGCCCCGACCACGTTGTAGAAGGCGAAGCGCGGGTAGCTCATCGCGGCCACGCCCGCGACGAAGGGCGCGAAGGTGCGCACGAAAGGCAGGAAGCGCGCGACGATGATGGTGATGCCGCCATGCTTCTCGTAGAACGCGTGGGTGCGATCGAATGCCGCGCGGTTGAAGAAGCGGGAGCTCTCCCAGCCGAACACCTTGGGCCCGAAATAGCGGCCCACGGAGTAGTTCACCGCGTCGCCGATGATCGCCGCCGTCGTGAGCAGCACCAGCAGCAGCCCGAGGTCGAGGCCGCCGACCCCGGCGATGGTGCCGGCGACGAAGAGCAGTGAATCCCCGGGCAGGAACGGCATCACCACCAGGCCCGTCTCGACGAAGATGATCGCGAAGAGCAGCGCATAGACCCACGGCCCATACGCCTGCACCACCGCTTCCAGATGCTTGTCGAGATGGAGGAAGATGTCGATGAGCGACGAGAGGTCCATGCAGTCGGCCGTGGTGGGCAGGCGCCCGATGATACAAGGCCACCTATAATCGGGCGCCAACGCCTGCAGGGACTATGCCAACTATCGCACGCCAGTTCCCATTGGCGCCCCCGTCCGGCGACCGGACCGGCCCGCGGCCGATCGCGCTGCTCCCGGACGCGCTGGTCAGCCAGATCGCCGCCGGCGAGGTGATCGAGCGGCCGGCCTCGGTGGTGAAGGAGCTGCTGGAGAACGCGATCGATGCCGGCGCCGACCATATCGAGGTGCGCATCGACACCGGCGGCCTGCGCCGTCTGATGGTGAGCGACAACGGCCGCGGCATCGAGGCCGCGCAGCTCGGGCTCGCCCTGACCCGCCATGCCACCAGCAAGGTGGGCTCGCTCGAGGACCTCGAGCGGGTTGCGACGCTCGGATTCCGCGGCGAGGCTCTCGCGTCGATCGCTTCGGTGGCGGAAGTCGCGATCACCAGCCGCACCGTCGACGCCCCGCATGCATGGTCCGTGAGCGCGCGGCCCGGCCAGCCGCTGCCGGCACCGATGCCCGCCGCGGCCGGCACCGGCACCACCGTGGAGGTGCTGGACC
>JAEWEW010000111.1 GCA_023389175.1 Pseudomonadota bacterium | reverse complement strand
CCTCAACTACTGGACCTTCGGCGACTATCTCGGCATCGGTGCCGGTGCGCACGGCAAGCTGTCGTTCCACGACCGGATCGTGCGCTACGCGCGCTACCGGCATCCGCGGCGCTACATGCAGGCCGCGATCGCCGGCAACGCAGTCGAGGTGGAGCGGCGACTGTCCCCACGAGAGCTGCCGTTCGAGTTCATGTTGAACGCCTTGCGGCTGACCGAGGGGGTCCCGAGCGACCTGCTGGAGCGCCATGCCGGCGTCTCGCTTGCAGCCATTTCGGGGCGAGGCGGACCGATCGAACGCGCGGTGGCGCGCGGGCTGCTGTCGGACGACCCGTCGCGGCTGGTCGCGACGCCGCTCGGGCAGCGCTTCCTGAATGATCTCCAGGGCATGTTCCTGCCGGACGAAGCGCCTGCCGCCCCCGTCCCTCGGTCGGCTGCACCCGCATGATGCAAGTGGCGGCAGGCACCGCAATGGTGCAGAATGGCGCACCGATCTGGCGCAGCGCCCCACGGCGCGACGATGCACAACGACCGATTCGATGCACCCCGCGATGGCATGGTTCGTGCATCTGCTCCATCCGAGTGCTTCGGTGCCGTGCTGAGCTTGTCCGGTTGCCTGCCAACCGCCTTTCCAGTCGCCGACCGCCACGTCAAGTTTGAGAGAAACCCACAGGAGAGCGCCGAATGGCAACTGCCAAGGACGTCATGAAGAAGATCGCGGACAACGAGGTGAAGTTCGTGGATCTGCGGTTCACCGATACGAAGGGCAAGGAGCAGCACGTGACGGTGCCGATCTCGTCCTTCGACGAGGACAAGTTCAACGATGGCCATGCCTTCGACGGGTCGTCGATCGCCGGCTGGAAGGGCATCCAGGCGTCCGACATGCTGCTGATGCCCGACCCGTCCACCGCGGTGATGGATCCGTTCCGCGAGGAGGCCACGCTGCTGCTGTCCTGCGACGTGGTGGAACCGGGCGACGGCAAGGGCTATGACCGCGACCCGCGCTCGCTGGCACGGCGCGCGGAGGCCTACCTCAAGTCGAGCGGCATCGGCGACGTGGCCTACTTCGGGCCCGAGCCCGAATTCTTCATCTTCGACTCGGTCACCTGGCAGATCGACATGTCGGGCTGCTCGGTCGCGATCGAATCCGAGGAAGCCTCCTGGTCCACCAACAAGCGCTACGAGGGCGGCAACAGCGGACACCGTCCGACGGTGAAGGGCGGCTATTTCCCGGTTCCGCCGGTGGATTCGCTGCAGGATATCCGCTCGGAGATGTGCCTGATCCTGGAGCAGATGGGCGTGCCGGTGGAGGTCCACCATCACGAAGTGGCCGGCGCCGGCCAGTGCGAGATCGGCACCAAGTTCGCGCCGCTGGTGCAGCGGGCGGACTGGCTGCAGCTCCTGAAGTACGTCGTGCACAATGTGGCCGCGAGCTACGGCAAGACCGCCACCTTCATGCCGAAGCCGATCGTCGGCGACAACGGCTCGGGCATGCACGTGCACCAGTCGGTCTGGAAGGACGGCGCGAACCTCTTCGCCGGCGACAAGTACGCGGGCCTGTCGGACTTCGCGCTCTACTACATCGGCGGCATCATCAAGCATGCGCGCGCGCTGAATGCGATCACCAATCCGTCGACCAACTCCTATCGCCGACTGGTGCCGCACTTCGAGGCGCCGGTGAAGCTCGCCTACTCGGCCCGCAACCGCTCCGCATCGATCCGGATCCCGTATGTCGCCAGCCCGAAGGGGCGCCGCATCGAGGCGCGCTTCCCGGATCCGGTGGCGAACCCGTACCTCGCGTTCTCCGCCATGCTGATGGCCGGCCTCGACGGCGTGCAGAACAAGATCCATCCGGGCGACCCGGCCGACAAGAACCTGTACGACCTGCCTCCCGAAGAGGACGCGAAGATTCCGACGGTGTGCGCGTCGCTCGACCAGGCGCTGGAGTGCCTGGACCGCGACCGGGAGTTCCTCACCCGCGGCGGCGTCTTCACCAACGACATGATCGATGCCTACATCGCCCTCAAGATGGAGGAGGTGCAGCGTATCCGCATGACCGCGCATCCGGCGGAGTTCGACATGTACTACTCCTGCTAGCCGATCGTCTTCGCCGGATTCGCGCGTCACGGGAGGGGGCATGGCGACCACCACGTCCCCGCCGGTGCGGCATCCCTGGCCGGCTGACCGGGGGATGCCGCCACTGGTCGCACGAACGTTGTCGTCCGACCGATGGCGGACGGCAGGGCGCCTCGGCAGGTGCCCCCCATGCCTTAAACTGGCGCATCCCGAGGCAAGCCAGAGGGCGCTCGAAACATGAGAAAGTCGTTACCCCTTGCCGGTCTGGTGGTCATCCTGGCCGGCGTGACGTCCGCGCCCACGGTGGCGGCCCAGATCTACCGCTGCGAATCGGCGGACGGGACGCCGCTGTACCAGAACGCGCCCGGCAAGAACTGCAAGGCGCTGGACCTGCCGTCCCTCACCACCGTGCCGTCGGTCCGCACGCCGGCGACCCGCACCGCGAGCGCCCCGGCGGATTTCCCCCGGGTGGATGCCGCCGCGCAACGCAGCCGGGACTCCGACCGCCGCAAGATCCTGCAGGACGAGCTCGATCGCGAGCAGGCTCGGCTCGAGGAGTTCCGCAAGGAGTTCAACGGCGGCGAGCCGGAGCGGCTCGGCAACGAACGCAACTACCAGAAGTACCTGGATCGGGTGGAGCGGCTGAAGAGCGACATCGCCCGCTCGGAAGCGAACGTGGCCTCCCTGCGGCGAGAACTGGATAGCGCGAGATAGCGACGCAGTCCCCCAGCCCGGACAGCGACGCCGACGACCGGCGTGCGCATGCATCCGGCCCGGCAGCCGGGCCGCCCGCCAGGATCGCGCCCAGCTCGGGAGCGCAGGGGATGCGAACCGGCGAGGGCGCCTCGCGGTACGCGGTGCTGGACCTCCTCGGCAGCGCGGTGGTGCTGCTCGATGCCGAAGGCAATACCGTCTTCAGCAACCTCGCGGCCTCGCAGCTCCTGGGCGTCTCCGCGCGCCAGCTCGCGGGGCAACCGTTCGCCGCGCTCTTCGTCAACGGTGCGGTGATCCAGGGCCTGCTCGCGCAGGCGCGCAATCGCGAGTTCAGCCGCAAGGGCCAGGATCTCGCCCTCGAGCGGATCGGCCACGAGCCGCTCGCGATCTATTGCCTCGCGGTCGCCTTGGAGTCCGAGGACGGCGCGCTGCTGCTGGAGCTGCACGAGCTCGACCAGCGCAATCGCCTCGACCGTGAGGAGCGCATGCACGATTCCGCCCGCGCCAACCGGGAGCTGGTCCGCAACCTCGCGCACGAGATCAAGAACCCGCTCGGCGGCATCCGCGGGGCGGCACAGCTGCTCGGCGCGGAGCTCGAGGCGCCCGAGCTGCGCGAGTACACGGAAGTGGTGATCAAGGAGGCGGACCGCCTGCAGGGACTGGTGGACCGGCTGCTCGCGCCGCATCGGCCGTCGCGGCGGGCGGAGCAGGTGAACATCCACGAGGTGTGCGAGCGCGTCCGCACCATCGTGCTCGCCGAGTTCAGCGAGTTGCGCATCGAGCGCGACTACGACGCGAGCCTGCCCGAGCTCGTCGGCGACAAGGGGCAGCTGATCCAGGCGCTGCTCAACCTCGTTCGCAATGCCGCGCAGGCGCTGGAGGGCAAGGGCGTCATCCGCCTGCGCACCCGCGTCGCGCGCCATGTCGTCATCTCCAGGATCCGGCACAAGCTGGCACTGGAATTGCATGTCATCGACAATGGCCCGGGAATACCGGACGGCCTGCTCGATCGCATCTTCATTCCTCTGGTGACCGGGCGGGAAGGTGGCAGCGGACTTGGATTGCCGCT
>JAEWEW010000097.1 GCA_023389175.1 Pseudomonadota bacterium | reverse complement strand
CACGAGAACCGGCGGCTGGAGGTTGCCGCGATGGAGTCGCAACTCGAAGCCGCGGGCGCGGCCGGCCTGGAGGAGCTGCTCGCCGAGGCCTGCGGCGACCTGCGGCGATTGCAGCGCCGCCATCGCGAGCTCGACCGTCGCGCCCGGGCGCTCGATCTCCTCGCGCTCTCGCTGCAGGCCAAGCGCCGGGCGCTCACAAGCCGGCTGCAGGCGCCTCTGCGCGCGAAGCTCGATCACTACCTCCAGCTGCTGTTGCCGGGTGCGAGCCTGCGCGTGGATGAGGCGCTCAAGCCGGTTGCGCTCGAGGCGCCGCCGGGGCAGGGTGCCTTCGACGAGCTCAGCTTCGGCACCCGCGAGCAGCTTAGCATGGTGAGCCGCCTCGCCTACGCGGACCTGCTGCAGGAGGCGGGACGGCCGACGCTGATCATCGTCGACGACGGGCTGGTGCACAGCGACCAGGCGCGCCTGGCACAGATGAAGCGGATTCTCTATGATGCCGCGAGCCGCCACCAGATCCTGCTCTTCAGCTGCCATCCGGATCGCTGGGAGGACCTGGGGGTGCCGGCGCGAGAGGTTGCGTCGCTGACGCGGGCGCGGTTCGAGTCGGACCTGTTCGCGCAACGAAGGAGTGGAACGTGAAACCGCGAGGCCCTGCCGGACGGATCCCAGGCTATCGGTTCCTACACTCGCCGGGGCCGACCCGCATCCCGGACGAGGTGCTCGATGCCATGCATCGTCAGCCCTACGATCTCGGCGATCCCCGCGTGGACGAGCTGATCGCGCAGTGCGAGGCCGATCTCGCGCAGGTGCTCGACAGCGGCAGCGCCGACATCTTCCTCTATGCCTGCAACGGCCACGGTGCCTGGGAAGCCGCCATCGCCAACCTGATCGCGCCGGACAAGGCGGCGCTGGTTCCGGGCGTGGGGCACTTCTCGGAGTCCTGGGCGGTGCAGACCGAAGGCCTCGGGCGCCGGGTGGTGCGCACGCCGCCGCGCGACGGCCATCCGATCGATGCGGCGGCGATCGCGGAGATGCTTCGCGCCGACACCGCGCGAGAGATCGCCGCGGTGTTCTTCGTGCACACCGACACGGCCGGCGGCATCACCAGTGACCTGGAGGCGGTGCGGGCGGCGATCGACGCCAGCGGGCATCCGGCGCTGCTGGTGGCCGACGTGGTCGCCTCGCTCGCGGCCGCGCCGTTCTCGATGCGAACCGGGGGCGTCGACGTCGCGATCGGCGCCTCTCAGAAGGGACTGATGGTGCCGCCCGGCCTCGGCTTCGTCGCGGTCGGCGAGCGCGCGGCGGCCATTGCCGAGGCGAACCCCGCGCCGCGCTTCTACTGGGACTGGCGACGCCGCCGCAGCGAGCATGCGTACCGCAAGTTCTGCGGCACCGCGCCGCTCAACCTGCTGATGGGGCTGCGGGCCGCGCTCGGGCTGCTGCACGCGGAAGGCATGGACCGGGTGGTGGCGCGTCACGCGCGGCTCGCCCGCGCGGTGCATGCCGCCGTCGACTGCTGGCGCGAAGCCGGCGCGCTTGATTTCTACTGCCAGGTGCCGCAGGCACGCTCGGTCTCGGTCACCGCGGTCCAGGCTTTCGCCGGCGTCGACCCGGAGGCGATCCGCCGGGTAGCCCGCGAGCGCTTCCAGGTCGCGATGGCGGGCGGGCTCGGACCGCTCGCCGGGCGGGTGTTCCGCATCGGGCACCTGGGTGACATGAACGAGGCGATGATCCTCGGCTGCCTCGCCGGCATCGAGGCGGCGCTGGTGGCGCTGCAGGTGCCGCACGGTCGCGGGGCGCTCGAGCGCGCGGCGGCCAGCCTGGCCAACGAGAAGGAGGAAGGATGAAACAGGACCCATCTTTGCAGCGACGGCATCTGCTCGCGGCCAGCGCACGGGTGGCGACGCTGCTCGGCGCCAGCATGGCCGTGGGCCCTGCTGCGCTGGCTGCCGACACGACGGCGCCGCGCCTGCGCGAGCTGCTCGAGTCGCCGCACCGCTCGCCGCGCAACGTCGCGCGCGACCGTTACCGGCATCCGCTGGAGGTCATCGCCTTCTTCGGGATCCGGGACGACAGCACCGTCGTGGAGATCCTGCCTGGCAGCGCCGGCTACTACATGGAGCTGCTCGCGCCCTACCTGAGCGAGCGCGGCCGCTACATCGCCGCCAACCGGGACGACACCGCGCCGCCGGCCTACCTCGAGGACCACCGCAAGCTGCTCGAGCGGATCGAGTCGCAGCCGAAGCTCTACGGCAGGGTGGAGGTTCGGCCCTTCAATGCGGACCGCCACGAGATCGCGCCGGCCGGCAGTGCCGACGTCGTGATGAGCTTCCGGAACATCCACAACTGGATCGCCCGCGGGGAGCTGGAAGGCTCGCTCCGGGCCTTCCATGCGGCGCTCAAGCCGGGTGGGGTGCTCGGCATCGTGGGACACCGCGGTCGCGACGACCTGCCGCAGGAGGCGCAGACGAAGCACGGCTACGTCCGCCAGGATGTCGCCATCGCGTTGATCGAGAAGGCCGGCTTCCGCTTCGACGCTGCCTCGGAAGTGAACGCCAATCCGCGCGACACCAGAGACCATCCCGCGGGCGTCTGGACGCTGCCGCCCACCTACCGGCTGAAGGATCAGGACCGCGCCCGGTACGAAGCCATCGGCGAGAGCGACCGCTTCACCCTGCGCTTCGTGAAGCGGTAGGTAGCGACGGGCGCTATCGGGACCCCTCCGGCGGCAGGCTGCGCAGGAACTCGAATACCGCCGCGACGTCCACGTCGCTCATCTCCTTGAGCGCGACGAACGGCATCACGCGGCTCACCGCGGTGCCGTCGGGGCGCGTGCCCGAGCGGAACATCGCGGACAGCGCCTGCGCATCGGCATAGGCCATGATCGGGCCGCCGGGCCGCAGGTCCGAGGCGGGCGGCCAGTCCGGCGGAGCACCCGGGATGCGGCCGCCGGCGAAGTCGGCGCCGTGGCAGCCGATGCAGGCATGGGCGACGTAGGCGCCGTGCTCGCGGCTCGGCGCCTCGGGCACCGGCTCGGGCGGCGGCAGGCGATGGTCGATCTTCTCCGCGGCGTCGCGGATGACGCCGGCTGCGTAGAGCGCCTTCACCAGCATCGGCAACTCGACCACCGCGGGGCTTCCCTTGGCCGGCGGCATCCGCCGCAGGTAGGCGATGAGCGCGCCGAGGTCGGCATCGGTGAGCCGCGCATAGTCTTCGCTCGGCATGACGATCGCCGGCCGGCCGTCCGGCTTCACGCCGTGACGGATCACCCGGACCCAGTCCGCGACCTGGTAGGCCGCGACCGCCTTGTTCGCCGGTGTGATGTCGGGTGCATGCACGCGCATCCCGTTGCCGTCCTCCACCACCGGCCTGCCGCCGCCGTCCACGCCGTGGCATTCGGTGCACCCGCGCGAGAGGAACAGGTAGCGGCCGCGATCGAGGCTGCGGGCGTCCTCCGGCAGCGCGACGGTGCTCGCCGGCACCGGCACCTGCCGCGCCATCTTGCGCTCGCCCAGGTAGGCACCGAAGACCAGCGCGCCCGCGCCGATCACGCCGAGGATCGCTGCCGCGATGCCGGCTCGGACGAGCCAGCGCCGCAGCGGCCCGCCGGCCCGCCGTCCATCCGCTTGACCTCCCGCGTGTTCCGACATCGAAGCTCCCTGTTCCTGGCAATGGCACGAGATGTCCTCGTCGCGGGCGCAAGTATCGATCGGCCGCGATCGGCGCACCAGTGCCATTCCCGAGGAACGAGACAGCTGTCGGCATTTCCGGCATCGCGGTGTCCCGCCGTAGCTACGGCCGGGGCGGTGGCATGCACCGGCGTGGTAACCTCTCGGTAGAGATACAACACTGCCCTCGGGAGGCTGTCGTGCAGCCTCCCAAGCCCCCGGGAGGAGATTTTGCGTCCCACCGATGTCCTGGCACCCGACTACTTCCACAAGGTGGTCGATTGCCAGTGGGCGTGCCCTGCCCATACCCCCGTTCCCGAATACATCCGCCTGATCGCCAACGGCCGGCATGCCGACGCCTACATGGTGAACTGGCGTTCCAACGTGTTTCCCGGCGTGCTCGGCCGGACCTGCGATCGCCCCTGCGAACCGGCCTGCCGGCGCGGCCGCGTCGAGGAGCGCAACGCCGAGAAGCCTGAGCCGGTGGCCATCTGCCGCCTGAAGCGCGTTGCCGCGGACTACAAGGGCGATGTCGGCGCGCTGATGCCGAGGCCCGCGGTCCGGCGCAACGGCCGCCGCATCGCCTGTGTCGGCGCCGGCCCGGCATCGCTCACCGTGGCGAGGGACCTCGCCCTGCTCGGCTACGAGATCACGCTCTTCGACCGCGATGCCCGCACCGCCGGCATGATCCGCAGCCAGATCCCGCGCTTTCGTCTGCCGGAGTCGGTGATCGACGAGGAGGTGGGCTACATCATGGGGCTCGGCGGCATCGAGTTCCGGCAGCGTGAGGTGGGTTCGATGCGCGAGCTGCTCGCCGAGGGCTACGACGCGATCTTCGTCGGGTCGGGCGCTCCGCGCGGCCGTCCGCTCGATGTCCCCGGCGCCGCGGAGGCGGCCGCCCACGTGCACATCGGCATCGACTGGCTCGCCTCGGTGGCCTTCGGCCACGTCACCGCCATCGGCAAGCGGGTGGTCGTCCTGGGCGGCGGCAACACCGCGATGGACTGCTGCCGCTCGGCGCGTCGCCTCGGCGGCGAGGACGTGAAGGTGGTGGTGCGCTCGGGATACGACGAGATGAAGGCCTCGCCCTGGGAGAAGGAGGATGCGCAGCACGAGGGCATCCCGATCCTCAACTTCCTGGTGCCGCTCGCGGTGGAGCACGAGGACGGGCAGCTGAAGGGCGTGCGCTTCCAGCGGGTGGCGGCACGCTACGACGACAAGGGCCGCCGCCAGCTGGTGCCCACCGGAGAGCCGGACGAGTTCATCGAGTGCGACGACGTGCTGGTCGCCATCGGCCAGGAGAACGCCTTCCCCTGGATCGAGCCGGACCTGGGCCTCGAGTTCGACAAGTGGGGCCTGCCGGTGCTGGACAAGGCGACGCTGCAGTCGACGCTGCCGAATGTCTTCTTCGGCGGGGATGCCGCGTTCGGGCCGAAGAACATCATCTGGGCGGTCGCCCATGGCCACGACGCCGCGATCTCCATCGACCGCCACCTGGACGGCCGCCCGCTTGCCGAGCGTCCGGCGCCCGCCGTGACCGTCTCCTCCCAGAAGATGGGCATCCACGAGTGGAGCTACGACAACGAGATCTCGCCGGAGCTGCGCCGCAAGGTGCCGTGGACGGACCCGCAGGTGGCCCTGCGCGACATCAAGGTGGAGGTGGAGCTCGGTTTCGACCAGAAGCTCGCGCTCGCCGAGGCGCGGCGCTGCCTCAACTGCGATGTGCAGACCGTCTTCACCGGCCCGAAGTGCATCGAGTGCGACGCCTGCGTTGACATCTGCCCGATGGACTGCATCACCTTCACCGCGAACGCGGAGGAGGACGTGCTGCGCACCCGGCTCACCGCGCCCGCCCTCAACCGCGACCAGGACCTCTACGTCTCCGAGCCGCTCAAGACGCAGCGCGTGATGGTGAAGGACGAGGACGTCTGCCTGCACTGCGGCCTCTGCGCCGAGCGCTGCCCCACCGGCGCCTGGGACATGCAGAAGTTCCTGATCGAGATGACCCATGCCGGCCCGGGCCCCGCCCGTAGAGGACCGGTGCGCCCGCAGACCTCGCCCGACGCGCTGGTCCGGGCGGCCTGAGGAGACCCTGATGAATCCGCTCCAGGAGCCGATCC
>JAEWEW010000047.1 GCA_023389175.1 Pseudomonadota bacterium | reverse complement strand
GCACCGTCCCCGAGGCGCCGACCAATTCGCCCCGCCGGCACGCCCCGCCCACGCCGCCAACACGAACGCCGTCAGGCGAACCGATTCGGACGCTCAGGGGTGAGTTGAGAGGGTGCTGGCGGCTGGTTGCAGCGGGACCGCTAATTCATCATCAGGGATTACGCGCCTCGGCGGGCGGCTTCGATGGCGGCGACGTCGATCTTGCGCATGTCCATCATCGCGACGAATGCGCGCCTTGCGGCGGCACGGTCAGGGTCGGCGATTGCGTCGGTCAAGGCGCGCGGAGTGATCTGCCATGACACGCCCCACTTGTCCTTGCACCAGCCACAGGCGCTTTCCTGGCCGCCGTTGCCGACGATCGCGTTCCACAGGCGGTCGGTTTCGGCCTGGTCGTCGGTCGCGACCTGGAACGAGAACGCCTCGTTGTGCCTGAACGCCGGTCCTCCGTTGAGGCCGAGGCAGGGTATCCCCATCACCGTGAACTCCACCGTGAGGACATCGCCCTGCTTGCCGCTTGGAAAGTCGGCCGGCGCGTGATTGACGAACCCCACCGAGCTGTCCGGGAACGTCTCGGCGTAGAACCGGGCGGCCTCCAGTGCGGTGCCGTCGTACCAGAGGCAGATCGTGTTCTTGCTGGTCATCCTGGTCCTCCAAGAAGCCTTCGCATGCGGGGTTGGCGGAGGGGGTCGGCGCGAAGCCCGGACTGCTGCCTCAACCCCGAGCCGCCACCCGGGGCTCGTAGGCAACCAGCTCCCACCGCACCCAGTCTTCCCGTCGCCGCGTTCCCATCCGGTCGAGCGAGTTCTCGTGCAGGTAGTCGCCGGTCCATTCGCGCACGACCCAGCGGTTCACCTCGGAGGCGTACCAGAGGTCGTCCAGGCGCGAGGAGCCGAAGCGGAACACGTCGGGGTAGGCGAAGAAGATCCGGCGTTGCACATGCAGGCAATCGAACGTGCCCGCCGCCGTGGTGACGCGTTCCACGCCCACCGCCTTCAGGCGCTGGTCCCAGCGGTAGCGGCCGGAGTAGCCCGGCACGGTGTAGCTGGTCCGCTCCGAGATCGTCTCGCCTGGCCGCAGCGCCTGCGGCAGCAGCGGGACCGGCTCGGCGAAGTCGAGCGGCAGGTCGTAGGTCGGCTCGTGGATCACCTCCCAGGGGCCGGCGTAGCGTTCCTCGATCGGCGCGTCCGGGCGGGCGATGGCGCCGGCCTGTGTCTCCGTGGGCTCGCGCTGGACGCTGCAGACGAGCACCGGCTCGATCGCCGTGACCGTCACGCTGGTGCGGGACACCGGCAGCCGGCTGTAGCGGTTGATCTCCTGGTAGACCCAGCGATCGCCCAGGCTCACTCGCGGCGGCTCGAACCGGACCGACGATGCCGCCGGCGACGGTGAGGTCGCACAGCCGGCAACGCCGAGCGCCGGCAGCGCGATGCCGGCCGCGCCGGCGAGAAGGATGTTGCGGCGCCCGGCGCTGGCGCCGCGCAGGTGGTTCGATCGCGAAGCGTTCATGAGGATCCCCCAGAAAGTGCCCGGGAACCCGAGGCCGCCGCTGGCCTCCCTTGCCCCCTCGCGCTGCGCGCGATCCCCCCAAGGGGGAATGAGCCCGGCTTGGGGCGGCCCGGCGCCGGACTCCCTTGCCCCCTCGCGCTGCGCGCGGTCCCCCCAGGGGGGATGAGTCCGGCTTGGGGCGGCCCGGCGCCGGACTCAGACCGGCATCGGCCTGCGGTCGTTCAGGTATAGAAGCCCCTTGATCATGCGGTACAGGTACCAGATCGCCGGAATGACGAAGAGGAACGAGAAGATGCCGAGCGACAATGCCACCGGCACCGCGGTCACCACCAGCCAGAACAGCGTCCACCAGAACGTGCGGATCTGCCAGGTGAAGTGGCTCTCGTAGATCGTCCCGCGGGCGGAGGGCCGCTTCACGTAATTGATGATTACGGCCACCACCGAGAGGATTCCGAGGGAAAGCAGCAATCCGGCAATGTGCAGCCCGTAGTCGAGCATCGCGACACGGGCGAGGGCGCCATCCCGGGCCGGATCGGCATTCTCGAAGGTGTGGTTCACTGGCTGTTCTCCCTGTGCTGGGTGGGACCGACGGATATATGGCGGCCTGTCCCCGTATATCAACCGCCCGTTCCGCAAGCTCCGTTCTCCCGTCACCCGACAACCTCATCTTACCGCCGCCAGGGAGCTCCTGCCGGACGTGCCGGTTCATCGCAAGGAAACACGGACTGGAGGAAGGTCACCGGGCGCATGACGCCAGCCTGTCTGGCGCCGGCGCCGACGATCGAGCCGCGCCCGCCCGCCTCCGGCGCCCCGGCGGAGATCGAGGATTCAGACCGAAGCAGCCGCCCTGGCCGGAAGGCTCACTCGACCGCCTTGGCCATCTCCTCGACTACCTTCTTCGCATCGCCGAACACCATCATCGTCTTGTCCATGTAGAAGAGCTCGTTGTCGAGCCCGGCATAGCCGGAGGCCATGGACCGCTTGTTGACGATGACGCGATGGGCCTTGTGGACCTCGAGGATCGGCATGCCGGCGATCGGTGACTTCGGATCCTTCGCGGCCGGGTTCACCACGTCGTTGGCGCCGAGCACCAGCACCACGTCGGTCTCGCCGAAGTCGGAGTTGATCTCGTCCATCTCGAAGACCTGGTCGTAGGGCACCTCGGCCTCGGCGAGCAGCACGTTCATGTGGCCGGGCATGCGGCCGGCGACCGGGTGGATCGCGTAGCGCACCCGGATGCCGCGCGCGATGAGCTTGTCGGTCAGCTCCTTGAGCGGATGCTGGGCCCTTGCCACCGCGAGCCCGTAGCCGGGCACCACGATCACGCTGTCGGCGTTGGCGAGCAGGAAGGCGGCGTCGTCGGCCGAGCCGGACTTGACCGGCCGCTGCTCCCGCTCGCCCGCCGCGGCGGCGCTGGTCTCGCCGCCGAAGCCGCCGAGGATCACGTTGAAGAACGACCGGTTCATCGCCTTGCACATGATGTACGAGAGGATGGCGCCGGAAGAGCCCACCAGCGAGCCCGCGATGATCAGCATCGGGTTGTTGAGCGAGAAGCCGATGCCCGCGGCCGCCCAGCCGGAGTAGCTGTTCAGCATCGAAACCACCACCGGCATGTCCGCGCCGCCGATCGGGATGATGATCAGCACGCCGAGCACGAAGGCGAGGATGGTCATCAGCCAGAAGGGCAGCCAGGCCTGGGTGGCGAAGAACCAGAGCCCGCAGCCGAGCATGACCAGCGCGAGCACGAGGTTGAGCAGATGCTGCCCCGGGAAGACCACCGGCGCGCCCTGGAACAGCCGGAACTTGTACTTGCCCGCGAGCTTGCCGAAAGCGATGACCGAGCCGGAGAAGGTGATCGCGCCGACGAAGGTGCCGATGAAGAGCTCGAGCCGGTTGCCGGCCGGGATCGGGCTGCCGCGCTCCGCGATGCCGAAGGCCCAGGGCTCCGCGACTGCCGCGATCGCGATGAACACGGCCGCGAGGCCGATCATCGAGTGCATGAAGGCCACCAGCTCCGGCATCTTGGTCATCTCGACCCGCCGCGCCATCAGCGTGCCGGCCGTGCCGCCCGCTGCCACGCCGATGACCACCCAGATGAGGCTGCCGCTACCCGCGTCGCCCAGGAGCCGAACGATGAGCGCGACGGTGGTGAAGACCGCGATCGCCATGCCCACCATGCCGAAGGTGTTCCCCAGGCGCGAGGTGGTCGGGTGGGAGAGCCCCTTGAGCGCCTGGATGAAGCAGACCGAGGCAACCAGGTACAGCAGGACGACGAGATTGAGGCTCACCGAGGATCTCCGGGGGATGGTGGGTTGCCGGCCGCGGGCGCGTCGTCCGGCTTCTCGACTTCGGACCGTCCGGGCGGCCCCGCCGGTCCGTCGCCGTCATGCGTGCCGGCCGTCGATCCGGCGACCTGCGCCTTGACCGCTTCAAGTGCCTCGCGGGCGCGTCGCTCCTCCTGCGCCTTGCGAAGCGTGCCGCCGGGGCTCCAGTCGCCCTTGATCCAGCCCCGGTACTCGGCCCACCGTGCCGCGGGAAACACCACGAGCGAGGAGAGCACCGCGATCACGATGCCCCGCTCGAAGCCCGGATCGACGAATTTCTCTGCGATGGTGGCCGACGCCACGACCGCGACGATGGTGACGACGAACAGGAAGAGGAATGCCTTGAGGGTCACTGGCCGCCTACTTGCCGTCGGCCGGGTCGAGCAGCTTGCGCGGCTCCTTCTTGCGGAACATCTCCAGCATGCGCCGCGTCACCAGGAATCCGCCGAAGACGTTGACCGAGGCAAGAGCCACTGCCAGCACGCCCATCAGCTTGCCGAGCGCGGTCTCGGTGAGCGCCGCGGCCAGCATCGCGCCGACGATGATGATCGCCGAGATCGCGTTGGTCACGGACATGAGCGGCGTGTGCAGCGCGGGCGTCACGTTCCAGACGACGTGGTAGCCGACGTAGATTGCCAGCACGAAGATGATGAGGTTGATGACGGTGGGGCTCACGCTTTCCATGGCTTGCCTCGATGCGCCGCGGGCGCGTAGGAAGGTTTCACGGTGCTCAGCTGCGCAGGACCTTGCCGTCCGCGCAGACGAGGCACGCCTTGACGATGTCGTCGTCCGTGTCGACGTGGAAGCGGCCCTCCTTGTCGAAGAGCAGCTTCAGGAAATCCAGCACGTTGCGCGCGTAGAGCGCGGAGGCGTCTGCGCCGACCAGCGCCGGCAGGTTGGTGACGCCGGCGATGGTCACGCCGTGGCGGGTCACCACGGCATCCACCTCCGAAAGCGGGCAATTGCCGCCC
>JAEWEW010000387.1 GCA_023389175.1 Pseudomonadota bacterium | reverse complement strand
GCCGCGGCAGGTCCGGCGCGGACTTCATCGCGATGTAGGCGTTGGTGTTGGCCGGGTTGCCGACCACGAGGATCTTGCAGTCCCGCCTGGCATGGTCGTTCAGGGCCTTTCCCTGCACCGTGAAGATGGCGCCGTTGGCCTCCAGCAGGTCCTTGCGCTCCATGCCCTTGCTGCGCGGCCGGGCGCCGACCAGGAGCGCATAGTCCGCATCCTTGAACGCCACCGCGGGGTCGTCCGTGACCACCACGCCCGCGAGCAGCGGGAAGGCGCAATCGTCCAGCTCCATGACGACGCCCTTGACCGCCGGCATGGCCGGGGTGATGTCCAGGAGCTGCAGGATGACCGGCTGGTCCTTGCCCAGCATGTCGCCGTTGGCGATGCGGAAGAGGAGGGAATAGCCGATCTGCCCGGCTGCGCCGGTGACCGCTACGCGTTTGGGAGCTTTCATGAATGTGGTTCCTGGCGGGTGCTGCTTGGCAAGCGGATTGAAGGACTTCGAGGGGTCGGGACGCGGGCGGCGGGCATCGTGGCGCCGACGCGGGCCATGGCCGCCATCGCGCGAGACGCCTCTGAATGGTACGGTGCTGGCGCCATCCTCGTCAAACTGCTAAGCTATCTTATATAAGACATCTGAGCTGGAGAGTCAGTGAAAACTCAAACCGGTGCAGACGGGCGCGCGCCGGCCTCCGGCCGGGATGCCGAGCCCCTTGGCGGTCCCCCGGTGGCGGCAGCCGCGGCGGCCCCGCGGTTCCAGCCGCTCTACCGGCAGATCACGGCTGCCATCCTGCAGAGTCTCGCGTCAGGGGAATGGCTGCCCGGCCAAGCGATACCCGGCGAGCACGAGCTGGCGCGCCGCTACGGCGTGAGCCAGGGAACGGTTCGCAAGGCGATCGAGGCGTTG
The DNA here is from genome assembly GCA_023389175.1 of Pseudomonadota bacterium. Taxonomy (GTDB): domain Bacteria; phylum Pseudomonadota; class Gammaproteobacteria; order Burkholderiales; family Burkholderiaceae_E; genus Lautropia. The sequence continues at coordinate 24,254 of JAEWEW010000387.1, read as the reverse complement.
GCCGCCGAGGGCCTGCTGGTGCGTCGCCAGGGAAGGGGCACCTTCGTGAGCTCGCACCGGGAGACGTATGCGCAGTTCCGCTTCCTGCGCCTGCGACCGGACGAAGGACCGGCGGTGCAGCCGGCCAGCCGTATCGTGGACTGCCGGCGGGTTCGCGCGCCGGCGGACGTCGCACGGCCGCTCGGACTGCGTCCCGGCGAGTCGGTGCTCTTCATCCGGCGGCTCCTGGTGTTCGGCGACGAGCCGGTGGTGCTCGACGACATCTGGCTCGCCGGCGAGGAGTTCCGTCAGCTCACCAGCGAGCGTCTCGCCGGACACTCCGGCCAGCTCTACGCGGTGCTGGAGACCGAGCTCGGCACCAAGATGATCCGTGCCGACGAGAAGCTTCGCGCCGTGGCGGCGAGCGGCGTGCAGGCCGAGCTCCTCGGCGTGGCGCCGGGCGCGCCGCTCCTGCTGGTGGAGCGTGTCACCTCCACCTTCAACGGCCGGGCGGTGGAGCTGCGTCGCGGCCTCTGCCGCACCGACCGCCATCACTACGCGAACGCGTTGTGACCCCGCAGGAAGGCCCGAACGCCCTGGATGCGAGCCGCTCATGCTGCGCTGCGTTGTTGGCCAATCCAAAATGCGTAACAATACTTGGCTGAAGGAAGATGCCGCGCGTCGCGTGGTGGTTTCGAGAGAACTGATGCAGACGAAAGAGGGCCGATCGCTCTGGGGCGCCGCCGGGCAGGGCGCGACCGGCGCCGGCATGGAAGCCGGCGGCATGGCCGGCAGCAAGGGAGGCAGGTGGCATGGCTGAGGCCGGCAGATCGACACACTCCGCGCGTCCGGAGTTCCGCAACCTTGGCGTTGGCGACCTCGCCAGCTACCGTTTTCCGCCCGGCGCGATCGTCTCCGTCCTGCACCGGGCGAGCGGCGTGCTGATGTTCGTCCTCGGCATTCCGTTCGTGCTCTACCTGTTCCAGAACAGCCTCACCTCGGAGATCAGCTTCGAGCGGTACCGCAGCGTCGTGGCGTCCTGGCCGGGAAAGCTGGTGCTGCTGATCCTGATCTGGGCGTTCGTCCATCACGTGCTGGCGGGCATCCGTCACTTCGGACTGGACCTGCACCTGATGGGCGAGCGGGAGCAGAACGCCCTGACCGCGCGGATCGTGCTGGGGCTGAGCGTCGTCGTCACCCTGGTGTGCGCGCTGTTGCTCTTCGGCCTGCTCTGACCGCCATCCGCACGGACTTCGGATTGGCTTCCCGCATCCTGCCGGCAACGCACTCGCCCGCGAGCCGGGCGTGGGTGGTCGCGGCCGGGATCGCTGTCCTGTCGGCCTGCCAGCCGACCTTCGCAAAGGCTCCTGCATGACCACGAAGAGAATCGTCACCGGCGCCCACTACGGGGCGCGCGACTGGGTCGCCCAGCGGATCACCGCGATCATCCTCGCCCTCTACACCGGGTACCTGCTGGTGCGGCTGCTTGCCATGCCGGAGCTGGGCTATGCCGGCTGGTACCAGCTGTTCGCCAGCCCCTTCATGAAGGTGGCGACCCTGCTCGCCCTGATCTCGCTCGCCTACCACACCTGGGTCGGCATGCGGAACGTGTACATGGACTACATCAAGCCCACCTGGCTGCGGCTCACCCTGGAGATCGGGACGATCGTGCTGCTGACCGGCTATGCCTTCTGGGCGCTCATCATCCTCTGGAAAGTCTGATGGCGAACGTGCTGACCAACCTGGCCAACAACCTGCCGCGGCGCAAGTTCGATGCGGTGATCGTCGGCGCCGGCGGCTCCGGCATGCGCTGCTCGCTGCAACTGGCCGAGGCCGGCTACAACGTGGCCGTCCTCTCGAAGGTGTTCCCGACCCGCTCGCACACCGTGGCCGCCCAGGGCGGCATCGGCGCCTCGCTCGGCAACATGAGCGAGGACAACTGGTACTGGCACATGTTCGATACCGTGAAGGGATCGGACTACCTGGGCGACCAGGATGCGATCGAGTTCATGTGCCGGCGGGCCCCGGAAGTGGTCTACGAGCTCGAGCACTTCGGGATGCCGTTCGACCGCAACGCCGACGGGACGATCTACCAGCGGCCCTTCGGTGGCCATACCGCGAACCTCGGCGAGAAGCCGGTGCAGCGCGCCTGCGCGGCGGCCGACCGTACCGGCCATGCGCTGCTGCACACCCTCTACCAGCGCAACGTCCGGTCGCGCACCCGCTTCTTCGTCGAATGGATGGCGCTGGACCTGGTCCGCGACTCGGACGGCGACGTGGTCGGCGTGATCGCGCTCGAGATGGAAACCGGCGAGGTGATGGTGCTGGAATCCAAGGTCACCGTCCTCGCCACCGGCGGGGCCGGACGGATCTTCGCGGCATCGACCAACGCCTACATCAACACCGGCGACGGCCTTGGGCTCGCAGCGCGGGCCGGGCTGCCGCTGGAGGACATGGAGTTCTGGCAGTTCCACCCGACCGGTGTCGCCAATGCCGGCGTGCTGATCACCGAAGGCGTTCGGGGCGAAGGCGGCATCCTGCTCAACAAGGACGGGGAGCGCTTCATGGAGCGCTACGCGCCGACGCTCAAGGACCTGGCGCCGCGGGACTTCGTCTCCCGGTCCATGGACCAGGAGATCAAGGAAGGCCGCGGATGCGGCCCGGACGGCGACTACGTGCTGCTGAAGCTGGACCACCTCGGCGCCGACAAGATCATCAGCAAGCTGCCGTCCATCCGCGAGATCGCCATCAAGTTCGCGAACGTCGACCCGATCCGGGACCCGATCCCGGTCGTGCCCACCATCCACTACCAGATGGGCGGGGTCCCGACCAACTACTACGGCCAGGTGGTGGTGCCGCGCGGCGACGACCCGAATGCCGTGGTGAATGGTCTCTATGCCATCGGTGAATGCGCCTGCGTCTCGGTGCACGGCGCGAACCGCCTCGGGACCAATTCGCTCCTGGACCTGGTGGTGTTCGGCCGCTCCGCCGGTGAGCACATCGTGGCCTCCGGCTTCTCGCGCGCGCCGCACAAGCAGCTGCCCGCCAATGCCGGCGACGCGACGCTTGCCCGCCTCGCCCGGCTGGACGGCTCCACCGGCGGGGAGCGCACCCAGGACGTGGCCAACGCCATCCGGCGCGAGATGCAGACGCACTGCGGCGTGTTCCGTACCTCGGAGCTGCTGACCGAAGGCGTGCAGAAGATCCGATCGCTCGCGGAACGGTCACGCAACGTCCACCTCAAGGACAAGTCGAAGGTATTCAACATGGCCCGGGTCGAGGCGCTCGAGCTGGACAACCTGGTCGAGGTCGCCCGCTCGACGGTCGCCTCGGCGGAGGCCCGCAAGGAAAGCCGCGGCGCCCACGCCCACCGCGACTATCCGCAGCGTGACGACGCCAACTGGATGAAGCACACGCTGTGGTATTCCGAGGGCGACCGGCTGGCCTACAAGCCGGTGAAGCTCGAGCCCTTGTCGGTCGAGTCCTTCCAGCCGAAGGCACGGACCTTTTGAGAGACACGCCAATGAAGTTCTCGATCTACCGCTACGATCCCGACAAGGACGAGAAGCCCTACATGCAGGAGCTGGAGGTGACGCTCCAGCCGACCGACAAGATGCTGCTGGATGCGCTGATGCGCATCAAGTCGGACGTGGATGATTCGCTGTCCTTCCGGCGCTCCTGCCGCGAAGGCGTATGCGGCTCGGACGCGATGAACATCAACGGCAAGAACGGGCTCGCCTGCATCACGAACCTTCGCGACCTCAAGGAGCCGGTGGTGCTGCGGCCCCTGCCGGCGCTCCCGGTCATCCGCGACCTGATCGTCGACATGACCCAGTTCTTCGCGCAGTACGAGTCGATCAGCCCGTACCTGATCAACGACACGCCGCCGCCCGAGAAGGAGCGTCTGCAGTCGCCGGAGGCACGCGACGAACTGAACGGCCTCTACGAATGCATCCTCTGCGCCTGCTGTTCGACGCAGTGTCCCTCGTTCTGGTGGAACCCGGACAAGTTCGTCGGCCCGGCCGGCCTGCTGCAGGCATACCGGTTCATCGCCGACAGCCGGGACCAGGCCACGAACGAGCGTCTCGACAACCTCGAGGACCCGTACCGCCTGTTCCGTTGCCACTCCATCATGAACTGCGTGGACGTGTGCCCGAAGAACCTGAACCCGAACCGCGCCATCGGCAAGATCAAGGACCTGATCGTGCGGCGGACGGTCTAGCGGACGGCCGGCGCGGCGATGCCGAGCCCGGAACGGGTGCGGCGCCTGCGCTGGCGGGCGCGCCGCGGCCTGCTGGAGAACGACATCGTCCTCAACCGCTACCTCGACGCGCATGTCGAGACGATGGGCGAGTCCGAGATCGAGGCGCTTGACCGGCTGCTGGACCTGAGCGACCCGGAGCTGCTCGACCTGATCCTGCACCGCCGGGATCCCGAAGGGACGCTGGACACCCCGGCGGTCAGGACGCTGGTGGAGGCGCTGCGCCGGGCCTGAGCCGGTCTTCGCGGAAGCGTCGGCGCGGTCAGGATTTCCGACGCCGCGATGGAGATAGGCGATGTTGCAGATGCGATAGCATTGTGCGCATCGGAGAGCCGGACCGGCTGGAGCGACGCGGCCCGCGCCGGATCCGTGCAGTACCCGCCGCCGCCAGGCGGCCCCATAGGAATCAATCCATGACGAGCACCAACGCCCCCAAAGCCACGCTGTCCTTCGCGGATGGCACGCCGTCGGTCGAGTTTCCCGTCTACAAGGGAACAGTCGGGCCGGACGTGATCGACATCCGCAAGCTGTACGCGCAGACCGGCAAGTTCACCTTCGATCCGGGCTTCATGTCCACCGCCGCCTGCGAGTCGCAGATCACCTATATCGACGGCGACAAGGGCGAGTTGCTCTATCGCGGCTATCCGATCGAGCAGTTGGCGGTGCAGTGCGACTACCTCGACACCTGCTACCTGCTGCTGCACGGCGAGTTGCCGACGGCGGAGCAGAAGGCCGACTTCGACTACCGGGTCACGCATCACACGATGATCCACGAGCAGATGAACCGGTTCTTCGCCGGTTTCCGCCGTGATGCCCATCCGATGGCGATCCTCGTGGCCTGCGTCGGGGCGCTCTCGGCCTTCTATCACGACTCGCTGGACATCAACAACCCCGAGCACCGCCACATCTCGGCGATCCGGCTGATCGCCAAGATGCCGACCATGGTGGCCATGGCGTACAAGTACTCGGTGGGGCAGCCTTCCATCTATCCCAAGAACAGCCTGTCGTACACCGCGAACCTCATGCACATGATGTTCGGCACGCCGTGCGAGGACTACCAGCCGAACGACGTTCTGGTCCGCGCGCTGGACCGGATCCTCATCCTGCATGCGGACCACGAGCAGAATGCCTCCACCTCGACGGTGAGGCTCGCGGGCTCGTCGGGCGCGAACCCGTTCGCATGCATCGCGGCAGGCATCGCCACGCTGTGGGGCCCGGCGCACGGCGGTGCCAACGAGGCCTGCCTGGTGATGCTGGACGAGATCCAGCGCCAGGGCGGCATCGAGAAGATCGGGGAATTCATCGCCAAGGTGAAGGACAAGAATTCCGGCGTGAAGCTGATGGGCTTCGGCCACCGGGTCTACAAGAACTACGATCCGCGGGCCAAGCTGATGCAGGAAACCTGCCGCGAGGTGCTCGGCGAGCTTGGCCTGGAGGACGACCCGATCTTCAAGCTGGCGATGGCGCTGGAGAAGATCGCGCTCGAGGACGACTACTTCGTCTCCCGCAAGCTCTATCCGAACGTGGATTTCTATTCCGGTGTGGTGCAGAAGGCGATGGGCATCCCCACCAGCATGTTCACCTGCATCTTCGCGCTTGCGCGGACGGTCGGCTGGATCGCCCAGTGGAACGAGATGATCGGCGAGGACGACCAGAAGATCGGCCGGCCGCGCCAGCTCTACACCGGCCAGGTGCGGCGCGACATGCCGGCGCGGCCCGCGCGCAAGGCCCGCGCCGCATAGTGAACCAACCCCCCGAGGCGCCGGAGGCGCCTCCCCCCTTGAGAAGGGGGGCGCGGCCAGCGGCCCGGCGAAGCCGGATCCGCGGCACGCCGCTGAGCGGCGGTCCGTCATGGACTGCGCTCGCGGCCGGGTTAGCGAGGAGCCGAACGCTCGCCCTTGACGGGGGGCGCGGCCAGCGGCCGGGCGAAGGAACGCAGCGACGACCGTCCGGCGGCGTGTTGTCGTATTCCCGTTCAGCCGTCGTACGTATGCAACGACCTCGGTGCTACCATGCATCCGAAGATCGGTATCAGACGGCACTTCCCAGGACAGCCTCCTAGGTTCCCCGCAGATGCCGTATCGGCTGGCGCAAACCGCCGGCCGATACGTTCCGGCCGGCTTGGCTGGAGCAGCTTCGACGAGAAACTCGTTCGACAAGGTGACGCATCATGATGAAGGCATTTCGCGCCAACTCGTATCTTTTTGGCGGTAACGCTCCCTATATCGAGGAGCTGTACGAAAGCTACCTGAACAACCCGGGCTCGGTGCCGGAGACCTGGCGCGCCTACTTCGACGGCATGCAGGCGGTTCCGGCGGCCGACGGCAGCTCCGAGACCCGCGACGTCGCCCATGCCCCGATCGTCAAGTCGTTCGCCGAGCGGGCCAAGGCCGGCCAGCTCCAGCCCCAGGTCATGGGCGGCGACGCGCAGTCGGCTCGCAAGCAGGTCTTCGTCGCCCAGCTGATCGGCGCCTATCGCTTCCTCGGCTCCCGCTACGCCGACCTCGATCCGCTGAAGCGCCGCGAGCGTCCCACCATCCCGGAGCTCGAGCCTGCCTTCTACGACTTCTCCGAAGGCGACCACGCCAACCTCTACTCGGCGGCCAATACCTTCTTCGGCTTCGAGACCGCCCCGCTGCGCGAGATCCTGCAGGCGTTGCGGGACACCTACTGCGGCTCGATCGGCGCCGAGTTCATGTACATCTCGGATCCGGCCGCCAAGCGCTGGATCCAGGAACGGCTGGAGTCCGCCCGCGGCAGGTTCAACTTCGCGCCCGATGCCAAGAAGCACATCCTGGAGCGACTGACCGCGGCCGAAGGGCTGGAGCGGTACCTCCATACCAAGTATGTCGGCCAGAAGCGCTTCTCGCTCGAGGGGAGCGAGAGCTTCATCGCCTCGATGGATGCGCTGGTGCAAGGCGCCGGCGCCGTCGGCATCCAGGAGATGGTGATCGGCATGGCGCACCGCGGACGCCTGAACGTGCTGGTCAACGTCATGGGCAAGATGCCGAAGGACCTCTTCAAGGAGTTCGAGGGCCATCACGCCGAGGAGCTGCCGAACGGCGACGTCAAGTACCACCAGGGCTTTTCCAGCGACGTGTCCACGCCCGGCGGGCCGGTCCACCTGTCGCTTGCCTTCAATCCTTCCCACCTGGAGATCGTCAATCCGGTGGTGGAGGGCTCGACCAAGGCACGGCAGGTGCGCCGCGGCGACAAGGACGGGTCGCAGGTGCTGTCGGTCCTGGTGCACGGGGATGCCTCCTTCGCCGGCCAGGGCGTCGTGATGGAGACGCTGAACCTGACCGAGACCCGGGGCTACGGCACGCGCGGGACGGTGCATATCGTCATCAACAACCAGATCGGGTTCACCACCTCGGACGCTCGCGACGCGCGCTCCACCCTCTACTGCACGGACGTGGTGAAGTCGATCGAGGCGCCGGTCTTCCACGTGAACGGGGACGATCCGGAGGCGGTGGTCTTCGTCACCCAGCTCGCGCTCGACTACCGGATGCAGTTCCGCAAGGACGTGGTGGTGGACATCGTCTGCTACCGCAAGCTCGGCCACAACGAGCAGGACACGCCATCGGTCACCCAGCCGCTCATGTACAAGAAGATCGCGGCGCACCCGGGCACGCGCGCGCTCTATGCGGAGAAGCTGGTGGCCCAGGGCGTGACCGACGCCGGCTACGCGGACCAGCTCTCCACGAGCTTTCGCGACGCCATGGACGAGGGCAAGCATACCTACGATCCGGTCATCACCAACTTCAAGAGCAAGTTCGCGGTCGACTGGCTGCCGTTCCTCAACCGCAAGTGGACCGACGCCGCCGATACCGGCGTGCCGATCGCCGAGCTGAAGCGCCTGGGCGAGCGGCTCACCACCGTGCCGGACGGCTTCAAGCTGCACCCGCTGGTGCAGAAGGTGATCGCGGACCGCCGGGCGATGGCCAACGGCGACCTGCCGCTGGATTGGGGCATGGGCGAGGCGCTGGCATTCGCCTCGCTCTGCGCCTCCGGGTACGCCGTCCGGCTCTCGGGCCAGGACTCGGGGCGGGGCACCTTCTCCCACCGGCATGCGGTGCTGCACGACCAGAACCGCGAGCGCTGGGACCAGGGCAGCTACATCCCGCTGCAGTACGTGGCGGACAACCAGGGCCAGTTCATCGTCATCGACTCGGTGCTCTCGGAAGAGGCGGTGCTCGCCTTCGAGTACGGCTACGCCACCGCCGAGCCGAATGCGCTGGTGATCTGGGAGGCCCAGTTCGGCGACTTCGTGAACGGCGCGCAGGTGGTGATCGACCAGTTCATCTCGTCCGGCGAGACGAAGTGGGGCCGCTCCTGCGGGCTCACGCTGATGCTGCCGCACGGCTACGAAGGGCAGGGGCCGGAGCATTCCTCGGCGCGCCTGGAGCGCTTCCTGCAGCTCTGCGCGGAGAACAACATGCAGGTGCTGCAACCCTCCAACCCGTCGCAGATCTTCCACGCGCTGCGCCGGCAGATGATCCGGCCGTTCCGAAAGCCGCTGATCCTGATGACGCCAAAATCGCTGCTCCGGAACAAGGATGCGGTCTCGTCGCTCGAGGACCTGGCCGATGGGCGCTTCGAGACCGTGCTGCCGGATACCGTCGCGGACCCGAGGAAGGTGAAGCGCGTGGTGATCTGCAGCGGCCGCGTCTACTACGACCTGCTGACGGAACGGCGCACGCGCGAGATCGACGACCTCGCCCTGGTGCGGGTCGAGCAGCTCTATCCCTATCCGCACAAGGCGTTCGACGCGGAGCTCAAGCGCTATCCCGGCGCAACGCAGGTCGTCTGGTGCCAGGACGAGCCGCAGAACCAGGGCGCCTGGTTCTTCGTGCAGCACCATATCCAGGCAGCGCTCAAGCCCACGCAGAAGCTGTCCTATGCCGGACGGCCGGCCTCGGCCTCTCCGGCGGTCGGCTACTACGACAAGCACTACGCGCAACAGAAGGAGCTCGTCGAAAGCGCGCTCGGCGTGAGCCGGCCGCGCGCGCGCAAGGCCGGGTAGCCGGAGTGACCCGGCCGACTTCCACGAATCAGAAGAGAGAGTGAGTCTTTCGAAATGGCTTCAATCGAGGTGAAGGTTCCGCAGCTGTCCGAATCGGTCGCGGAAGCCACGCTGCTCCAATGGCACAAGAAGGCCGGCGAGTCGGTCGCGCGTGACGAGAACCTGGTCGACATCGAGACCGACAAGGTGGTGCTGGAGCTGCCGTCGCCCTCGGCCGGGGTGATCACGGAGATCCGCAAGGGCGACGGCGCCACGGTGGTCGCCGGAGAGGTGATCGCGGTGGTGGACACCGACGCCAAGGCCGGCGCCTCCGCGCCCGCGGCTCAGCCGCCGGCGGCGCAACCGCCGGCAGCTCCGGCCGCCGCGCCGCAGCCGGTCGCCGCCCCCTCCGGCTCAGCCGGCTCGGCCGGCGCGATCGCCATGCCGTCCGCGGCAAAGATCCTGACCGAGAAGGGCATGGAGCCGTCCCAGGTGGCCGGCACCGGCAGGGACGGGCGCATCACCAAGGGCGACGCGCTCGCGGCAACGCCGGGCTCGAAGGCGGGGGGCGCATCGGCGGCCCCGCCCGCCAGCATACCGACGGGCGTGCCGACCCGCTCGCTGCCGGAGGTCAGGCCTCCGGTGGATCTCGCGACGGTGCTGGAAGGCCGTCCGGAGCAGCGGGTGCCGATGTCGCGGCTGCGCCAGCGTGTCGCCGAGCGGCTGCTGCAGTCGCAGGCAACCAACGCCATCCTGACCACGTTCAACGAAGTGAACATGCAGCCCGTCATGGCGCTGCGCAAGAAATACCAGGAGCGCTTCGAGAAGGAGCACGGCGTGCGGCTCGGCTTCATGAGCTTCTTCGTGAAGGCGGTCGTCCATGCGCTCAAGAAGTTTCCGGTGGTCAACGCCTCCATCGACGGCACCGACATCGTGTACCACGGCTACTTCGACATCGGCGTGGCGGTCGGCTCGCCCCGCGGCCTGGTCGTGCCGGTGATCCGCAACGCGGACCAGCTCGGCTTCCACCAGATCGAGAGGACCATCGCGGATTTCGGCAAGCGGGCGCAGGAAGGCAAGCTGACGATCGAGGAGCTCTCCGGCGGGACCTTCTCCATCTCGAACGGAGGCGTGTTCGGCTCGATGCTGTCGACGCCGATCATCAACCCGCCGCAATCCGCGATCCTCGGCATCCACGCGACCAAGGAGCGGGCGGTGGTGGAAGGCGGCCAGGTGGTGGTGCGACCAATGAACTTCTTCGCGGTCTCCTACGACCATCGGATCATCGACGGGCGCGAGGCGGTGCTGTTCCTCGTGGCGATCAAGGAAGCCCTGGAGGATCCGTCGCACCTCCTGCTCGACCTCTGAGGCGGCCATGGCGAAGGAATTCGATGTCGTCGTGGTCGGCGCGGGCCCGGGTGGCTACATTGCGGCCGTGCGCGCGGCGCAGCTCGGCATGTCGGTCGCCTGCGTCGAGCAGTGGAAGAATCCGGCGGGCGAGCTGGCCCTGGGCGGTACCTGCCTCAACGTCGGCTGCATCCCCTCCAAGGCCCTGCTCGCCTCGAGCGAGGCGTACGAGAAGGCCGCCCACCACCTCGGCGAGCACGGGATCGGTGTCTCCGGCGTTTCACTCGATCTCGGCAAGATGATCGCGCGCAAGCAGGCGATCGTCACCAAGATGACCAAGGGCGTCGAGTTCCTGTTCCGCAAGAACAAGATCACCTGGCTCAAGGGACATGGCCGCTTCACCGGCAAGGCCGGCGACCGGATCGAGCTTCAGGTGACGCCGGTCGAGGGCGGTGAGGGCGAGGGTGGCGAAGGCGAGGCGGTCAGCGCCCGGCACGTGATCGTCGCGACCGGCTCCAAGGCTCGCCATCTGCCGTTCGCCCCGGTGGACAACCGGCTGGTCTGCGACAACGAGGGTGCGCTCGCCTTCGATTCGGTGCCGAAGAAGCTGACGGTGATCGGTGCCGGCGTCATCGGCCTGGAGCTGGGCTCGGTGTGGCGCCGCCTCGGTGCCGACGTCACCATCCTCGAGGCATTGCCGGAGTTTCTCGGTGCCTGCGACCCGGCTGTCGCCAGGGAGGCGATGAAGCTCTTCACGAAGCAGGGCCTGAAGATCCAGCTCGGCGTGAAGATCGCCAAGGTCGACGTGCGCGAGGGCGCGAAGTCGGCCGCCGTGACGGTCGCCTACGAGGCCGCCGACGGATCGGCGCAGACCATCGATTCGGACCGCCTGATCGTGTCGGTGGGGCGGGTGCCGAACACCGACGGGCTCGGCCTCGACGCGATCGGCCTCGCCGCCGACGACCGTGGCTTCATCCCGGTGGACGAGCATTGCGCGACCAGCCTGCCCAACGTCTGGGCGATCGGCGACGTGGTCCGCGGCCCGATGCTGGCGCACAAGGCGGAGGACGAGGGCGTAATGGTGGCGGAGCTGATCGCAGGGCAGAAGCCGCACATCGACTACAACTGCATCCCCTGGGTGATCTACACCGCGCCCGAGATCGCGTGGGTCGGGAAGAACGAGAAGCAGCTGAAGGCCGAGGGCCGGGCGTACCGCTCCGGCCAGTTCCCCTTCTCGGCGAACGGCCGGGCGCTCGGCATGGGCTCGCCGGAAGGCTTCGTCAAGGTGATCGCCGACGAGCAGACCGACGAGATACTCGGCGTGCACGTTATCGGGGCGAACGCGTCGGACCTGATCGCCGAGGCGGTCGCGGCCATGGAGTTCAAGGCGGCGGCCGAGGACATCGGGCGCATCTGCCATCCCCATCCCTCGCTCTCCGAGGTCATGCGCGAAGCGGCGCTTGCGGTCGACAAGCGCGCGCTGAACATGTAGTCCGCCGCGCCTTGACCGTCACCGAGCGTTACCACTCGGCGCTGGCCGCACGCGGTTACCGATCCGATCCCGCCCAGCTCGCCGCCGTCGCGCGCCTGCAGCGCCTGGCCGATGAGCTGGAGCGCTTCAGGGAGATCCGAACCAATCCGATCCGCCGGGTGGTGCTGCAGCCGGACGTGCCACGCGGCGTGTGGCTCTACGGCGGGGTGGGGCGGGGCAAGAGCTTCCTGATGGACTGCTTCTTCGAGGCGGTGCGGATCCGGCGAAAGGGCCGGTTGCATTTCCACGAGTTCATGCGGGGCGTCCACCGCGAGCTGCGCGACCTGCGCAGCGTCAAGGATCCGCTCGACGAGGTGGCCCGGCGCGTGGCGCGGCGCTACCGCCTGGTCTGCTTCGACGAGTTCCACATCTCCGACATCGCCGACGCCATGATCCTCGAGCGGCTCCTCGGCGGGCTGTTCGGCAATGGCGTAACCTTCGTGATGACCAGCAACTACGCGCCGGACGGGCTCTATCCGGGCGGGCTGCATCGCGAGAGCATCCTTCCTGCGATCGAGCTGCTGAAGTCGCGGCTGGACGTGCTTTCCGTCGACGCGGGGGTGGATTACCGGCGCCTCACCTTGCAGTCGCTGCCCACCTACATCACGCCGCTCGGCGAGGATGCAGAGGCCGCCCTCGCGGCCGCCTTCGAACGGATGGCGAGCAGCAGCGACGAGGACCCCTTGCTTCGCATCGAGAACCGGGAGATCCGGGCGCGCCGACGCGCGGGCGGCGTGGTCTGGTTCGACTTTGCGACGCTTTGCGGCGGCCCGCGCTCGCAGAACGACTATCTCGAGATCGCCAACCAGTTCCACACCGTGATCCTCTCGGGCGTGCCGCAGATGGGCGCCGGCATGTCGTCGGAAGCGCGGCGCTTCACCTGGCTGGTGGACGTGCTGTACGACCAGCGCGTGAAGCTGATCGTGTCGGCCGCCGTGCAGCCGCACGAGCTCTACCTGGCCGGAGCGATGGCACACGAGTTCGAGCGGACCGCGAGCCGCCTGGTGGAGATGCAGAGCGCGGAGTACCTGGAGGCGCCGCGCCGGGGCGTCGCGGCACGCCTCGCCTAGGCGGCCGTTCCCGGCATGGGGGCGCGCGCGGACGCGGCGCCCCGGGCCTCGGCCGGGATTCCTCGTTGACATTGGATTCCTTGTTGACATTCGCATTTGTATGCAAAACTTGCCCGTCTTCACGAGCAGGACCACCGGGGACCCGCGCATGGTCAGGGGTTGCCGGTCGCCGGCGTGAGGGCCAGAAGACTCACACTACGGAGACAACACCATGTTCAAGGTCACCAAACTGCTCGCCGCAGGTGTCTTTGCAGTCTGGGGCGGCCTCGCGGCCACCGCCCAGGCCCAGGTCGAGATCAAGCTCGGGCACGTCGGCGGCCCGGGCTCGCTGTTCGAGCGCTCCGCCAACGAGTTCGCGCGGCTCGCCAACGAACGGCTGGGCAACCGCGCCCGCGTCGTCGTGTTCGGCTCCAGCCAGCAGGGCTCCGACTCCGAGATGATGCAGAAGCTGCGCCTGGGCACGCTGGAGCTGGCGTTGCCGTCAACCGTGATGACTTCCACGGTGGACGCGTTCGGCATGTTCGAGATGCCCTACCTGGTCAAGAACCGGGAGCACATGAAGCGGATCGAGCGCGACATCCTGTGGCCCTCGCTCGCGCCGATGGTCGAGCAGCGCGGCTACAAGATCCTCGCGGTGTGGGAGAACGGCTTTCGCCACATCACCAACAACGTGCGTCCGATCGTCAAGCCCGAGGACCTGCGCGGCATGAAGCTGCGCGTGCCGCAGGGGGTGTGGCGGGTGAAGATGTTCCAGGCCTATGGCGCCAACCCGTCCCCGATGGCGCTGTCGGAAGTCTTCGTTGCGCTGCAGACCGGCGTGATGGACGGACAGGAGAACCCGCTCACGCAGATCGCATCGTCCAAGTTCCAGGAGGTGCAGAAATACCTGTCGATGACCGGCCACGTCTACACCCCGGCCTACCTCACCGCGGGCAAGCGCAAGTTCGAGTCGTTGCCGAAGGAAGTGCAGGACATCCTGGTCCAGACCGCGAAGGACGTCCAGCCCTTCGTGTACGAGACCGCCGCGCGCCTGGACGGCGCCCTGGCCGAAACCATCAAGAAGGCCGGCACCCAGATCAACGAGGCGGACAAGGATGCCTTCATCGCCCAGAGCAAGGCCGTGTACGACGAGTTCGGCAAGTCCGTCCAGGGTGGCGCGAAGCTCGTCGAGCAGGCCATCGCGCTCGGCAAGGGAATGTGACCTCTCGCACCGTGCTGACTTCCTCGAGGAACCTGTTCGAGCGGGTGCTGACGATCGTCGTCATCACCCTGCTCGCCTCGCTCTCGGTCATCGTGCTGATGGGCGTCTTCTACCGGAAGATGGGCTGGGCGCTGGTCTGGTATGACGAAGGCGCCTCCATCCTGCTCGCCTGGCTCACCTACTACGGCGCCGCCCTGGCCGCGCTGAAGCGCGCCCATATCGGCTTTCCGGGGCTGATCAATTCGCTGCAACCGAAGCTGCGGGTGCCGGCCGTGCTGGTGGGCGAGGCCGTCATCATCCTGTTCTTCGCGCTGCTGGCCTGGTACGGCACGCAGGCGCTGATCATCCTCGAAGGCGACACCATGGTCAGCCTGCCGAGCGTGCCGACCCGGCTGACGCAGTCGGTGATCCCGATCGGCGCCGTGCTGTTCATCCTGGCGCAGCTGCTCAGCCTGCCCGAGTTGCTGGCGCAGGCGCGGGGGAAGGGGATCATTGATGCCGAGGAACGGGAGCTCGAGGAGGCGCTGAAGCGATGACCGGCATCCTGATGCTCCTCGGGCTGCTGGCCCTCGTGCTGATCAACGTGCCGATCGCGGTGGCGCTGGGCGCCGTGGCGATGTTCACCATGGTCTGGTTCCACGGCATGGAAGCGCTGCTGTCCGCGTCGATCACGATGTTCACCGGCGCGACGAATTTCCCGCTGCTCGCGATTCCGCTGTTCATCCTGGCGGGCGCGATCATGAACTCGTCCGGCCTGTCGCGCCGGCTGATCGCTTTCGCGTCGGCGATCTTCGGCTTCATCAAGGGCGGGTTGGCGATGGTCAACATCGGCACCTCGCTGTTCTTCGCGGAGATCTCCGGCTCCGCCGTGGCCGACGTCGCCGCCCTCGGCTCGATCCTGATCCCGGAGATGAAGAAGCAGGGCTATCCGAAGGAGTTCTCTGCCGCCATCACCTCATCGTCGGCGACGCTGGCGATCATCATTCCGCCGTCGATCCCGATGATCCTGTATGCGGTGATGGCCGAAGCCTCGGTGGTGCAGATCTTCGTCGCGGGCATCGTGCCTGGCGTGCTCGGCGGCCTGATGATGTTCGGCCTCGCGTACTGGTATGCGGTGCGCTATGACTATCCGGTCGACCAGGTGTTCAGCCTGCAGCGGCTGAAGAAGACCGCGAAGGAAGCCGGCTGGGCGTTCCTGCTGCCGCTCATCATCCTCGGCGGCATCTTCGGCGGCGTCGTCACGGCCACCGAGGGCGCGGCGCTCGCGGTGCTGGCAGCGCTGCTGATCGGCGGCGTGATCTACCGCGAGCTCGACTGGAAGCACCTGTACGAGTCGTTGGTCGACGGCGGCGTCCAGACCGCGGTCGTGATGCTGCTGGTTGCCAGCTCGGCGCTGCTCGGCCACCTGCTGACCGAGCTGCAGATGCCACAGCAGATCGCCGCGTGGATGACCTCGCTGACCGACAACAAGTATTACGTCCTGATGCTGCTGAACGTCTTCTTCCTGGTCGCCGGGCTGTTCCTGCACTCGGCGGCGGCGATCATCCTGGTCGTGCCGATCGTGATGCCGCTGGTGCACGCGGTCGGCATCGATCCGGTGCACTTCGGCCTGATCATCACGCTGAACCTCGGGATCGGCCAGCAGACGCCGCCCGTGGCGTCGGTGCTGGCGGCCTCGTGCTCGATCGCCAAGTCGGACATGTGGAAGACCACCGTGGTGAACCTGCCCTTCATCGGTGTGCTGTTCATCCTGCTGATGATGTGCACCTACCTGCCCGCCATCCCGATGTTCCTGGTGGAGTACTTCTACCGTTGATGCTCTACCGCCCCGGGGCGGGGTCCGGCTGGCCGGCGGGGCTCTTCGCGGTGGGGCGGCTCGCTCGGGCCCCGGCCGCCCGGGTCGCCGCCCACGGGAGCGGGCCGGTCGCATCAGGCATCCGATCGATTGAACCCCTGCGCGCGCCCTCGTATCATCATGAAAGGACCTGAAACGCCCGCGAGGCTGCACCCCGTGTCATCAACCCCCCAGGACATCGATGCCCTCAAGCTGCGGATCGCAGAGCTGCAGCTGGAGCATCGGGGGCTGGACCAGGTGATTGACCAGCTCGTTCACAGCCCGGACAGCGACGAGCTCGCCCTGCGCCGGCTCAAGAAGCGCAAGCTGCAGATCAAGGACAGCATCGTGCTGCTGCAGATGCAGCTCACGCCGGACGTGCCGGCATAGGAAGCCGTCGAGGTTGGAGGAGTCTCGCGTGACGCCGCTGCAGGAGGCGACCGTGGCGGCCTTCGCGCCCGGCGGCGCGCTGCCCGTGGCCCGGCCGGACTACCAGCCGCGGGAGGCCCAGGTCGAGCTGGCCCGGCGCATCGCCGCGGCCATCGACGGCGACGGCACGCTCGCCGCCGAGGCCGGCACCGGCATTGGCAAGACCTTCGCCTACCTCGTGCCGGCGCTGCTCGCGCGCCGCCGGGTGCTGATCGCCACCGGCACCCGGCAGCTCCAGGACCAGCTCTTCCAGCGGGACGTGGAGGTGGTGCGGCGCGCCCTCGGCGTGGACGCGGAAGTTGCGGTGCTCAAGGGCCGGGCCAACTACGTGTGCCCGCTGCACCTGGGGCGCAACCTGGACGACGGGCGCTTCCGGGACCGCGCCACCCCCGGCAAGCTGCGCCTCATCGATCGCTTCGCCCGCACGGACCCCGGCGGCGACCGTGCCGCCTGCACGGCGCTCTCGGAGGACGACCCGGTCTGGTCGCTCGCCAGCTCCACCCGTGACAACTGCCTCGGCCAGGAGTGCCCGGAGCTGCGCAACTGCCCGCTGATGAAGGCGCGTCAGCGGGCACAGCGGGCCGACGTGCTGATCGTCAACCATCACCTGTTCTGCGCCGACCTTGCCCTGAAGGAGGATGCGATCGGGGACTTCCTGCCCCGCGCGGAGGTCTTCATCTTCGACGAGGCGCACCAGTTGCCGGAGGTGGCGACGGACTTCTTCGGGGAATCGGTGTCCACCCGCCAGCTGGTGGAGCTTGGCCGCGATTGCCTGCGTGCCGGGCTCGCCGAGGCCGCGGACGCCGCAGACTGGCGCGGCCTTGCGGCGTCGATCGAGACGGCGGCCCGTCAGTTGCGGCTGGCCCTGCCGGAGCAGCCGGTGCGGCTGGGCGCGGACCAGCTGCTCGCGCTGGCGCGTGACGGCGGCGGCGTCGAAGGCGACCTGCGCGAGTCGGTGGCCGGCGTGATCGCGACCCTCGGCCAGGCGGCCACCACCCTGCGCGGGCAGGAGGAGCGATCCCCCGATCTCGCCCGCTGCGCGCTGCGCGCCGAGACGATGGCGGCGCGCTGCGCCGGATGGCTCGCGCAGGTCGAGTCCACCGAGCCGGCCGCGGCCGTGACCTGGGCGCAGACCACCGCGAACCATGCCGCCCTGAAGTCGACGCCGCTGTCGGTGGCGGACCGCTTTGCCGAGCACCGGGCGCTGCTCGGCGGAAGCTGGGTTTTCGTCTCGGCCACGCTGGCGGTGGACGGTTCGCTCGCGCACTTCGCACGCGCCGTCGGAATGCCGCAGGCAGACCAGGCGATCCTGCCGAGCCCGTTCGACTATCCTCGCCAGGCCGGGCTGTGGCTGGCGGACCAGGTCGGCTCGGTGGCCGCGCCGGACTTCCCGAACCGGGTGGCACGGCGGGTCTGGCCGCTGGTGGAGCGCAACGGCGGACGCGCCTTCGTTCTCTGCACGACGCTGCGCGCGGTGCGCATCATCGCGGACGAGCTGCGGCCGCTCGGCGGCTCGCGCGTGGTGGTGCTGGTGCAGGGGGAAGCGCCACGCCACGAGCTGCTGCAGCGGTTCCGTGCGTCGCCCGCCGCGGTGCTGGTCGGCGCGGCCGGTTTCTGGGAAGGCGTGGACGTGGTGGGCGACCAGCTCTCGCTGGTGGTGATCGACAAGCTGCCGTTCGCGCCACCGGACGACCCGGTGCTGCGCGCGCGAAGCCGTGCGATCGAGGCCGGCGGCGGCAACGCCTTCGGTGAGCTCTCCCTGCCGGCCGCCGCGATGGCGCTCAAGCAGGGAGCAGGTCGCCTCATCCGCTCCGAGCAGGACCGCGGGCTGCTGGTGATCTGCGACGAGCGGCTCGCCAGCCGCAGCTACGGCCGCAGGCTGCTCGCCAGCATCCCGCCGTTCCGGCGCGTCGGCTCACTGGACGATGCGCTGGCGTGCCTGCCGGAGGCGCCGGTCGCCTCCGCCGCCTGAGCCCGCGGTTCGACTGACCGCCACTCACCCAGCAACCGCCGCGGATCCGGCTTAGCCGGGCCGCAAGCGGTGCCCCCTGCACGGGCGAGCGGGCGGTTCGTCGCCACCCCGGCCGGAGACAGTCGCCTTGACTGACCGCCACTCACCCAGCAACCGCCGCGGATCCGGCTTCGCCGGGCCGCAGGCGGTGCCCCCAAGTGGGGGGAGGCGCCGAAGGCGCGTCGGGGGGCGTCCTAATTCCTTGCGGTGAAGACACGCTTCTCCGGCAACGCGCGGCTCGGGTTCGCCGCCGCGGTCTTGCGCGCCGACTCCAGGAAGCGGCTCTGCGGGAAGGTCCGCTCCAGCACGCGCAGCGCGTCGTCGCGCAGCTCGACCAGGCCAAGCTTGTCGTAGGAGATCACCATGAGGTTGAGCGCCTCCTCGGTGGCCGGCGTCTGGCGGTACATCGAGACCACGTCCTGGGCACGATTGGCCGCCGCCACATAGGCGCCGCGACTGTAGTAGTAGCGCGCGATGTGCACCTCGCCCTCGGCCATCGCGTTGACCAGGAACTTCATCCGGGCGAGCGAATCCTCCGCGTAGCGGCTTTCCGGGAAGCGGTTGACCACCTGCTTGAAGGACTCGTACGCTTCGCGCGCCGCCTGCTGGTCCCGCTCGGACAGATCCTGCCCGGCCATGCGGGCGATCAGCCCCTCGCGGGTGCTGAAGTTGATCAGCCCCTTGAGGTAGAAGGCATAGTCCAGCCGTTCATGGGTCGGATGCAGCCGGATGAAGCGGTCCACCGCGACCAGCGCCTCGGCGCGTTCGCCCTCCTTGTAGCTTGCCCAGGCGAGGTCGAGCTGGGCCTGCTGCGCATAGCGCCCGAACGGATAGCGCGACTCGAGCCGGCGCAGGGACTTCTGCGCGGCGCCCCAGTTGCCGGCGTCGAGCTCGCCCTTGGCGTCCGCATATAATTGGGCCGCGGTCCAGTTGGCCGTCGGGTCGTATTCCGACGTGGCGCATCCGCCCATGCCGATCAACGCCGCGGCGGCGAGCGCAGCCAGGAAGGGGCGGGACAGGCGTCCTGCGTGCATCGTCAACGTCGTTCCCCCTGATGCGTGATGCCTCTCATCGATGCCCGATTATAGTCAGCCGTCGGACACCGCCCCGCCCGCCGTCGCACCGCACCGACTCAGCGCGCACGGGGCAGCCGGCGAGCGGCTGGACCGCTTCGTTGCCGATCGCCTCCCGGGCGTGTCGCGCACCCGCGTGCAGCGCTGGATCGCGCTTGGCGCGGTCCGGGTGGAGCAGGCGCTGCGGCTGCCCAGCTACCGGCTCACCGGCCATGAGGAAGTGGAGGTGGAGCCGCAGCCGCTGGAGAGCGAGCAGGCCTTCCTGCCCGACCCGGTGCCGCTCGACATCCTCTACCGCGACGACGACATCGTGGTGATCGACAAGCCCGCCGGGCTGGTCACGCATCCCGCCCCCGGCAACTGGCGCAACACCCTGATGAACGGGCTGCTGCACGCATGGCCGCGCACTGCCAGGCTGCCCCGCGCCGGCATCGTCCACCGCCTCGACCGCGACACCAGCGGCGTGATCGTCTGCGCCTGCTCGGAGCGCGCCTTCGTGTCGCTCACCGCCCAGCTCGCCAGCCGGGCGATGGGGCGCGACTACCTCGCAGTGGTGGCCGGCGCGATCGACGACCAGGGCTGCATCGATGCGCCAATCGGCCGCGATCCGCGCAACCGGCTGCGCATGGCCGTGGTGACGCAGGGCGGCAAGCCGGCGCAGACGGAATACCGCGTGCTCGCGCGGGGCGATGCGGCGCAAGGGCAGCATGCGGCGCTGGCTTGTCGTCTCCACACCGGCCGAACCCACCAGATCCGCGTGCACCTTGCCAGCATCGGGCATCCGCTGGTGGGCGACGTGACCTATGGCGGACGTCCGCATGCCGGCTTCGAGCGGCAGGCATTGCATGCCTGGCGGCTGCGACTGCAGCTCCCTGGGACCGGGCAGGCGCTGTCGGTGGTGGCGCCGATCCCCGCGGACCTGCGGCGACTGCTCGAGGCGCTGGGCATCCAGCCGGATTCGCTCGCGCTGCCATTGGCCGAGGCGACCGTCGGATGAGACAGCGGCTGGCAGGATCGATCGTTCCGCGATGGGACGCGCCGGCGTCGGTAGGCGCCGCCTGCACCACCCGAGCCGGCGGCGTCAGCACCGGCCCGTGGGGCGATGCGGAAGGCGAGGGCGGCCTCAATCTCGGTGCGGCCTGCGGTGACGATGCGGCGCGGGTCGCGACGAACCGCGCGCGGCTCGAGGCGGCGATCGGGATGCCGGTACGCTGGCTGCAGCAGGTGCATGGCGCGGAGGTGGTGGAGACCGGCAGGCTGGATGGCGAGGCACCGCGGGCCGACGCCCACTTCACCACCGACCGCGGCGTCGCGCTGGCGGTGCTGGTGGCCGATTGCCTGCCGGTGCTGCTTGCCGACCGTGCCGGCAGCGTAGTCGGCGCCGCGCATGCCGGCTGGCGCGGGCTGGCCGCCGGCGTCCTGGAAAGCACCGTGGCCCGGATTCGCGCGCGCGTGCCGCAGGCGGAGCTGGTTGCCTGGCTCGGGCCGTGCATTGGCCCTGCCGCCTTCGAGGTCGGCACCGAGGTTCGCGAGGCCTTCGTCGCCGCGGACCCGGGGGCTGCGCATCACTTCGTGCCTGGCCTGCGGGAAGGCAAGTGGTTCGCCGATCTGCCCGCGCTCGCGCGTCGCCGCCTCGTGCGTGCAGGCGTTGCCGCGATCACCGCGAGCGGCGCATGCACCGTGGCCGATGCGGCGTCCTTCTGGAGCTATCGGCGCGACCGGACCTGCGGGCGGATGGCCGCGCTGGTCTGGCTGAGAACATGAAGCGCTCCGTTTGACGGTCCCCGACCCGCAGCGCAGAATTGATCGGCAGGTTCGGGCCTGAGCGTCGAACGCGGGCATGGTCCGCCTCGTTGTCGTCGCACGGGCGCCAGTGAGCATTCCGCAGGAGACGCAACCTTGAGATCCGCACGATCGGGCAATGGCAAGGCCCGCGCTGCCGCCGCACGGAAGGTCCCGGCGAAGGCGGCAACGGCGAGCACCGCGCGCGCCACGACAAAGACCGCGAAGCCGCGCAGCGCCAAGCCGGACGGCACGGGTGCGGCCAAGGCGAAGCCTCGCGGTGCCGCCGCGACGAAGCGCGACACCGGCCGCAGGTCGCGTCCGAGGCAGGCGGCGAGCGAGCCGCAGTCCAGGGAGACGGTGTCGTCGCCCCGGGCCCGGGCGAGCGCCGGCGTCGCCGCGGGCGCCCTGCCGGCTGCCCTCACGGCCGGCGGTATGCCCGCGCGCTGGCGCCTGGACCAGCAGGGGCTGCTGGCGCTGCAGAACGAATACGTCTCGCGCGCGACCGAGCTGCTCGCGCAGTTTGCCGGCGGCAAGCTGCCTGAGCTGCAGGACCGCCGCTTCAAGTCGAAGGAGTGGCGGGATCATCCGCAGCACGGGTGGCAGGCCGCCTGGTTCCTGCTCAACGAGGACTTCATGCGCCGGACCGTGGAGCTGATCGAGGCCGACGCCAGGACCCGCGAGCGCATCCGCTATCTCACCGAGCAATGGGTCAGCGCGAGCTCCCCCGCGAACTTCCTCGCCACCAATCCCGAGGCGCAGGCGAAGCTGCTCGCGAGCGGCGGCGAGAGCCTGGTGGCTGGCGTGAACAACCTGCTTTCCGACCTCGGCCAGGGCCAGATCTCGCAGACGGACCTCTCCGCCTTCGAGGTCGGCCGCAACGTGGGCACCTCCCCGGGCAGCGTGGTGTTCCAGAACGAGCTGGTGCAGCTCATCCAGTACGACCCGCGGACGCCGACCGTGGGCAAGCGGCCCTTGCTGATGGTGCCTCCCTGCATCAACAAGTACTACATCCTGGATCTGCAGCCGGAAAACTCCTTCATCGCCCACGCCGTGGCGGACGGCAATACCGTCTTCGTGGTCTCGTGGCGGAACGTGAAGGAGCCGCAGGGCCGTCTCGGCTGGGACGACTACCTCCAGCTCGGCATCGTGGACACCCTCGCGGTCGTGCGCCGGATCACCGGTGCCGATACCGTCAACACCCTCGGCTTCTGCGTCGGCGGGACGCTGCTCGCCACGGCACTGGCGGCGCTCGCGGCCCGCGGGGAACGACCGGCGGCCAGCATAACGCTGCTCACCACGCTGCTCGATTTCGCTGATCCGGGAACGCTCGGCATCTTCGTCGACGAGATGCATGTCGCCTTCCGCGAGCAGACCATCGGCCGCGGCGGCATCATGCCGGGCCGAGAGCTCGCGGTGACCTTCTCCTCGCTGCGGCCGAACGACCTGGTGTGGAACTACGTGGTCAGCAACTATCTCAAGGGCGAGTCGCCGCCCGCATTCGACCTGCTGTACTGGAACGCCGACAGCACCAACCTGCCCGGACCGATGTTCTGCTGGTACCTGCGCCATACCTACCTGCAGAACGAGCTGCGAATTCCCGGCAGGCTCAGCTCGCTCGGCCAGCCGGTCGACCTGCGCCGCGTCGACATCCCGACCTACGTCCTCTGCACCAGCGAGGACCACATCGTGCCGTGGCGGGCGGGCTTCGCGTCCGCCCAGGCACTCGCGGGCGATCGCCGCTTCGTGCTCGGCGCGAGCGGCCACATTGCCGGGGTGGTTAACCCGCCGGCCAAGAAGAAGCGCAGCTATCGCACCGGCCCCGAGATCACCGGGCTTTCGGCGGAGCAGTGGCTCGATCGCTCCACGGAGCATCCGGGCAGCTGGTGGCCGGATTGGTCGCAGTGGCTGGAGCGGTTTCGCGGCGAGCAGGTGCGCGCGCCGGCACGACCGGGCGGCGTGGGCTTTCCGGTGATCGAACCGGCGCCCGGGCGCTACGTGAAGGAGCCGGCGGAATAGGTACTATCCAGACATGACACGGCCCGGGCGGCGGCGTAAGCTGCTTCGGGTCGTCGACGTGCTCATGGCAGGGATCGAGCCCTGCAGATCGACAGACGAAGGAGTGCGAGATGGTTCAGCGGATCGCGTACGTAACCGGGGGCATGGGGGGCATCGGCACCGCCATCTGTCAGCGGCTCGCCACGGAAGGGTATCTCGTGATCGCCGGATGCGGCCCGAGCCGCGACTACAACAAGTGGCTCGCCGAGCAGAAGGCGGCGGGCTTCGCGTTCCACGCCTCGGTGGGCAACGTGGCTGACTGGCAGTCCACCGTGGAGGCATTCGCCAAGGTGCGCGAGGAGCACGGCAATCCCGACATCGTGGTCAACAACGCCGGTATCACGCGCGACGGGCTCTTTCGCAAGATGTCGCTGGACGACTGGCGCGCGGTGATCGACACCAACCTCAACTCCATGTTCAACGTCACCAAGCAGGTGCTCGACGGCATGCTGGAGAAGGGCTGGGGCCGCATCATCAACATCTCATCGGTCAACGGCCAGAAGGGACAGTTCGGGCAGACCAACTACTCCACCGCGAAGGCCGGGCTGCACGGCTTCACGATGGCGCTTGCGCAGGAGGTCGCCAGCAAGGGCGTGACGGTGAACACGGTCTCCCCCGGCTACATCGCCACCGACATGGTCAAGGCGATCCGCCAGGACGTGCTGGACAAGAT
>JAEWEW010000386.1 GCA_023389175.1 Pseudomonadota bacterium | reverse complement strand
CACGCTGATGTCGCGCCTGCCCAGCCTGTTCGTGTCGCACGGCGCGCCGACCTTCGCGCTCGAGCCCGGCCTGGCCGGGCCGCGGCTGACGGCGTTGGGCCACGAGCTGCCGCGCCCGGAGGCCGTGTTGGTCGTTTCGCCGCACTGGATGACGCCGGCACCGCGCGTGAGTACCGCGGTGCAGCCGGCGACGATCCACGACTTCGGCGGGTTCGACACCGCGCTGTACCGGATGAGCTACCCGGCGCGCGGCCATGCCGAGCTGGCGCAGCGTGCCGTGCAGCAACTGAGGGACGCTGGCTGGCCGGCCCAGCCCGATGAGCAGCGCGGCCTCGACCATGGCGCTTGGGTGCCGCTGATGCACCTGTTCCCTGCGGCCGACGTGCCGGTGTTTCAGGTCTCGTTGCTGTCGCGGCTTGATGCGCCATCGGCCTGGGCCTTCGGGCAGGCGCTGGCGCCGCTGGCCGACGAGGGCGTGTTGATCGTCGGCTCGGGCAGCCTCACGCACAACCTGTACGAGTTCCGCAGCGGACATGGCGACGACGAAGCGTATGCGGCGGAGTTCGCGGCCTGGGTGCGCGAGGCGGTTGAGCAGGGCGACGCAGTTCGGCTGCAGCGCACGCTCGACGACGCGCCCCATGCGCGGCGCGCCCACCCGACGCCGGAGCACTTCTGGCCGCTGCTGGTGGCCGGTGGCGCAGCGGCTGGTGGCGCGCCCGCGCGGGTCATCGAGGGTGGCATCACACACGGCGTGCTCGCCATGGACTCATACGCGTTCGGCATCGCAGCCGCTACTGCCTGATCGGAGCGCTGGTATGCATGACGACCTGATCATCCAGCGGCCCAATGCGACGGCAGCGCAAGACGTTGATCTGCTGCTGCTGTTCCATGGCGTGGGCTCCGGTGCTGAAGACCTGCGCCCGCTCGGCGAAGCGCTGGCAGCGCGTCGGCCCAGCGCCTGGGTTGTCAGTGTGCGTTCGTCGCAGCGGTCGGACTTCGGCACCGGCTGGCAGTGGTTCTCCGTGCAGGGCGTCACCGAGGCCAATCGGCCTGGACGCGTCGCCGCGGCGATGCTGGCGTTCATCGAGAAGGTCAGCGTTTGGCAGCGGCAGACCGGCGTGGCCGCCGCCCGCACGACGCTGATCGGCTTCTCGCAGGGCGCCATCATGGCGCTCGAATCGACGCAGCAGGCGCAACCACAGATAGCGCGTCGCGTGATCGCGATCGCCGGGCGTTTCGCGCAGCCACCGCGCATGGCGCCAGCCGGTACGGTCGTGAACCTGATGCATGGCGAGCAGGACCGCGTGATGCCCGTCGGTCTGGCCGTCGAAGCGGAAGCTCAGTTGCGCACCCTGGGAGCTCGATCGACCCTCGAACGCTTCGCTGGCCTCGGACACGGCATCGACGGACGTGTAGTCAACGCCATCGTCCAGCGGCTGGGCGAGGCGCAGGCGGAGAGCGGGCGATGAAGCGAACCGATGCGACAAGCCTGCTGCTCGAAGAACATCGCACGACACCGTCGGACGGTGCCGCGCCCGCGGTGGTGATCGCCGTGGGAGTGCGCGACATCGCCGAAGGCCTCTTTCGACACGATCCTCCGAATCCCTTCGAAGTGGAGCAGGCGATCGACCGAGTTGAGGACGCGCTGGCTGCCAGCGGCCTGCGTCAGGCAGCTCGCGGCGACCTGCTGACCCGCAATGCCCGGCTCTGCGCAAAGCTGGACCTGCGGGCGAATGGCGACCGACGCACGCGCGACGAGGTGGAAGACAGCTTCCAGCGCCTGGCTACAGTTTCGCTTGGCCATCCGGCAGTGTCGGCGGGCCTGCCTGCGGGCCGCGACGCCGCGGCGGGGCTGCTGGTCCTTCGGGAATGCATGCACCACCTGGGCTTTGGCGGCGTACGACGTGCCGGCGACTGACAGGCATCGCTCGCCGGTTTCCGCGCTGATCACGGCCGACGGCGAGGTCAGCGACGACGGCGCAAGCCGGCGCCACGATCGTGACACACGAAATGGTGCTGTTCGAGTGGCTGGCGGATTGCGCGCATCCGCGCTTCCGCGACGTGTTGAAGCTGGTCAAGGCCGCTTCTTGTGTGCAGGCGCCACGCGGGTGAACTGCTGCTCCATTACCGTGCTTCCCCACTGGTCGCCGGGTGTCTCGTCGACCAGTTCGAAGCCGAAGGACTCGTAGAGCTTTCTGGCGGCATCCAGGCCCTTGAATGTCCAGAGCTGGGTCGCGGCGAACCCACGACGGTCGCAGAAGGCCATCGCCTCCTGCATCAGCCGACGCCCGCCGCCAGCGCCGCGGCAATCGTCGTCGAGGATGAACCAGCGCAAATGGGCATGGCCCACATGGTCAACACCCAGGTCCTGGCCGTCGATCGCGATCGAGCCCACGATCCGGTCGTTGTGGATTGCCGCCCAGATCCCGTTGCACGGCTGATCAAGGCGTCCCACGAACTCCGCGACACCGCTGGCGACCTGGCTCTCGAAATACTGACCGAAGCCGGAGTGCCGCGCATAGAAGACCGCGTGCATCTCGGCGATCCGACCGACTAGGCCCGGGCGGTAGCCGGAACTCACGGTGATCGGGGCCGCTGGGGCTTCGGCCGCGGGTGATGTCGTGTTCATGTTCGAAGACAGGTAGATGGCCGACCCGAAGTCAGCGCGCCAGGTCCGCGCGCTCGACGATGCGATCCGCTGTCGTCTTGTCGAGTGTCAGGCCCATGGTGCCGAACATCGAACCCCACGCACCGGTCGCGCCTGGGCAACGCGTGCTGAGGAAGGCCCCCACGACTTCCGGAGTGCTGTAGCGCATCAGGTCGGCGGCCTGAAGGGAGCGGGCCACGCTCTCCGTCATCGGGCGTGCCAGGAACTCGTCGTTTACCGCCTCGCGAACCAGGCGCTCGGTGACTCCGACCAGCGCATCGAAGTGGCCGTCCTGGCCCTTCAGCGGGTGCAACTCCGCGAACAACGCGTCGATCGTGCGCGGGTCCCTGATCATCGCGCGGCGGACGTCCATGCACATCATGTTGGCCGTGCCCTCCCACACGCTGTTCAACGGCGCCTCTCGGTAGACGCGCGCCATCGGGTTCTCCTCGATGAAGCCGTTGCCGCCGTGGCACTGCAAGGCTTCGTTGGCGATGGCCGGAGCGCGCGAGCAGTTGAAATACTTGGCGGCCGGCGTAGCGACACGGGCGAGCAGCTTCTCGTGCTCATCCGTCTTCATCCGATCGGTGGCCCTGGCCACGCGCAGGGCCATCAGCGTGGCGGCCTCCACCTCGACCGCCATGTCGGCCAGCACGTTGGCCATCATCGGCCGCTCGGCGATCGGCGTGCCGAAGGCCTTGCGGGTAGTGGTGTGGCGCAACGCCAGGGTCAGCGCCTGGCGCATAAGCCCCGCCGAACCGACGGCGAAGTCCAGCCGCGTCAGGTGCGAATGCGACAGGATCTCGCGAATGCCGCGGCCTTCCTCGCCAACGCGGATGGCCAGCGTGCCGGCAAATTCGACTTCGCTCGATGCATTGGACTTGTTGCCGGCCTTGTCCTTCAGGCGCTGCACGAAGAAGCGGTTGAAGCTGCCGTCGGGCAGCGTGCGCGGAAGGAAGAAGCAGGTGACACCGCCGTCGACCTTGGCCAGCGTGAAGAAGCCATCGGACTGCGGGACCGAGCAGAACCACTTGTGGCCGGTCAACTCGTACCAGTGCGCCGTCGCACCGTGGTAGTCACTCGCTTGCGAGTAGCGGGCGGTGGTCTGGGTCTCGCGCAGGTCCGAGCCCCCTTGCTTCTCGGTCATCGCATAGCCAATGACGACCGACGGCTTGTCGCCGACCTCGCGGCGGCTGAACTCGTAGCGCGTGCCCTTGCTCTTCTCGGCCCAGATCGCCAGCGCAGGCTCGGCCTCGAAGCCCGCATGCGACGCGTAGGCCATGCCCGTGGGGCACGCGGTCCCGTGCTCGACCTGATTCCACAGGTAGGACAGCACGGCACGGGCATAGTGGCCGCCCGTCTCGTTCGCGCGCCAGCACAGGTTGGGAACCTCGTGCTTCCAGGCGAGCGACATCAACTCGTGCCAGCTCGGGTGGAACTCCACCCAGTCGATGCGATTGCCGAACCGGTCGTGGGTCTTCAGCTCGGGCGTATAGCGGTTGGCCAGCCGCGCCAGCTCCTGCACCTGCTCGTCGCCGGCCACGGCCCCCAGCGCCGCACAGCGGTCGGCCGCCCATGGTGCCTCCCGCTCGATACCTGCTCGCAGCACTTCGTCACCGGCGAACGCATTGAAGGCGCTTGCCGGCAATGCCTGGTTGAGGACCCTGTGTGTGCTGTAGCGATCGGCGGCAGCTTCCAGGATGCCTGCGGGAAGGGGCTTGTTCATGCGGGTCTCCGGTTCAGTTGTCGGAGCGTGGCGGCGGTAGCGGCCACGCTGGTGCAAGCCAGTGCGGCGATCTGGTCGGCCAGTTGGGCCACCTCGCGCCGGTAGGCATCGGTATCTGGGTGCTGCTGCCGGCTGAGCGGCGACAGCGGCCCGATCAGGCCCTCCATGAAGCCACCCACGATCACGGTCGCCGCAACGTCGGGCCGAACGTCAGGTCTGACTTCCTTGGCCGCCTGGCCCGATTCGATGATCGAGCGGATCACCTCGCTGACTGTTGCGCGGTAGGTCAGCCGGGCCTCGTCGATTTCCTTGTCGCAGGGCTCGGCGATCAACGCATACGCGAGACGCGGATTGCGCATGGCTCGGCGGACGAAGGTGGCCACTGCGGAGTGCAGTCGACCCAGCGCAGGGCCGCCCGAATTCGCGATGTCGGTCAGGACATCGACTTCACGCTGGGAGACCGCCGACAGCACCTCGGCGAACAGCTCCGCCTTCGAAGGGAAGTAGCGGTACACCGTTCCGGTGGCGATTCCGGCCGCCGCCGCAACGGCGGCGACCTGCGCTTCGGCCCAGCCTCCCTCGCTGACCAGAGTCCGGGCGGCCAGAAGGATGCGGCTGCGGTTGTCGTGAAGACGAGCTTCGACGGCAGGGGTTTGTCGGTAGGCCACAAAGAAATGAATTTCGGTTCACTGATGTTGTGAATCCTAGTTCATTCTTTCTCGATGCGCAAGACCGGTCAGGTGCCTGCCTGGGCGGCGCGCTGATCAGGCTGTCGTCGCCTGGGTCCGGTGCGTCCCGCCCCGGACTGCAGACGTATCGCTCGCGCTGCCAGTTGCTCCGTGACAAGTGGTGATACGCATGACTGAACCGCAGAATCCCTTCGACACTGTGACGGTAAGAAAATTGCCGCAAAGACTCGATGCGACAACAACTTAACGTGTTTGATGCCGGCGCCTTCTTGATCTCGCCTCAAGGGGGCAGATCGTCTACTCGCGCGTCAGAGTTCGCGTGCGAAGAATCGATAGACCGCGATAGACCTCGAAAGCTGGCCATCGTGGACGCGCCGACTGTTCTCGATAGATGTCGATGGATGATGGAAGCTGCGCGAGGGGATCCCACGCGAAGTGGCGGTACATCTGACGGTAAAACCAGCGCGGTTCGACGTGCTGGCCAAGCGAATCAACGGCTTGCAAGAGCCGTTGATGATTGAGTGGGAGAAGGGGCGCCAGCGGCTGAAAGGACCAGCTGCATCGAGCACCTGGATCACCTATAGGACGCGCCGGACGCGCAACACGGTGGCGTCGCCCGACACCGGCTCCGCCCTGAAGTTGAGCTTTCGCGCCAACCCGAGCATCGCCATGTTGTCGGCGATCACCAACCCTTCCATCGTCTCGTAGCCATCACGTCGCGCCCGGCGCACCAGGCTGGCCAGCAGCTTGGTGGCGAGATCGCAGCCGCGCCAGTCCTCGGCCACAGTGATCGCGAACTCGCAAGTCTTGCCGTCGGCGTCGCCGGCCTGCACGTACTGCGCGGCACCCACGATGTCGATCCCGTCGGCCGCCGGTATCGTGGCCACGAACACGAAATCACGTCCGGGCCGAGGGTGCACTCCGCGTTGGAGGGTGGCGTCATCGAGTTGCCTCCTGTGCTCCATGAATCGGTAGTAGCGCGACTGGGCTGACAAACGCTCGAAGGCCTGAACGATCTCCGTCGCATCGGCGTCGACGATCGCGCGCAACGTCACCTCGCGGCCATCGCGCAAGGTGATGCGACGCGGGCGATACTTCCACGTCATCCCCGTTGTACGCGCGCTAGGCGGAGGCGGCCGCCGGCGCCACTGCATTCGCTGTTGCGGCGGCATGGCGCAATTCTCGCCGAAGGATCTTCCCGATGTTGGACTTGGGCAGCGGCTCGGAGCGGAACTCGACGATCTTCGGCACCTTGTAGCCGGTGAGGTGTTGCCGGCAATGCTCGAGCAGGGCCTGCTCTGTCAGCGCAGGATCCTTCTTCACCACGACAATCTTGACGACTTCGCCGGAGCGTTCGTCGGGCTCCCCGATGGCCGCCACCTCTGCCACGCCCGGGTGCAGCGCTACCGCATCCTCGATCTGGTTCGGGAAGACCTTGAATCCGGAAACGACGATCATGTCTTTCTTGCGGTCCGTGATCCGGAAGTAGCCGCGCTCGTCCACGAACCCCATGTCGCCGGTGCGCAGCCAGCCGTCACGGGTGAAGACCTTGTCCGTTTCGTCCGGACGGTTCCAGTAGCGGGGCATGACCTGCGGGCCGCGTATGCAGATCTCCCCGACCTCGCCGCACGCGAGCTCGTGGCCGTCGTCGTCGAGGATGGCCGCCTGCGTGGAGGGGATCGGCAGGCCGATCGTTCCGGTCCACTGCGCCATGTCGAGCGGGCTGGCCATCACGACCGGCGAGGTTTCCGTCAATCCGTAGCCTTCGATGATGGTCACGCCGGTGCGCTCCCTCCAGCGTTCGGCAACTACTCGCTGCACCGCCATGCCCCCGGCGCTGGTGAGCTTCAGGGCGCGCGTGTCCACCTCGGCGAACTCCGGCGCATCGAGCAGCGTCCGGTACAGCGTGTTGACGCCGATGATGATCGTGAAGGGGTACTTCCTGAGGTCGTGTATGCAGGCCTTCATGTCCCTCGGATTGGTCACCAGCACGGTATGGGCGCCCATCTTCAGGAACACGAGGCAGGAGGTCAACGCGTAGATGTGATACAGCGGCAGCGGGCAGACGAACACCTCCTTGCCGTCCACCAGGTCACGCGCCATCCAGGCGGCCATCTGCTGTACGTTCGCGACCAGGTTGCCGTGCGTCAGCACGACGCCCTTGGCCACGCCGGTCGTGCCACCGGTGTACTGGAGGAAGGCCATGTCATCGTGGCCGAGCGGTACGTCCTCCACCTCCTGCCCCCGGCCCGCACGCAAGCCCGCGTTGAATCCGGTTGCGCCGGCGATCTTCCATGCGGGCACCATGTGCCTCACGTACTTCACCATCAGGTTGGTGACCAGTTCCTTGACCACCGGAAACATGTCGCCGACCTCGGTCGTGATCACGGCCAGGTTCAGCGTCGGGTTCTTCTCCAGCACTTGCTGGAGCGTGTGGGCAAAGTTCTCCAGCACCACGATGGCCGCCGCGCCCGAGTCCATGAGCTGATGCTCCAGTTCGGGCACGGTGTACTGCGGATTGACGTTGACCACTACCAGACCGGCGCGCAGCACGCCGAAAAGCACCACCGGATACTGCAGCAGGTTGGGCAGCATGATTGCCACCCGGTCGCCCTTGCGCAGGCCCAGCGTCCTCTGCAGGTAGGCGGCGAAGTCGCGGCTCGATCGGTCGAGCTCGGCATAGGTGATCGAGCTGCCCATGTTGCTGTAGGCAGGCAATTCGTTGAATCGCTGACAGCTGGACAGCAGCATGTCCCTGAGCGAGGCGAACTCGTGGATCTCCACCTCGGCTGGAATCCCGGGCGGGTAGTGCTTCAACCAGATTGATTCCATTGATCGCTCCTGAATCGCCCCGGCTTCCCTGGACACTCTCAAGTCAGAGCGTGTGGCGTGGTTCGGAGGCGATCACGACCTTCCGAACCTCCCCAGTCCCACCTCCACCAGCGTCCCCTCGCGACGCAGCAACCACAGCGCCTCCAGCCCCAGGCGCTGCGCCATGACCAGACCCTCCCCGGGTCCGGCCACCAGCAGCGCCGTGGCCCAGGCATCGGCATCCATGCAGGTGGGCGCCAGAACAGAAATCGACGCGACGTCATTGTGAACCGGCCCCGCGCGACGCGGGTCCATGGTGTGCGCCACGCGTGCATTCCCGAAGCGCACGAAGCGGCGGTAGTCGCCCGAGGTGGCCACGGCCAGGTCCTGCAGCTCGATCACGCCATGCGCCGCGCGGCGCCCGGCCTCTGGGCTCTCCAGGGCAACGGTCCAGGGCCGGCCGCAGGCTTGCCCGCCCAGGGCCCGCAGCTCCCCGTCCAGGGACGCCAACGCATGCCCGATGCCGTGTTGCTGCAACACGGCCACCATGCGATCCACGGCGTAGCCCTTGGCGATGCCGCACAGGTCGATCTGCAGCTGCGTGCGCTTGCGGGCGCGCCCCGCGGGCAGGTCCAGGACCAGGCCCTGGTGTGCCGGACAGCGGGGCAGGTCGCTGGCCGCACGGATCGCCTGCGCATCGGGCACATCACGCACGGCGCCGAAGCCCCAGGCGTCGACCAGCGCGCCGACGGCGGGATCGAAGGCACCGGCGCTGAGGCGGGAAACGTCGAGCGCCCGCGCCAGCACTTGCAGCATCTCCGCGGGCAGCTCCACCCATTCATCCACAGGTGCGCGGTTCAGGCGGAGCAGGTCGCTGCCGGGCCGCCAGGGAGACATCTGGGCATCCACTTGCTCCACGGCGGCCTGCAGGGCAGCGTGAAGCGATCCCGGGTCCGGATGCGGCTCTGCATCGCAGCGCACGGACCAGCGGGTGCCCATCGTCGGGCCGTGCAGGTGCAGGCGCGTGCTGCCGGCTGCAGCTTCCCGCTCCGGAAGTAGGTCAGAACAGGTCTTCGGCATAGCGTCCCTTCGCCTTGAGCTGCTGCACGCTCAGGTGCAGCGTTGCCAGGATGCCATCCAGCGCTTCGGCCACGCCGCGTGCCATCGGCCGGCTGCCGCAGACGCGCACGATGGCACCGCGCCGCAGCAACTTGCGCAGATGCGCGGCGTCGCGCCGCAACGCATCCTGTACGTAGCCACCACCGGGCACGCGGGAAAACGTGGTCTGCACCGAGGCCAGCCGGCGTTCATCGAGCCAGCGCCGGATGTCGGGCTCGAAGTAGAAATCCAGCGTCGGGTTGCGCGCTCCGAAGTACAGATGCATCGGCGTGCG
>JAEWEW010000336.1 GCA_023389175.1 Pseudomonadota bacterium | reverse complement strand
GCCAGCTGCTGGGCATCTTCGGCAATGCGCGCAGCGAGGACGCGCTGGCGTCCGGCATTCCGCACGAGCGGCCGCTGCAGCCGGCGAGCTTCTCCCGCATCGCGGAGGCCCACGGCTGCAAGGTCCGCATCCAGACGCGGCGGATCGACCAGATCTCCGACCTGCTGCTCCCGGTGATCCTGCTGCTCGACCGGCAGCAGGCGTGCCTGCTGCTGTCCAGGCGCGGCGACCACGCGGTGGTGCTGCCGTGCGAGCCGGGCGCGATCGAGGTGGACATACCGCTCGACCAGCTGCTCGCGCGCTACATCGGCACCTGCATCTTCGTGCGGCCGGCGATCCACGTCGAGGACCGCAGCATCGTCGAGGCCCGGCCGAGCGGCGAGGACTGGTTCTGGAAGACCATCTGGCGCTACAAGGGCTACTACGCCCAGGCGGCCGCCGCCGCGTTCCTGGTGAACGTGCTCGCGCTTGCGACCACGTTCTTCACCATGAACGTGTACGACCGGGTGATCTCGAACCAGGCCTACGTGACCCTCTGGACGCTCGCCGCCGGCGTCATGGTGGCGATGACCTTCGAGTATCTCGCCCGCAACCTGCGCAGCTGGCTGCTGGACAACGCCGGCAAGAAGGCGGACCTGCTGCTCGGGTCGGCCCTGTTCCGCCAGGCGATGATGTCCCGCCTGGAGCACCGGCCGCAGTCGGCCGGGGCCTACGCCAACATGCTGCGCGAGTTCGAGTCGGTGCGCGACTTCGCCACCTCGGCGACGCTCGCCACCATCAGCGACCTGCCCTTCATGCTGCTCTTCGTGTGGGTCATCCACCTGATCGCGGGCCCGCTCTTCTGGGTGCCCCTCGCGGCGCTGCCGGTGCTGATGCTGGTCGGCGGGCTCGCGCAATTCCCGCTGTCGCGCTACGTCAACGAGAACCTGCGCGAAGGCTCGGTCAAGCACGGCATCCTGGTGGAGGCGCTGGAGAGCGCGGAGACCCTCAAGGCGTTGCGCGGCGAGAGCCAGATGCAGGCGAAGTACGAGCGGTCGGCGGCGCTCACCGCCCGCACCGCGATGAAGAGCCGCACCGTCACCGCGCTGGTGAGCAACTTCACCACCTTCGTGCAGTCGCTCTGCACCGTCGCGATCGTGGTGTGGGGCGTCTACCTGATCGGCGACGGCGAGCTCACCATGGGCGCGCTGATCGGGGCGGTGCTGCTCTCGAGCCGCACCATCGCCCCGGCCGCCTCGATCACCGCGCTGGCGGTGCGCTACCAGCAGGCGCGCACCGCCCTGCGCTCGCTCAACCGGGTGATGGCCACCCCGACGGACCGCGACGCGAGCCGCAGCTACCTGCACAAGCCGACCGCGGCCGGGGCGCTCACCGCGAGCGGCGTGGGCTTTCACTACGCGACCCTGCCCGGCACCACCCCGCGCGAGAGCGTCTCCGACATCACGCTGCAGCTCAATCCCGGCGAGCGGATCGCGGTGCTCGGACGGATCGGCAGCGGCAAGTCCACCCTGCTCAAGGTGCTCGCCGGCCTCTACCAGCCCACCCGCGGCAATGTCCGGCTCGACGGCGTCGACCTGCAGCAGATCGAGCCGGCCGACGTGCGCCGCCACGTGCTCTACGTCGGCCAGGACGCGCGGCTGCTGTTCGGTTCGCTGCGCGAGAACCTGAAGGCCGGCAACCCGCACATCGACGACGAATCGATGATGCGGGTGGCGGACGCCTTCGGCGTGCACCAGTTCGCGAGCGCGCATCCGTACGGCTACGACATGCCGATCGGCGAACGCGGCGAGGGGCTCTCCGGCGGGCAGCGCCAGGCGGTGGCCCTCGCCCGCGCGGTGCTCGCCAATCCCACGGTGATGCTGCTCGACGAGCCGACCAGCGCGATGGACAACGCCAGCGAAGCGATCGCGATGGCGGCGCTCGCCCGGCTCTGCGTCGGCAAGACGCTGGTCTTCGTGACGCACAAGCTCCAGCTGCTCGAGCATGTCAACCGGGTGATCATCCTCGATGCCGGCGTGCGCGTGGCCGACGGCCCGAAGGAGGCGGTGCTGCAGGCACTGAAGGAAGGCAAGATCCAGGGGGCGCGACGTGGCTGAATCGTCCCGCGATCCCTCGCCCGGGGTGGGGGGCGCCGTCGCGACGCCGGCCGGCGCACCGGCATCCGCGGCATCGCCCTCCAGCATCGCGCCCGCGCCGCCCGACACGCCGGCAGCGCGCGCCGGAATGCTTGCAGCCGGGGCCCGTTCGTCGCTCGCCCCGGCGCAGGATCGCTCGGCCTTCGCGGAGCCGGCCTACCGCGGCAGCGGCAGCGACTTCGACTTCATGCGCGACATGCAGCAGGCGATGGTCAACGATCGCCAGTGGGGCGCATTCCTGCTGCTCGCGCTGATGTTCGCGCTGCTCACCTGCGCCGCGGTCTGGGCGAGCAGCAGCCGGCTGGAGGAAATCACCAAGGGCGACGCGCGCATCATCCCTTCGAGCCGCGAGCAGGTGATCCAGTCGCTCGAAGGCGGCATCCTGCATGACATGATGGTGCGCGAGGGCGATATCGTCACGCCCGGCCAGCCCCTGCTGCGCATCGACGAAACCAAGGCGCGGTCCTCGTACCAGGAGGGCTACAGCAAGGCGATCGGCCTCAAGGCCGCGGCGGCGCGCCTGAGGGCGGAGTCCCGCGGCACGCCGCTGGTGTTCCCGCCGGAGGTGATGGCGGACCCGGAAGTGGTGAAGAACGAGACCGACACCTACAACGCCCGCAAGGAGGCGCTCGACCAGGCGGTGGCGACCGCTTCGTCCAGCCGGGCGCTGATCGCGCGCGAGATCGCGATCACCGAGCCGATGGTGAAGAAGGGCCTGGTGGCGGAGATCGACCTGCTGCGCCTGCGCCGCCAGTTCAACGACCTCCAGGCGCAGATGCAGGAGCGGGTGAGCAAGTACCGTATCGACGCCGCCAACGAGCTGAGCAAGGTGGAGTCCGAGCTCGCCCAGACCCAGGAGGTGCTCACTGCCCGCGAGGACCAGGTCAAGCGCACGGTGGTCACCGCCCCGGTGCGCGGCACCGTGAAGAACATCCGCATGAACACCCGTGGCGGCGTGATCCAGCCGGGCGAGGACATCATGGAGATCGTCCCGCTGGAGGACCGGCTGCTGGTGGAGGCGAAGATCCGGCCGCACGACGTCGCCTTCCTGCGGCCCGGGCTGCCGGCCACCGTGAAGATCACGGCCTACGACTACGCCATCTACGGCGGCCTCGAAGGCCATGTCGAACTGATCAGCCCGGATACGCTGCGCGAGGAAAGGCAGGTGGAGGACGAGAGCTACTACCGCGTGCTGGTGCGCACCACCAACTCCGCCCTGACCGCCGGGGCCAACCAGCTGCCGATCATCCCGGGAATGACCGCGACGGTCGAGATCCGCACCGGCGAGAAGACGGTGATGGACTACGTCCTCAAGCCGGTGCTCAAGGTGCGCGAGGCGCTGCGCGAACGCTAGCCTTGTCGTCGAACCTCTTCCTCCTGCTCGTCCTGGCGCCGCTCGGCCTGCTGGTCACGGCATACGTGCTCTGGCCGATGTTCGGGCGCAGCCGCGATCCGGCCGCCCCGGACCAGGACAAGGCGCGCGAGCTCAACAAGGCGATCGTGCGCGAACGGCGCGCCGAGCTCGAGCGCGAGCTGGCCGCGCTGCCGCCGGATTCGCCCGATCGCGAGCGCCTCGTCATGGAGTTCTCCTCGTCCGCGCTCGCGGATCTCGCGCCGGCCGGCGGCAAGCCGGCCCGTGCCTCCGGCCGCCACCTGCTCGCGGCGACGGTCATCGCGGGCATCCTCGTCGCCGGCCCGCTCGCCTTCTATCGGCTCGCCGGCATGCCCGATGCGGCGGATCCGGACTTCCGGCTGGCCGCCGGCGGGGCCGACATGCCGGCCATGGTGGCGGAGCTGGAGCGGCGGCTGCAGGCCACGCCCGACGCCGCCGACGGCTGGCTGCTGCTCGGCCGCTCCAAGATGGCGCTCGGCGACCTCGCCGGCGCGGTGGCTGCGCTGGAGAAGGCGCTCGCGGTGGACAGCACCACGCCGGAGCTTGCCGCCCAGATCCGCGTGGACCTCGCCGATGCGATCGCGCAGGGCTCGCCGACCCGGCTGGAGGGGCGGCCCTGGCAGCTCATCCAGGAAGCCCTGCAGCGCGACCCCGGAAACCAGAAGGGGCTGGCGCTCGCCGGAGCCTACCGCGTGACCCGGGACGATGCCGCCGGCGCCTTGCGCTACTGGGAGGCGCTGCTCGCGCAGCTGGCCCCCGGCTCGCCGCAGCACGAGCAGATCGGCGGCTTCGTTGCCGACCTGAAGGCCGGGCGACGGCCCGGCAGCGGCACGCCGCCGGGGCCGACGGAGGCGGCCGGCGGCCCGGTGCTGCGCGGCACGGTGG
>JAEWEW010000319.1 GCA_023389175.1 Pseudomonadota bacterium | reverse complement strand
AAGCTGCGCGCCTGGAAGGACAAGGTGGTCGGCCGCATGACCGGCGGCCTCGCCGGCATGGCCAAGGCCCGCAAGGTGGCGGTGGTTCGCGGGGAGGGGCGGTTCATCGGCCCCAACCATCTCGAGGTTTCGCTCACCGCCGGCGACGGCCGCGAGCCGACCGGCGAGCGCACGGTGGTGCGCTTCGACCGGGCCATCATCGCTGCCGGAAGCCAGGCGGTGCGGCTGCCGTTCCTGCCGGACGATCCGCGCATCGTGGATTCCACCGGCGCGCTGCTGCTGCGCGATCGGCCCAAGCGGATGCTGGTGATCGGCGGCGGCATCATCGGGCTCGAGATGGCGACGGTCTATTCGGCGCTCGGCGCAAAGGTCGACGTGGTGGAGATGCTCGACGGGCTCATGACCGGGGCCGACCGCGATCTCGTCCGCGTCTGGCAGCGGTTCAACGCCAAGCGCTTCGCGTCGGTCATGCTGAAGAGCAGGACGGTGAGGGCCGAGGCGACGAAGAAGGGCATCTCGGTCGGGTTCGAAGGGGAGCAGGCACCGGCCGAGCCCCAGCTCTATGACCTGGTGCTCTGCGCCGTGGGCCGCACGCCGAACGGCGCGCGCATCGGCGCCGACCAGGCCGGCGTCGCGGTGACCGACCGCGGCTTCATCCCGGTGGACTCGCAGATGCGCACCAACGTGCCGCACATCTTCGCGATCGGCGACATCGTCGGCGCCCCGATGCTGGCGCACAAGGCAGTGCACGAAGGGCATGTCGCGGCCGAGGCGGCCGCCGGCGAGAAGAGCCACTTCGACGCGCGGGTCATCCCTTCGGTCGCCTACACGGATCCGGAGGTCGCCTGGGTCGGGCTCACGGAGGACGAGGCGAAGGCGAAGGGCGTGACGCTCGGCAAGGCGGTGTTCCCATGGTCGGCATCGGGCCGCGCGGTGGCCAACGGCCGCGACGAGGGCTTCACCAAGCTGCTGTTCGACGAGAAGACCCACCGCATCGTCGGGGGCGCGATCGTCGGCACCCACGCGGGCGACATGATCGGCGAGCTTGCGCTGGCGATCGAGATGGGCGCCGAGGCCACGGACATCGGGCGGACAATCCATCCGCATCCGACGCTCGGCGAGACGATCGGGATGGCTGCCGAGGTCTACGAAGGCGTCTGCACGGACCTGCCGCCGCCGCGCAAGCGGTAGGGGGCTACTCGGCTTCCTCCGCCTGGGGCACCGTGTCCGGCCCGGTCACGCTCGCGATCGGCGTGGCAAGCACCTTGTCCACCCGCTTGCCATCCATGTCGACCACCTCCAGGCGCCAGTTCTCCCAGACGATGGTGTCCCCAACCTGCGGCATGCGCCCGAGCACCAGCATCAGCATGCCGCTCAGCGCCTGGTAGCGCGCCTTGCCCTCGTCCGGCACCGTGCGCAGGCTGAGCCGGTCCTTGAGCTCCGGGATCGGGATCAGGCCGTCGAGCAGCCAGGAGCCGTCGTCGCGCTGCAGCGCCCAGCTGTCCTCGTCGTCGGGCGACGCGAACTCGCCGGTGATCGCCTCGAGCAGGTCCTGCAGCGTGATCAGGCCCTGCACTTCGCCATACTCGTCGAGCACCAGGGCGATCTGGGTGTTGGAGCTGCGGATGTTCTCCAGCAGCTCCATCCCGGTGAGCGTCTCCGGAACGTAGAGGATCTCCTGGAGGTTCTGCGTGAAGTCGATCGCCTGGCCTCGCAAGGACTGGGCTAGGAGCTGCTTGGTGTGCACGAAGCCGATCACTTCGTCGAGGCCGCCCCGGCAGACCGGGAAGCGGGAGTGGTCCGTGTCTGCCACCTTGGCAAGGTTCTCTTCCACCGACTCCTCGACGTCGAGGAAGACCACGTCGCTGCGCGGCACCATCAGCGAGGAGATCTGGCGCTCGTCCAGGCGGAACACGTTGCGGACCATCGCGTGCTCGCTCTGCTCGATCACGCCGGCATGCGAGCCTTCGGCGAGCATCGCGTGGATCTCTTCCTCGGTCACCGTCTGCACGGTGGCCGGGTCCACCCCTAGCAGCCTCAGCGCCAGGTCCGTGGACGAGGAGAGCAGCCTTACGAAGGGGCGCGAGAGCAGCGCGAGCAAGCTCATCGGCCGGGCGACAAAGCTCGCGACCGACTCCGGATTGATCTGGCCGAGGCGCTTCGGCACCAGCTCGCCGACCACGATGGTCGCGTAGGTGACGACCACCACCACCAGCGCGGTGGCGAGGCCGGAAGCATAGTTCTCCGGCACCCCGAACCCCTGCAGCCACAGGCCGATCGGCTCGGCAAATGCGGATTCGCCGACGATGCCGTTGAGGATCCCGATCGAGGTGATGCCGATCTGGATCGTGGACATGAACCGGTTGGGGTTCTCGCCGAGCGCGAGCGCAGCCGCTGCCGAGCGGTCGCCGTCGGAGACCAGCTTTTCCAGCCGGGCCTTGCGCGCCGTGAGCAGCGCGACCTCCGACATCGCGAACAGCCCGTTCAGGACGATGAGGAGGGGGAGGATGGCGTATTCCATCGCTCAGGCAGTCGCCAGGCAGCTCACCCGACGCGCTGCCGGGGCCGGGTTGCGCGATGGCGCGGGCGCGAGCCGCAACGCGACACGTCGGGGGGAAGGTCGGCGAGGGGGTCGTCGCATGTGAGCGCGACTGGAGGGCGGGGCGGCCGCTGCAGGCAGGGCGGGGCGGGATACGTTGCTGTACCGCGGTCGCGGTCGAGGCTCTGGGTCTTGCTCGGGCTCTATCATTCGGACGGACCGGCGGTCACGACATGGGCCGCCGAACTCCTGGCGGCGCCCTTCGGGCCTGGTCCGAGCATGGCTGAAGATGGGGCCGATTATACCTGCGACGTCGACATTGCCACAGTGATCGCGGGCCCGGATGCGCCCCGAATGGGGCCGGATGCCCCCGGGATTTCCCGACGATCCGGCGGAAAACCAGGTCGGCGTGGGGTAAGTCTCGATTCAGCGCACCGGGACGCGCTGCTATGATCCGCGCGTTTCTCTGCAGCGTTATTCGTGAACAACGGGCGCGTCGCTGCATTGCGCCATCGCGATGGCACGTGCCGCGAGAAGCGTCCCCGAACCAGGAGATCAGATGAGAAAGCTGTTGTTGGCACTCGTGGCCACCGCGCTGGTCGGCGCCACCGCGACCGCCGGCGCACAGGACACCAAGCGCCTTTCGATCGGCACCGGCGGCACCGGGGGCGTGTACTACCCGCTTGGCGGCGGCATGGCCGATATCCTTTCCAAGCACGTCCCCGGCTGGCAGGCCACTGCCGAGGTCACCGGCGCCTCGGTGGCGAACCTCCAGTTGATCGGGCAGGGCAAGCAGGACTTCGGTCTCACGATGGCCGACGCCGCCTGGGACGCGGCGAGCGGGCTCGGCAAGTTCAAGGGCCGCAAGGTCGAAGCGCGCACCTTGATGGTGCTCTACCCCAACAAGGTCCATGTCGTGACCACCGAGTCCTCCGGCATCAAGTCGGTTGCCGACTTCAAGGGCAAGCGCATCTCGACCGGTGAGCCGAACAGCGGCACCGAGCTGCTCGCGCTGCGGCTGCTGGAGGCGGCCGGCATCGAGAAGGATGTCACTCGCGAGCGGCTTTCGGTCGCCGAGGGCGTGAATGCCATCAAGGACCGCAAGATCGACGGCCTGATCT
>JAEWEW010000294.1 GCA_023389175.1 Pseudomonadota bacterium | reverse complement strand
GCCAATTGGAGAAGTCCTTCACGCCCTGGCGCACTTCCTCGTCCTCCAGGACGTTGACCGTGACCATGTGCTTCACGCCGCTTCCCTTGAGGACCTGGATGGCCCGGCCGGAGAAGCCGCACTGGGGAAACTGGGCGGTGCCTTTCATGAACAGGACGACCGGGTGCTCGGAGACTGTTCTCTGGATGAATTCCTTGGCGTCCATGACGTTCTCGCTGCGTGCTGTTGGGTTGAGATCAAGATACTGAAACGGTGCGGCGAAGGCAAATCGCGAGGCCTTGACCGAGCGATCATCGTGCCCGTGGGGCCGGCCGACGCCCGGCCGTGACGCGTTCGCGCCCGCCGAGGTCCGCATGCGTGCGGATGGCCTCGAAGCCGTGGGTCGCCAGCAGGGTCCGGCAGAAAGCGCCTTGCTCGAAGCCGTGCTCGATGAGCAGATGGCCGCCGGCCAGCAGGCGCGCCGGTGCGCCGGCCGCGATGCTGCGCATCGCATCGCCGCCATCCGGCCCGGCCGCGAGCGCCCGCCGCGGCTCGAAGCGCAGGTCGCCGCGCTGGAGATGGGCATCGGTGTCCGCCACGTATGGCGGGTTGGTCACCACCAGGTGGAAGGCCGGCTCGTCCGGGCGCAGCGCCTGCCACCAGTCGCCGGAACAAAACGCGATCCCGGCCGCGCCGAGCGCGGCGGCATTGGCACGGGCCAGCGCGAGCGCCTCGTCGCTCGCGTCGGTCGCCACCACCGTCGCGTCCGGTCGTTCCAGCGCGATCGTCACCGCGATCGCCCCGCTGCCGGTGCCGAGGTCGAGCACCCGCGGCGCGTCGACGCCGGTGAGCGCTTCGAGCGCCAGCGCGACCAGGCACTCGGTTTCCGGACGCGGTATCAGGACCGCCGGGCCGACCCGGAACGGCCGGCCGTGGAACTCCCGCTTGCCGGTGAGGTAGGCGACCGGCTCGCCGCGTCCGCGCCGCCCGGCCAGCCCGGCGAAGCGCGCCGCCACGTCGGCCGCCGGCTCGTCGTCACCATGCGCGATCAGCCATTCGGCGGAACGTCCGCTCGCGGCCCCGAGCAGGATGCGGGCCTCGGCGCGGGGCAGGGCATGGTCGAGCATCGCCCTGGCGAGCAGGCCGTCGTAGGTCGCGGCGTGGGACTGCGCCGCCGGCCTCATGCCGCTTCTTCGAGCGCTGCCACCTGCTCGGCGATCTGCGCCTGGATCAGCGCGTTCGTGAGCTCGTCCAGGTCGCCGTCCATCACCGACTGCAGCTTGTACAGCGTGAGGTTGATTCGGTGGTCCGTCACCCGTCCCTGCGGAAAGTTGTAGGTGCGGATCCGCTCGGACCGGTCACCGCTTCCGACCAGCGACTTCCGGTGTGCCGCCTCGCGCGCGTGCGCTTCACGCTCCTGCACGTCGCGCAGCCGGGTGAGCAGCACCTTCATTGCCTTCTCTCGGTTGCGGTGCTGGGAACGCTCGTCCTGGCATTCGGCGACGATGCCGCTCGGCAGGTGGGTGATCCGCA
This sequence comes from Pseudomonadota bacterium, assembly GCA_023389175.1. Taxonomy (GTDB): domain Bacteria; phylum Pseudomonadota; class Gammaproteobacteria; order Burkholderiales; family Burkholderiaceae_E; genus Lautropia. The sequence goes on along the minus strand of JAEWEW010000294.1, from coordinate 4,562 downwards.
CCGCGGATTCGGTCTTGTTGACATGCTGGCCGCCCGCGCCGGAGGCACGGTAGACGTCGATGCGAAGCTCGTCCGGTCCGACCTGCACTTCGCCGAGGTCGTCGGCCTCGGCCATGACGGCCACCGTGCAGGCGGACGTGTGGATGCGGCCTTGCGCCTCGGTGGCCGGCACGCGCTGCACGCGGTGCACGCCGGACTCGAACTTGAGCCGGCCAAAGATCGATTCTCCGGTGACCTGGAAGATGACCTCGCGGTAGCCGCCGAGCTCCGATTCGCTGGCCGAGAGGATTTCCGTCTTCCAGCCGCGCCGCTCCGCGTAGCGCAGATACATCCGCAGCAGGTCGCCGGCGAAGAGCGCGCTTTCGTCGCCGTCGGTGCCGGCGCGGATCTCCACGATCGCATCGCGCCGGTCGTCCGGGTCGCGCGGCAGGAGCAGCCGCTCGATGGCGGCGAGCTCGGCGTCACGCCGCTCCTCGGCCGCCGAAAGTTCTTCCTCCGCGTACTCCCGCATCTGGGGATCCGACGCCATCTGCCGGGCCGCCTCCAGGTCCTCGCCCGCCTGGCGCCAGGCGGCATAGTGGTCGAGCACCTCGCTTACCTCGGTGTGCTCCTGGTTGAGCTGGCGCAGCAGCTTCAGGTCCCGCGCGACCTCCTCGCTGGAGAGGGCGGCCGTCACCTCGTCGAGCCGCGTCTCCATGCGGGAGAGGCGGGCCTGCAGCGACGGCTTCACCTGCGCGGCGCCGGCAGCAGCTCGGCGAGGATGCCGGTGAGCTTGGTATCCCGCAGCCCCTCGCGGTGGAGCAGCGAGGTGGAACCGTGCAGGAACTTGTTGGTGAGCGCGACGGAAAGCGCCTCGATCACCACCTGGGGGTCCTCGCCGCGGGCGAGCATGCGGCGCGCCTTCTCCACCTCGGCGGCGCGCAGCGCGTCGCCGCGCGCGTGCAGCTCGCGGATCATCGGCACCGCCTTTCGCTGCTCCAACCACTGCATGAAGGCATGCACCCGCGTGTCGATGATCGCCTCGGCCTGGGCCACGGCGGCTCGGCGGCCTTGCATCCCGGATTCCACCAGCGAACGCAGGTCGTCGACGGTGTAGAGGAAGACGTCGTCCAGGCGTGCCACTTCGGCTTCGATGTCCCGCGGGACGGCGAGGTCGATCATCAGCATCGGCCGGTGGCGACGCTGCCGGACGGCACGTTCCACCATGCCGAGTCCGATCAGCGGCAGCGAGCTTGCCGTGCAGGACAGCACGACGTCGAAGCCGGCCAGCGAATGGGGCAGCTCCGCGAGCGTGGTCGCCTGGGCGGAGAACCGGTTGGCGAGACCGCGGGCGCGCTCCAGCGTCCGGTTGGCCACCACCATGCGGGCCGGATGCGGCGCCCAATGGGTGGCGCAGAGCTCGATCATCTCGCCGGCGCCGATCAGCAGCACCGAAAGCTCCCGCAGGTCCTCGAAGATGCCCTGCGCGAGCTTGACCGAGGCGGCTGCCATCGAGACCGATTGCGCGCCGATGGCGGTGTGTGTCCGGACCTCCTTGGCGACCGCGAAGGAGCGCTGGAACAGCTGGTGCAGGTGGCTGCCCAGCGCTTGCCGGCCGTGCGCGATCCGCGCGGCCTGCTTCATCTGGCCGAGGATCTGCGGCTCGCCCAGCACCATGGAATCCAGGCCGCTCGCGACGCGGAAGGCATGCCGCACCGCCTGCCGGTCCGGCAGCGCGTAGAGATGGTCGTCAAGGCTCGCGCCGCCCACGCCATGCTGCTCGCCGAACCAGTGCGCGAGCGCTTCGCCGGCTTCCTCCGGCGCCTCGGTGGTGCAGTAGATCTCGGTCCGGTTGCAGGTGGACAGGATGGCCGCCTCCGGCGCGAGCCCCTTCATGCGCAGCCGAAGATCCGCCAGCGCCTTGCCGACCGCATCCATGGTGGGATAGGCGACCTTCTCGCGCAGCGAGAGCGGGGCGGTCGCGTGGTTGAGTCCGAGAGTGAGCAGTGCCATCAGAGGGACATCAGCCAGGGCCGGGAAGCGGCCTGCAAGCGCTTGATATCACGGGCATTATACCGCCCGGTCGGGGGCGGCGGGCAGCTTTGCGCACGGCCGCCGCCGTGTCCGCGTTCAGGCCCGGTTGGGCGCGGAGCCGGACGCGGCGTCGTCCTCGGCGTCGGCCGCGGCCGATTCGCGCGCAGCGCGCAGGTTCTCCAGCCGATAGCCGTAGCTGTAGACCGGAGCGAGCAGATAGCCGGACTCCGGCCGCAGGCCGAGCTTGGTCCGCACCCGCGAGACATGCGTATCGAGGGTGCGCGATGGCACCTCCGAGTTGCGGCCCCACACCGACTCCCGGATGTGGGCACGCGAGAGCGGCTTGCCGATGTTCGAGAGCAGCAGCATGGCCAGCTGGAACTCCTTCTGGGTCAGCTCCACTTCGGTGCCGTTGTCCCGTACCTCGAGCGTCTTCAGGTCGAAGCTGAAGCGGTCGTACTCGAAGACGTCGTCGCGGGTCGATCCCGGTGTGGCCCGGCGGATCAGGGCGGCGAGCCGGGCGCGCAGCTCGGCCGTCCGGACCGGCTTGAGGAGGAAGTCGTGACGCCCGTCGAGCTCGCCCACCAGGTCGACCGCCCGGTCTTCGTCGGCCAGGATCAGCAACTGCAGCATCTGGCGCCGCTCCTCCAACGTCTTCAGGAAGGCTGCGAAATCGCGTCCCGAGGGGTCACTGTCCAGGATGCAGGCGTCGTAGCTGTCCCGGGGAAGGACGCTGAGAAAGGACCGCGTGCCGTTGAAAAGATGGCAGCTTGCGCCGATTTCCAGGAGGGCGTCCGCCAACCGGGCACAGGCGGCCTCGTCCTCCCCGATGATCGCTACTCGCATCCTTGTTTGTACTCCGGTGGCCCCAAAGTCCCATATAACATCTGGTTACAGCGGTCTGCAAGGCTCTGGACCAAGCCTGGAGCAATAACAAGGGTAAACGCCAAGTCGCGACGATGCTTTCAGGCGCGGTCGGGTTTGAAGCTTGCTGCGGCCTGACAGAACGGCCGGACGACGCGGCGGTCCGGCGGGGGCGCTAGCCGACCGCCCGCAGCCGGTTCGGGGCCGGCTGCGCCGACAGGAACAGCCGGTAGGACGGATTTTCGGTTTCGTTCCAGTAGCGATAGCCGAGCGTCGCGAGGAACCGGTCGAAATCCGCCCGGTCGGCCGGCGGCACCTGCATGCCGACCAGGATCCGGCCGTGGTCGTCCCCGTGGTTCCGGTAGTGGAATAGCGAGATGTTCCAGTTCGGGCTCATGCTCGCCAGGAACTTCATCAGCGCGCCGGGGCGTTCGGGAAACTCGAAGCGAAACAGCGTCTCGTCGCGCGCCAGCTCGGAACGGCCGCCGACCAGGTGCCGGATGTGCAGCTTCGCGAGCTCGTCGTCGGTGAGGTCCAGCGTCGGGAAGCCGGCGGCCTCGAAGGCCCGCGCCATGTCGGCCGCCTCGGCGCGGCTGCCGATCTGCATGCCGACGAACACGTGCGCCTCGTCGCTGCCGGCGATCCGGTAGTTGAATTCGGTGACGTTGCGCGGACCGACGATTTCGCAGAAGCGGCGGAAGCTGCCGCGCTCCTCCGGGATGGTGACCGCGAACACCGCCTCGCGGCGCTCGCCGACCTCGGCCCGTTCGGAGACGAAGCGCAGGCGGTCGAAGTTCATGTTGGCGCCGCAGGCGATCGCCACCAGGGATCGATCGGTGGTGCCGGTGCGCTCGACCCATGACTTCAGCCCGGCCACCGCGAGCGCGCCGGCCGGCTCCAGCACCGCGCGATGGTCCTCGAAGACGTCCTTGATCGCCGCGCAGATCTGGTCGGTATCGACCAGGACGATGTCGTCGACAAGCTGGCGGCAGAGGCGGAAGGTTTCGTCCCCGACCCGCTTCACCGCGGTGCCGTCCGAGAAGAGGCCGACTTCGGCCAGCTCGATCGGCCGTCCGGCGGCGAGCGACAACGCCATCGCGTTGGAATCGTGGGTCTGCACGCCGATGATGCGCACCTCCGGGCGGACCTGCTTCACGAAGGCTGCCACGCCGGAAATGAGGCCGCCGCCGCCGATGGCGACGAAGATCGCCTCGATCGGGCCCTGGTGCTGGCGCAGGATCTCCATGCCGATGGTGCCCTGCCCGGCGATGACGTCCGGATCGTCGAACGGATGGACGAAGCTGAGTCCTTCGGCCGCCTGCAGCGAGAGCGCGTGACGATAGGCGTCGCTGTAGGAATCGCCGTGCAGGACCGCGACGGCACCGCGGGCGGTGACCGCGTCGATCTTCAGCTGCGGCGTGGTGACCGGCATCACGATCACCGCGCGGCAGCCGAGACGCTGAGCGGCAAGCGCGACGCCCTGCGCATGGTTGCCCGCCGAGGCCGCGATCACGCCGCGCTCCAGCTCGGCCGGGCTCAGGTTCACCATCTTGTTGTAGGCGCCGCGCAGCTTGAAGGAGAACACCGACTGCATGTCCTCGCGCTTGACCAGCACCCGGTTGCCCAGGCGCGCGGACAGGTTGCGCGCCGGCTCGAGCGGCGATTCCTGCGCCACCTCGTAGACC
>JAEWEW010000218.1 GCA_023389175.1 Pseudomonadota bacterium | reverse complement strand
CTGCTGCACCTTGCCGAGCTCTTCCGGCTGGCCGACGCGGCGGGCCTGCTCCAGGACCCGGCGCTCGCGTGCGCGCGGATGACGCAGCTGATGGCGACGCAGGGCCTCGACGCCGGGGCGGCGAGATGACCGGCACGCCTGCCGCGGCCGCGGCGTCGGCACGCCGGCCCGCGGGGTACCGGCCTCCACCCGCGGCAAAGCTCTCGCTCAACACCGCGACCGTGGCCCGGCAGTGGAACCTGCGCCAGATGATCGAGGCCTGCGCCCGGCACGAGGTGCGCGGCATTTCGCCGTGGCGCGACAAGCTGGCGGAGCTCGGCGTCGAAGAGGCGGCGCGCCTCATCCGGGCGAACGGGCTCCAGGTGACGGGCCTCTGTCGCGGCGGCATGTTCCCGGCGGCCGATGCTGCCGGGCGCCAGGCTGCGCTCCAGGACAACCGCCGTGCGGTGGACGATGCGGCCACGCTCGGCGCCCGCTGCCTGGTGCTGGTGGTGGGCGGGATCGTGCCCGGCACCCGGGACCTGCCGGGTGCGCGCCAGATGGTGATCGACGGCATCGCCGCGCTGCTCGATCACGCCCGTGCCTGCAAGGTGCCGCTCGCGATCGAGCCGCTGCACCCGATGTACTGTGCCGACCGGGCCTGCGTCAACACCATCGACCAGGCGCTTGACATCTGCGATGCGCTCGAGCCGCGCGCGGCCGGCGAGCCGGCCTCCGGCGCGATCGGTGTCGCGGTGGATGCGTATCACGTATGGTGGGACCCGGGCCTCGCCCGGGCGATTGCCCGCATCGGCCGCGAGCGCCTGCTCGGCTACCACATCTGCGACTGGCTGGTGCCGACGACGGACCTGCTCAACGACCGCGGCATGATGGGCGACGGCGTGATCGACCTGCCGGCGCTGCGCGCCATGGTGGAAGCGCAGGGCTACGACGGCATGCACGAGGTGGAGATCTTCTCCAACCACTGGTGGCAGCAGGATCCCGACCTGGTGATGCGCACGATCAAGGAGCGCCACGGGGCCTGCAGCTGATCGCCGCTTCAGGCGATGCGAACCGGAGGACCATAGGCCGCGAGCACGGCCTGTCCAGGGCGGGCAGGGCCGTCGCGCGATCGTGAACGCTGCGTTCCAGTTTTCGAGGTACTGAGCGGCCTCATCGTCCCCATCTGGTAACCGACCAACATTGCGCAGGGGAGGTTTCAATGATTCGACTTCGCAAGTCGCGGGACCGCGGCCATGCCGATCATGGCTGGCTCAAGTCGTACCACAGCTTCTCGTTCGCCGACTACTATGATCCGGCGCACATGGGCTTCGGCAACCTGCGCGTGATCAACGAGGACCGCGTGGCCGCCGGCCAGGGCTTCGGCACCCACGGCCACCGGGACATGGAGATCATCAGCTACGTGCTTGCCGGCGAGCTGGCCCATCGCGACACCTTGGGGAATGTCGAGACGATTCCGCCGGGCGACGTCCAGCGCATGAGCGCCGGCACGGGCGTGCAGCACAGCGAGTTCAACCACGCGAAGGATCGAACGACGCACTTCCTGCAGATCTGGATCCTGCCGAAGTACCGCGGCATCCAGCCCGGCTACGAGCAGAAGACCTTTCCGGAGCAGGAAAAGCGCGGCAGGCTGCGCCTGGTGGCTTCCCCGGACGGCGCGTCCGGGTCGGTCACGATCAACGCCGACGCCCGCATGTATGCCGCGCTGCTCGACGGTGACGAGCGGGCGACGCTTGCGGTCGATCCGCACCGCAAGGTCTATGTGCACCTGGTGCGCGGACAGCTGGAGGTCAACGGCGAGCGTCTCGAGGGCGGGGACGCGGCCATGCTCGAGGGCGAAGCCCGGGTCGAGCTCGGGTCCGGTCGCGACGCCGAAGTTCTGGTGTTCGACCTGGCGCCCTGAGAGCTGACGCCCTGGGACCGGCGTGGCGAGCGGTCGGCTACGAAGCCGGTCGCAGGCGTCGCGACGGTGGATTCCCGGTGCCGGTTTACTTCCGGGAATCCGCCCCCATCTAACCAAGGCGCCATGGACAACTTCATCGCCTTCCTCACCGACCACGGGTCGGTTTCGGTCTTCGTCACCGTGCTGCTGGAGCGGCTGGGCGCGCCTATCCCGGCGCTGCCATTCCTGCTGCTGGCCGGTGCGCACGGCGTGGCCGACCTGCGTTTCCTTGCCGTCGCGTTCGCCGCGGCCACCGTCGCGTCGCTGATCGCGGACTACGCCTGGTACCTGGCGGGCCGGCGCTGGGGGCGCTCGCTGCTCGGCCTGCTCTGCCGCGTCTCGTCCTCGCCCCAGTCGTGCATGAGCCGCAGCGAAGGCACGTTCGAGAGACGCCGCGCGCTCGCCCTGGTGGCGAGCAAGTTCGTTCCCGGCCTGTCGCTGGTCGTGCCGCCGCTCGCCGGTGCGGCGAGGATGCACGCGGGCAGCTTCATCGCCATCGACCTTGCCGCCAGCGCGTTGTGGTCTGCCGTTGCGCTCGGCCTCGGCATGGCCTTGCATCAGCAGGTCGAGCAGATCGTCGGCGCGCTGGAAGGCTGGGGCGGCACCGCCGGGCTGGTGCTGCTGGCGGCGGGTGCCGCCTGGCTGGCGTGGCGAGCCGGCCGCGCGTTGCTCGCCGGCAGGCTGCTCGCGACCTTGCGGTCGCGGCCGGAGCTGCTCGACGCGCTCGGCGCGAGCCTGCGGCTGCTGCCACGGCCGCAT
>JAEWEW010000358.1 GCA_023389175.1 Pseudomonadota bacterium | reverse complement strand
GCGCGCGGCCACGCCGCCGCGGCAACCGGTTCCCGCGCAGGCCGAGGCGCGCTTCGTCGCGCGCGACGAGCCCGGCCTGCCGAAGGTGGTCGTGATGGATTCGATCTCGCTGGTCGAACCGGGGGATGCCGGCGCGATCGTGATATCGGCTTCGCACGGCGGGTTGCTCGGCGGCGATCCGAAGACCGCCATCAAGGTGGATGCGCTGGCCGCGGTGTACTCGGACGCCGGCTTCGGCAAGGACCGCGCCGGCATGTCGCGCCTGCCGGCGCTGGATGCGCGCGGGATCGCCGCGGCCACCGTCACTGCCGACAGCGCGCGCATCGGTGACGGCCGCTCGGTCTACTCGGAGGGCGTCGTGTCCTGCGTCAACCGGGCGGCGGCGGCGGCCGGCATCGCGGTGGGCGACAGCGTCGCCGCGTTCATCGAGAAGGTCACGCACGCCACCTCTAGCTGATACCGGGCTGAGCGACGAGGCGGCCTGTCCGGTCGCTGTCGTCGCGGCCGGATAGCGCTCCTGCGCGCCGCGACCCTAGTACCCCAGCGCCCGCGGCAGCCAAAGCGAAAGCTCCGGCACCGCCACCAGCACCGCCAGGATCAGCAGCAGGCAGAAGACGAACCACATCACCCACGGGATGGTGCTTTCGATGCGCACGCCCGCAAGACGGCAAGACACCATCAGGTTCACCGCCATCGGCGGCGTGAACTGGCCGATCGCCACCATGAAGGTGATCAGCACGCCGAACCACACCGGATCCCAGTTGAAGGTCCGCATGAGGGGCATGAGCAGCGGCACGAAGATGAGGTAGATCGAGACGCCGTCCAGCACCATCCCGATGAAGAGCAGCAGAACCAGGATCACCGCGAGGGCGCTCATCGAGCCGATGCCGCTGTCGGCGACTGCCCGCGCCACCGGGTCGACGATGCCGAGGGTGCTCACCGCGTACGCGAAGATGCTGGCGAGCGCGATCACGATCATGATGACGCCGGAGGTCTCGGCAGCATCCATCAGGATCTCCCAGGCCTCGCGCCAGCCGATGGTGCGGTAGACCACCACGCCGACGAAGAAGCCGTAGGCCACCGCGACCACCGCCGCTTCAGTGGGCGTGAACCAGCCGAGGCGCATGCCGCCCAGGATGAGCACCGGCGCGAACAGGCCCCAGCTCGCCTCGCGCAGCGCCTTGAAGAAGGGCGGCCGCGGCTGGTCCGCATCCTTGCCGCCCATGCCGTGCCGCCTTGCCAGCCACACGGCGGGAATCATCAGTCCGAGGCCGGCGAGCAGGCCGGGCACCAGCCCCGCGGCGAAGAGCGCCGGCACCGAGGCGCCCGGCACGAGGACGGAGTAGACGATGAAGGCGATCGAGGGCGGTATCAGGATGTCGAGCGCTGCCGCCGAGCCGATCACCGAGGCCGAGTAGGCCGGCGGATAGCCGGCCTTGCCCATCGATACCAGCACCACCGCGCCGACCGCAGCGGCGGTCGCGGGGCCGGAGCCGGAGATGCCGCCCATGAACATCGCCACCCCGATCGCGACCACCGGCAGCATGCCGGGCCCGCGGCCGACGATGGCGATGGCGAAGTCCACCAGCCGCCGGGCGACACCGGAGCGCTCGAAGATCGCGCCCACCAGCACGAACATCGGCAGGGCGAGCAGGGGATACTTGGCGATTCCGGCGTAGAAGTTGTTGGGAATCGAGAGCCAGCCGAGGTGGCCGAAGCCGATTCCCACCGCGCCGCCAAGCATCAGCGCGACGCCGATCGGCACGCCGGCCAGCATCAGGCCGATGAAGACGACGAAGATCGAGACGCTGATCATCGACGCAGGAAGAGCCGCACCAAGCGCTGCATGCCGCGGAACGCCACGACGGCCGAGAGCACCGGCAGCCAGATGGTGTACCACCACTGCGGTACGCCGATGCCCGGCGAGGTCACCTCGTACTTGTAGTCATCCCAGGCAAGTCGGGTCCCGAGCGAGGCCAGCACGAGGAACGCGACGACGGTGGCCAGGGCCGACAGGAGCGCGAGCTGCCGGCGCCGGCCCGCGGAGCCCGCATCAAACAGCATCTCGATGCGGATGTGCCGGTCGCGCAGGACCGCGGCGCTGCCCGCCACCAGGGTCAGCACTACCATGAGCGAGATCGAGATCTCCTCGCTCCAGGCGAAGGACTGATTGGTCAGGTAGCGGACCACCACGTTGACGAAAGTGATCAGCGCGAGCGCGAGCATGGTCGCCGCGCCGATCCAGTCCTCGATGCAGCGGCCGGTCGCCTCTTGCCGGCCGTCCTCGGTCATGGACTGCCCTCCTGGCGCGAAGCGCGCCATCCTCCCCGTGGGAGGAGAGCGCCCCCTCCGGGCGGCCGTGCGGGGGCGCTCATGGAAAGCGTCGGGCGCCGCTCAGGACTTGCGGGACTTGGCGACCGCCGCCTCGGCGCGCTTCACCAGGTCCGTGCCCACCTGCTTGCTCCACTTCTCGTAGACCGGCTGCAGCACCTTCTGGAACGCCTGCTTGTCTGCGTCGGAAAGCTCCGTGACCTTCACGCCCAGCCCTTCGACCTCCTTGATCATCGACATGTCGTCCGGCGTCAGGCCCTTGCGGGTGAGCGCGATCTCCTGCTTGCCGGCCTCGATCGCCGCCTTGCGCACGATCTCGCGATCCTGCGGCGTCCACGATTCCCACACTTCCCGGTTGGCCGCGAAGATGAGCGGATCCGCGACATAGCCCCACCGGGTCACGAACTTCTGCGACAGCGTGTGCAGCTTGGCCGCCGTGAAGATGTGCATCGGGTTCTCCTGGCCCTCGACCGCGCCCGAGGCGAGCGCCGGCTGCGCGTCGGCCCAGCTCATCTGCGTCGGGTTGGCGCCGAGCGCGGTGAAGGTGTCGTTGAAGATCGGCGAGCCGACCACGCGGAACTTGAGCCCCTTCATGTCGGCCGGCGAGCGGATCTCGCGCTTGGAGTTGGTCACCTCGCGGAAGCCGTTCTCGCCCCAGGCGAGCGGCACCACGCCGGCCTTCTCCACGATCTGCATGATCTCCTTGCCGACGTCGCCCTGCGTCAGCGCGTCCAGGCCGGCATGGTCCTTCGAAAGGAACGGCAGCGAGAAGAGGTTGAGCTGGCGGATCTGCGGCGACCAGTTGATGGTGGAACCGACCGCGAGGTCGATCACGCCCTGCCGCATGGCGCTGAACTCGCGGGTCTGGTCGCCGTTCACCAGCGAGACGCCCGGGTACAGCTTCATGTTGATCCGGCCCTGGGTGCGCTCGCGCACCAGGTCGATCCAGATCTGCCCGCCCTTGCCCCAGGGGAAGGCAGTGCCGACCACGGTCGAGACCTTGTATTCAGGGCGATAGTCCGCAGCACGCGCGGCGCTGGTCAGGATGAGGGGGGCAGCGAGCGTGACCGAGCCGGCCGCGCCGGCCTTCAGCAGAAAGCGGCGTTTCATGGGCAATCTCCTCCGTGAAGGAGGGGAATTGTAGCTTGGCGAAAAGTCCGGGGTATCAGGGTTTCCGCCCGTCCTCAGCGCATGAATGACATGTCCGGATAGGGGTCGCCGCTCACCGCTTCCGGCCGGAAGATCGCCTGCAGTGCCGCGATCTCGTCGGCCGCCAGCCGGATGTCGGCGGCCGCCAGGTTCTCGTCCAGGTAGCGGATGCGTTTCGTGCCGGGGATCGGGATGACATGCGGCCCCTGCGCCAGCACCCAGGCGAGTGCCACCTGGGCAGGCGTGGCGCCGCGGCGGCCTGCCATCGTCTCGAGGGCGGCCACCAGGCGCCGGTTCTGCGCCAAGGCCTGCGTCGCGAAGCGCGGCAGGTTGCGCCGGAAGTCGTCGCTCGCGAGCGTGCCCGCCTGCGAGCCGCCGGTCAGCATGCCGCGTCCGAGCGGCGAGTACGGCACATAGGCGATGCCCAGCCGGCCGAGCTCGGGCAGCAGCCGATCCTGGTCCGTGCGGGTGAACAGCGAGAACTCGTTCTGCACCGCGGTGACCGGATGGATCCGATGGGCCGCGAGCACCGTCTCGAGCGTCACGTTGGAGAGACCGATGCCGCGGATCTTCCCCGCTTCCGCCAGCCGGGCGAGCGTGCCGATCGAGTCCTCGAGCGGCGTGGCCGGATCGATCCGGTGCAGGTAGAAGAGGTCCACATGGTCGGTGCCCAGCCGCGCGAGCGACGCCTCGCAGTGCTGCACCAGATAACCGGGCGAATTGTCGACGCCGCGTCGCGACGGATCCTCCCGGACGCGGACGATGCCGGCCTTCGTTGCGACCACGACGCGGTCGCGCTTGTCGCGGATGAAGCGGCCGAGCAGCCGCTCGTTGTGGCCGAAGCCGTAGATGTCGGCGGTGTCGAACAGCGTGACCCCGGCATCGAAGGCGTGGGCGAGCGTCTCGAGCGATTGCGCGTCGTCGGTCTCGCCGTAGAACTCCGACATGCCCATGCAGCCGAAACCGATGGCGCCGACCGCCGGTCCGTTGCCGAGCTTGCGAAGTTCCATCGATGCCACTCCCGTTGCCGCAGGCGATGCCGCGCGGATGCGCCGGCCGCGGCCATTCTATGCGGCCGGCGTCGCAGCGTCATTGCTTGCGCGGGTCGTCTGCCGGATTCACGTAGACCACGTCGAACGGACCGTTGCCGTTGATCTGCACCACCGTTTCGCCTTCGGCCCAGGCGAAGTGCGGCATGCCGGCGGGCAGGTGGACGAAGCTGCCGGGTGACAGCAGCTTGTCCGGAACGAGCTCGGCCTTCTCGCTGGCCGCGACGCCGAAGCGGCCAGAGATGACCGTCACCATCTCGTCCTTGGAGTGGCGGTGGGGCGGCACGACGAATCCGTGCGGGAATCGCAGCCGCAGCACGAACGGCCCGGGCTTGGCGGGGCTGCCGAGCAGGGCGCTTGCCTGCGCGCCGGGCGGCAGGGACGGCGGCGCCGGCCCCCACTTGACCGCCTCGGCGGGCACGATGGTGTGGTGCGCGTCCGCGGCCAGCACGGC